>JAUMVG010000033.1 GCA_030530315.1 Clostridia bacterium | reverse complement strand
CTTTTGTCTACCTCGTTTCTGTCAATCCCACAACTTTCCGTGATGAACCAAAAAAGGGAGTTTACCCGGTCGTAAATGACCGCATTTTGCAGGCGCTGCCAACGCAGCAAGCAAGAATCCCACCTGCTTTTCTTCCATCAGGTGGGATTCTTGCGATTGTGGGCTTTGTCAGCGGTCTGAGGGAGCCCGCGTTGACGCGGACTCCCCTCGCAAGGCGAACATTCGATTCGATCTAATTATTCCTCCGCCTCGTCGTACAGCGAGGCCAGTATCTCCGGGGTGACGGAACCCACCTGGTTGTAGACGACCTCGCCCCTCCGGTTCAGCACGACGGTCTGCGGCAGCGTGCCCGTGCCGCCGACGATGGTGTTCACCACGTCGTCGGTGTCCGTGGCGAAGGGCATGGCGCAGCCCTTGTCGGCGAGGAACGCCACCGGGTCCATTGTCACCAGCCTGGAATGCACGGCGATCACGGCGATGTCACCCTCGTGGGCCGCGTAAAGCTCGCTGAAATAGGGCAGCTCGTGGACGCAGGGAGTGCAGTACGTCGCCCAGAGGTTGATGAAGACGGCCTTCCCCCGCATGTCCGCCAGGTGGAACTCGCTTCCGTCGTAGCACTCAAGGGTGAAGTCCTCCAGCTGCTGGCCGACCTCGTGCCCGATGGGTGCGTCGCTGTCGTAGCTGACCACGGCAGGGACTTCCGTATCAACCGGCGCTTCCGCAGATACAGGCGTCTCCGTTTCCAGCGGGGCGACAGGCGCTTCGGTTGCCGCCGCGGCCTGTTCCTGCCGGACATCGTTTCGGGCGGCAGGGTCCAGGAAGTTGAACCACACGAGGGCGAAGCACAGCACGGCCAGCGCCGCGCCCCAGAGGATTCTGCCAAGCCTGCGGCGCCTGGCAGGGGCGTCGGATGCCTCGCCGGCGCAGCCCGTTTCCGGGGCCTTCAGGGTGATTCGGCCTGCCTTGATGGAAATCGCGCCCTGATTGCAGACGTCCATGCACTTGCCACAATGGATACATTCACGGTCGCCCACGCGCCGCACGTCCATGCCGCAGTGCCGCACGCACGCGCCGCAGCGGTTGCAGCGGTTCGCGTCCACCTTCACGCCGAGAACGGTGAAGCGGTTGAACAGGCCGTAGATCGCTCCCAGCGGGCAGACGAAGCGGCAGAAGCTGCGATAGCAGAACACGCACGCCAGGCCGATCACCAGCATGATGACGAACTTGCGGGTAAACAGCAGGCCCAGCATGCCGTAGTAGGAGGCGTTGGCGGGATTCGCCAGGAGGCCCATCGCGCCTTCAACGGTGCCTGCCGGACAGATATACTTGCAGAAGGCCGGCATGGGAATCCGATAGCGCAGGCCGTACCCCAGGGGCAGGGCGATCACGAATACGGCCAGTATGACGTATTTCAGCCACGACAGCGCCCGGGTGACGCGGCTCTTCCTGAGCTTCGGCGTGGGGATCCTGTGCAGCAGCTCCTGGATCAGGCCCAGCGGGCACAGCCAGCCGCAGATCGTCCGCCCGAGGGTCACGCCGAAGAGCAGCAGGATGCCCAGCACGTACCAGCCCGCCCGATGTCCGGCGGAGGCCAGGGCGTTCTGCAGGGCGCCCAGCGGGCAGGAGCCCACCGCGCCGGGGCAGGAATAGCAGTTGAAGCCGGGCACGCAGGCGAACTTGGCGCTTCCGGCGTAGATTTTCCCATCGATGAAGCCCTTGATATAGGCATTGTGCAGCAGGGCCGAATACAGTTGAACGAGCCGCCGGGTCGTCGGCCTGTGCGCCTGCCACCAGCCGGTTTTCACATTATCCAAGGCCAACACACTCCGTACAGATGGTGATCGCTTTGTAGAGCACATCCCGGGCGCTTCCGTTGAGCGCCCCGGCGATGATGAGGACGATGGCTGCGACGATGACGACCGCCTGCAGCATGCCCGTCCTCTTCCGAGGCTCGAGGGGCTTGGAGCCCGCCGCGATGCCCGCCGCCCTTTCCTCCTTCATTCGCTCCCGGGCCGCCTGGGTCTCGCGGAGGGCGCTCCTCTCCGCCAGCACAGAGCACACCGCCAGCGCGCCAAGGCCCGCGGCGGTCCAGGGCAGGAGCACCCGGATCAGCCCGATGAACATGCCCTCCAGGTCCGCTTCCGGAAAGTGGGCCGGATTCAGCAGGTAGACCAGTACGGGCGTCATGCACAGCGCGAACAGGCCCCGGCCGAGCCACATGACCCTCTTTTGCCTTCGCCGTTCCGTCAGCATGGCCTCGGAGGGCCGGGCGACGCGGGCGGCCGCCAGATCCCGCTCGAGCGCCGCGTCCTCCGTTTCCCTCCCGGCACGTTCATCCTTCACACCCAGCGCGATGCCCACGATCAGCAGGCCGAGGCCCGCGACGATCAGCGGCGCGATGGGCGCGAATTTCTCCGCAACGGCCTCTGGCGTGTAGATGCTTTCCAGGGGATGCTCCGCCTTGCGGACCGAGCCCTCCCGATAGATCGATATCGCCGACAGGGACAGTAAAACCACCAGTGCGATACAGACCACAGCCTGCAGCGCGAGATAGAGTTTACGCTTCGTCATGAACGCCTCCCGAAAACCACAGTTTATCCCCTGAGCCGACTTCTCCAGGGCGTTTTTCCCGTATGAGAATCTGTCGGCGCCCCGCATGTCCGCGGCCCTCCGGGCCACGGACAAACACGCGCCGGCCGACACAGCTCATTGCTATTATAGTCGACCGGCGTATTCTTGTCACTACTTCTTTTTGGTTCTTCGCGCTTCTTGTGGGACTGCGCCCACGTCCTTCGATCATAAGGTCTTCTTCATAAGCTCTGCGAAGCGCGGGATCTGGGCAAATGACCGCTGACTGCGTTCGTCAATCCCAGAAATTTCGTGAAGAGCCAAATAAGCGCTTGACAATTAGAGTTAGAATATGCTAATATAAAGTTAGTTGAAGCTAATACACGCACCTGTGGAGGACTTATGAGCGCAATTATCATCGGCGGCAATGAGTGTATGGGACGCACCTATCGCGACCTGTGTGCCAAGTACAACATCACGGCGCGCGCCATTCCCCTCAAAAAGGGCAGCTTTGCCAACCAACTGGGGAATCCGGACTACATCTTCGTCTGTATGGATACCGTATCCCATCCCCTGGTCATCAGCGCGCAGAAGGAGGCCCGGAAGCATGGGGCACAGCTGGTCAAGCTGCGCCGCGGCAGCGCGTCCGCCCTGGAGCGCGAGCTGATCCGCGTAACCGCCCAGGCATGAAGCAGGCGTGAACGCACCCGGGGACCTCTCCGCCAACGGCGCGGAGGGTCCGCTCCCGCCGGCAGACGTCGCAACCACATCCCCATCTGCCCCGGCGCAGCCCGCGACGGAGAGCATCCGTTTCACCGCGTCGCGGGCCCTTTATGCATTTCCTTTAGCAGCATCAATCCCAGCATGAGCACCAGCGCGTGGCCAAAGGACTCTGTGCCATGGTCCAGCTGGTTCAGCGGCCACGGCAGCAGCCCCAGCAGGTTCCCCACTATGCCCGGCAGCATGATCGGGTTGCACAGCGTCGCCAGGATGCGCGCGCCCGTGCTCTTCAAGGGGATGATCCCCTTCCAGACCAGCGCGATCATGATGACCGTCAGCCCCACGTCGCAGAGGATATAGGCCGCCGCCATGCCCGGCGCGTTGGCGTAGAACACCCGGTTGGCGATGTCCGCCGCAGCCTGCAGGTCTCCGTAGGCGTCGAACACGTGCTTGAAGATCAGCGCGTCCGTCATGAACATGGCGTGCACCCACGTCCAGGCGATGGCGCCGGTGATGTACGCCATCCGAAACAGCCGGACCCAAATCCTGTCCCTCTGTTCGGTCACGCGTATGTCCAGCAGCCCGTACATCTGATGAAAGCCCATGTAGTACAGCAGCGATCCCACAAAGCCGCACAGTATGCTCGCCCACATGCGCCACTCCGCCATGTCCAGATACGCCACGCGGGTGAACAAGCCGAGGGTCTCATTCGTCTGTCCCCGACCCGTAGCGGCGAACAGGAAGTCCCCGACCACGTAGAGCAGGCACCCGGCGATGCCGAGGAGCATCAATCTTCTTGTTTTTTCTGCGTTTGACATTCTGCCTATCTCCCCTTTGGATACAATTCAGCGGTCCTGCGTCGATGAGAGTTTTCGAGGTACCCTTTTGCTCATCACGGCCACGGCGCAGGGAATGCGCCCTTCGGCAAGCCGTATGGAGACGTCCCCGTAGCCCGCGTCCAGGAAGAATTGCCGGTAGCTCTGAACGGTGAACTGCCGCTTGAAGTCCGCACCGGCCCTTCCCACCGCCGTGGCGAAGCCGCTGGTGTTTCCCTCCCTGTCCCGGTTCATGTAGGTCGGAATGATCAAATGGCCGCCCGGCCCGCACACGCGGTCCAGCTCACGAAGCGCCTTCATCGGCTCGTCCAGCAGGTGGATCACGTTCCCCGCCACCACCACATCGAAGCTGTCGTCCGGATAACCGAGCGCCGTGATGTCCGCCGGCTCAAAAGTGATGTTGCCGAACGCGGCGCAGTTCTTTTTTGCGCGCGCCAGCATCTTCGGAGCGAAATCGGTGGCCGTCAGATGGGCGCACCTCGGCGCGATGACCCCGGTGAGCAATCCCGTCCCGCAGGCGCATTCCAGCACGCGGTCGCCGGGCCGTATGAGGTCCGCGACGATCTCCCTCAGCGCCACATGGGTCCTCCGGTTGACGA
Source organism: Clostridia bacterium (assembly GCA_030530315.1). Taxonomy (GTDB): domain Bacteria; phylum Bacillota; class Clostridia; order Christensenellales; family Aristaeellaceae; genus UBA2862. Next base: position 31,430 of record JAUMVG010000033.1, on the reverse strand, counting down.
CGTTGACAAACAGGTCGTATACGCCGGCCACGCTGTCCCAGAACATCGGCCTTCCTCCCGAACAGATTACTTGATCCCCGTCAGCAGCGCCGAACCGCTCAGCGCCATCCAGGTCGCCTCGAATTTCGACATGTATCTGCCGTCAGTGGTGTCGATCAGCTCCACCTTTTGATAGCCCATGTCCTTCAGCAGCTTCACAAACGCCTGCATGTCGCCGTACTTGGAACGGGAGAAGATGTCGTGCAGTGCGAAGGTGCCGCCCTTCTTCAGCGTGCGCAGGGTCTCCAGCAGGTACTTCTGCCGGGCGGTGACGTGCCCCGAATCTATGATTCGAGCCGTGTCATTCCAGCTCTTTGTGCTGGAATAGCTTTGCTCAGCGAGCGAAGCTGCCTTACCGGGGATGTTGTGGTACACGTAGTTGCTCACCACGGCGTCGAAGGTCTCGTCGGCGAAGTCGAGATGGGTGGCGTCGCCCTGCCGGAAGGAGATGTTCTTCACGCCCTCGGCCCTGGCGTTGCTCTCGCAGAGATTCTTGTTGAACGAGGCATACTCCTTGCCCCAGCGGTCGATGCCCACGACCTGGGCCTGGGGATTGCGCTTGGCGACGGCGATGGCCAGCGCGCCGCTGCCGCAGCCCACGTCCAGGCACTTGCCGCCCCGGGGCAGCTTCACATGGGCCGCGGTGCCCTCGATGATCTGTCGGGACATCTGCCGCTTGCCGTCATAGCTGAAGGCGCGGTGCATCAGCACCGCCCAGACGGTCAGCCCGCAAAGGACAACCGCCGCTGCCGCGAACACCACCGTCAGCACGGTTTTCAGCGTGCCGTTCAGCAGCGCATTGAGAACGATCGCAACAGCGCCACAACCGATCGCCCCGCCCAGAAAGGAGTAGATCATGCCCTTGGGCATCCAGTTCTTGTAATCGGCTTTCATGCTTGTGCCCCCTTCTTCTTCAGCAGTACCTTGCGCGCCCTGTCTTCGGTATCGTCATCCTCCACATAGCCGTCATAGGGCGCCTCCGGGTCGGCGTATTTCTTCGTGAAGGGCTTGCAGATCTCCGTCCGGTGGGCGAAGGCGAAGTCCAGATCGTCCGTCCAGCCGGTGTGCCCGGTGATCACCGCGATGCGGCGCTTCCTGGCGCGAAGGTTTGCCTCCAGCTTCTCGAGAGAGCGCACCGACAGGCGGTTGTCCTCCGCCAGGGTGCTGATGAAGCTGTAGCCGCCATCCGCGCCGAACCAGATCGTGTCCCCGGTGAACAGGTATTCGTCGTCGATCAGGTAGACCATGTGGCCCCAGGTGTGGCCCGGCACCAGCAGGCACTCGACCTTGATGCCGTCGATGTTGAACACGTCGCCGTCCTTCAAAAGCATCTTTTTGTTGTCCATCTTCACCATGGGCAGCCTGTACAGCCCGTGAAACACCTTGCGCCGCTTCTCGCCGGTCAGGTAGCGGTTCTCGATCTCGCCGATGTAGACGGTGGCGTCCTTGAACAGCCGCTCGCTGTCCATTTCCAGCGCGCCCACATGGTCGGTGTCCTGGTGGGTGATCAAAATATGCCGGATGGTCGCCGGGTCGATGTCCAGCCAGCCCATCTTCTCCCTGAGCCGGGCATAGTTGTAGCCCGCGTCGATCATGATCGTCGTGCCGTTTTTCGTATAGAAGAAGATGTTCGCCACCCACTCCCGCACGCAGGCGACGCGCCCGTCGATGCGGCCGGTGTTCAACGGCTTGAAGATCGCCTTGCCGCGAAACATCGCGCTCATGGACATCTTCTGGTGTTCGGAATCCTTTCTGGCCATGCTCGTTCTCTCCTTACTTTCTTGCCAATACGGCTATCCACGGCTTGGACGGATGATGGTCGCTCGTCACTTCGGAAAAGCCCGCCGCCTTCAACGCGCCTTCGATCTCCTCCACGGTGTGGCTCTTCATGCCGTCGATGATCTTCTCGTACTTCAAGCCCGCGTCGTCGGTACCGTCGGATTCGTTGCAGATCATGAAGTATCCGCCCGGCTTGAGCACCCTCACCACCTGCTCGAAGCACTTCACAAGGCCCGGCCAGAAGTAAATGGTTTCAAAGGCCGTGGCAAGATCGAAGGATTCAGCGGAAAGGCGGAGGTCGGACACGTCCCCCTGCTGCACCGTACAGCGTCCGGCAGCGATCCTGTCCCGGTTGTACGCCCTGGCCTTCTTCACGGACAGCTCGGAATAGTCGATGGCGGTCACGTGCGCCTTGGGATACTTCTTCATCAGTTCCCCCGCGTTCCGCCCGCCGCCGCAGCCCAGGTCAACGGCGCTTTCCGGGGCGATTTCCGGCAAATGAGACAGTCCCCAGTCCGCCATCTTCGCGTGCCCGGAGTTCATGCCCCCCAGCATCACCTTTCCCAGGAAGCCCTGCGGCTTCCGCGTCTGGCTCACAAAATCCTTGAACAATCCCATTAATCTGCCTCCTCCCGGTTATATACTAAGACCTGATTAAAATGAGACTGAATCAGCGAGGGCTTTTTTGTGTTGGCAAGGCGAAGTCCCGCAGGCTTGCTGGCGGCAAGTCAAGGGGCTTCAACACCGCCAACACGGAAAAGATCCGCTGAAATGTCTTGTTTTAGTCAGGGATTAGTATCATATACTCTTGGTTCGCTCCCACCCGTCGCCGGCGTCGGTCGCGTGCCGGACAAACCGGAAGTCGCACCGCTTGCCGCCCTGGCAGAGCGTTTCCGTTCGAATGAAGTCCGTAAACGGCAGACTTCCGTAATTGATGATATCTGCATGACAGCACATGGCACCCAGCTTCATCATATCCCGCTTTCCGAGGATCCTGGCATAGAGGCACTCGTTGCACTCAAAGTGGAACTCGTCCTTTGGGTCGTCCCTGTGCCAGGTATAGCGCCAGCCGGCGCCCGAGCCCTTTTTAAAGCCAAAGGGGACGAGCTTCTTCATCAGCGGAAGGAAGAAGCTTTTCTTTGCCAGCTTCTGCATGCCGGACGGATCGAGGAACTTCCACATCTCCTCCGAAACGATCCTGTAGGCCTCCGCCTCCGTCCGCCCGTGCCGTTGGAGGACCTCATACATGGCGATGGAAGTCAGTATCTGCGCCATGTGCTTGGCGTTGCCCGGGTCGCAGTATTCCCTTTCCTCCTGAATGAGCGCGTCAATCCGCCTGAAAACATCCCTGCGGACATCCTCCGGCAGGGTCGGAAAGTAGTTCCGATAGCGGCTGATCACCACCAGCTTTTCCGGCGTGTACGACTTCATCTATCCTTTCCCCTTCGGCTTCCCGGTCCAAAGCGCTTGCCTTATAGTTAGCAGCCTCTTACTTAATTATAGTCATCTGTTGGAAGATCGCAACGTTTGTTTGTTAAAACTAACATAGCTCGTTGAAATCTGACCATCGAAGCGCAATATGTAATCAACGAAGGAACGGACGATGGAAATTGCCCGAGGGTGACCTTCTCCTACGGGCCAAGACAGGATGGTGCGCATCATGAAGGGATGTAAAAATGCAGGTCCCTCAGGTTTTCTTGGAGGATACCCCTCTCAGACACGGCTACGCCGTGCCAGCTCTCCCCCATTGGGCAGCGAGCCACGCGCTGAACGCCGCACTCTCTTGCCCCGCCCCCCTGTGAAGAGGGCCGCAACGCCAGGAGAACAGCACAGTGTGCTGTTCTCAGCGACGCCGGACCGGGAAGACGCGCGCGAGTGGGTCGCGCGCGTCACTTCCTCACGCTGACCCACAGGCCATTTTTCAGCGTCACAAGTTCGTACTGTCCGGCAATGGGGTTCCGATCCCCCACGATGCAGTAGTCGCACAGCCCGGAGGTACAGCAGGTGCCCTCCCGGATCAGCGTCGCGTGCAGCTTCTGCATGGCAAGGTGGTCGCAGTTGCACATCACGGGCAGCACGTCCTCCATGTGGTGGCGCTTTGCAAACTCCGCGTTGGGGCATTGGGAAAAACCGTAGCGCACGACGCCGTTCTGCCTGTCGTAGGCATAACCCTGCATCCGGAAGGACCCCGGAAACGCCGCGATCTCCCGGTCGCGCTGGTCTGCGGTTTTTTTGAACACCAGGTGCGCGATGCGATTGTCCAGTCTACGGTTCAGGTTGAACAGCTTGCCCAGCACTTCGAACCCACTCATGAAGCAGTCGAAGACATCCTGCTGGACGTCCTCCAGCGGCGGCTTGTCGGGAATCACGGCATACCAGGCGAAGATCAGTATGGGATCGTAGATGCTGATCTTCATCTTCACGCCGGCCATGGGCGGCTCGTCCTCCAGAAAGGCGCAGTATTGCAACTGCACTTTCTCCCACAGCGCCGCCGCCGTGGATTCGTCGTAATACCGGCGCAGCAGCATTTGAACGCACTTCTTCGCGTTCTTCGTGTAGATCGCGTGCCTTGATCGATCGAAGGGCAGATCCTTTTCTCTCATTTGCGTTCAATCTTCCTTTCATTCACATGAGCGCCACGATCCCGGCGACGATGGCGGCGCCGGCGACCCAGATGGCCGTCAGGATGCCCCGCTTTTTCAGCACCTGCGGCCAGGTCTGCACAAAGGGGATATCCTCCGTTCCCGGAATGACCCAGAAGGCGCTGTGGCCGACCCAAAGCCGGTCGATCACGATGCCGTCATACCAGTTCATCACTTCCAGGAAAAGCAGCGCCTGCCAATACGCGGCCCGAAAGGCACGGATCCCATTCCAGGCGCGGATGATCAGCACGAGCGCCGCCGCCATGACCGCGAAGAAGGCGGTCATGAAGCGCTTGCGCCTGCGGCCGACCGTCTCCCGATCCGTCAGCCCCAGCGCGTACACCCTCTCCTGCACGGGCTTGGGATAGAAGAACAGGCCGTTCAGCGGGCTGTTTCCCACGCCCAGCTTCACCATCCCTGTGAACAGGGCGCAGTACAGGACCAGTTGAACGACGATCATGGCGCTCACTTCCTGCACTGGAAGCAGCCGATTCCTTCAAATCGGGTCACTTCCGCCTCCGCGTACAGCTTTGACAGCCGCGCTCTCAGGCTCGCCTCGGTCTCATAGGGCGGCGTAAAGAATCCCTTGGGCTGGTACAGGTGCCTGATGAACCAGTCCGTCCGCCTGCAGCCGCCCTGGATGTAGAAGCAGCCGCAGAAGGTGCCGCCGGGCTTGAGTACCCGGAAGGTCTCGCGCCAGGCCGCTTCCTTGTCCGGGAAGGCGTGAAAGCCGTTGAGGGAAAGCACGACGTCGAAGCTGGCGTCGCCAAAGGGCAGCGCGCCCACATCCCCCTGGACAAAGCGGACATTTTCAATCCCCATGCGCTCCGCCCGCGCCTTGGCCGCCGACATCATGTCCGGCGAGTAGTCCAGACAGGTGATATCCGCGTCGGGCAGTTCCCGGTAGACCGGCATGGTCAACACCCCCGTGCCCACCGGCACCTCCAACAGCCTTCCCGCGAAGTTATCCGGCACACCGGACAGGGCCCGCTCCAGATAGGCATAGTTCTTATCGCCGTCCATGTTCCACACGATCCGGCAGATCGCCTTTCCCAGAAAGGTGGAATAGGTCATCATGCCGTCATAGAAGCTGGCATGGCCTCCGGTCAGCTTGTAAGCGTCTCTGATCTGCGCGCGTCTGTCTGCCATGGTCTCTACCTCCCTCAGCGAATCGCGGTCACCAGCCACCCCACCAGGGCGGCGGGAATCAGCGCAAAGATGATCCCCGGAAACAGCATTCCCTTGACGTGGAACCACTTCTGGTGATACGCCTTGTCCATGTGCTCCGTGCCCTCCAGCCGGAACATCGGCAGGTTGGCGAACAGAACCCAGTCCAGGAAGCAGGTGTCATAGACGCCGATCCACGCCATCAGGCCAAAGGCCAGCAGAAAGCCCTGCCAGAAGGTCCTTGCCCCGGCGATCCACGCGCACGCCAGCAGAATGCCCGTAAAGAGCAGAACGCCAAAGCCCTTGGTCAGCAGCACATTTTTGGATCTGTAGCTCACGTCGACCTTCTCATGGGTCTTGAAGTATTCCGCCTGGATGTCCGGCGGATAGTTGTGAATACTCACGGGGCTGTACTTCCGGTCCCCGAGATAATAGACGAATATGACCGTCGTGAAGATCGCTGCGAACGCGACCATTTCAATCAAGATGACCCAGATATTCATTTCCTTCTCTCCTTTCTCTCTCAACAGACGATGCTCGATACCGGCGAACCCCTCATGATCCTTGGGATACGGCGCGGGCCCACGCCGCGAGCGCGAATAATCCAGGGAATACGACCGGCAGCTACGGCACCCGGCTGGCGGGCACGCCAAATCTTTCATTAGAAGCAACTAACCTTTCTTCACGATAAAGCCCATCGTTGACTTCACGACATGATGGGCCGGAGAGTGTTAGTATCCGCTTACTATTATAGCGCACGGAAGCCCCGTTGGCAAGTGCCGATGATGCTTGTCATACCGGATTCCGTGCCGAAAACAACCCTAGCAGGGATGAAAAGGCTGTGGCCGGAAAGCATTCGCTTTCCGGCCACGCAGGATGTTTTGTTATCCCTTCACCGCGCCGGCAACCATGCCCGCGACGATGCGCTTGTTGAAGAACAGGAACAGTATGAGCATCGGCACAGTAATCATGATGATGTCGGCGAACAGCAGGTTGTAGCTGTTGGAGGCCTGCCCCTTGAAGTTGTACAGCGTGAGCTGCACGGTGGCGTTTGACGCGCCGGGCAGGAAGTACAGGGGATTGGTGAAGTCGTTGAAGGTCTGAACGCCCACCAGGATGATGATCGTGGCCTGGATTGGCTTCAGCAGCGGGAAGATGACCTTCTGGAAGATCTGCCAGCGGTTGCAGCCGTCGATGCTGGCCGCCTCCTCCAGATCCACGGGGATCGAGGACATGAAGCCGCGGTACAGCATGATGGTGAACGGCGTCTGCAGGGCGATCTCGATCATCACCATGGAGAACATGGTCTTGTAGATGTGCATCGCCTGGAGCATGCGAATGGTCGGCAGGATCGACGCGGGGATCATCAGGCCCAGCATGATGACGGACTGTATGGCGGTGGTCACCTTGTCCCTGCGGCGCTGGATGACGTAGCCCGCCATGGCGCCGGTGACGATCAGGCCCAGCACCGTGAACAGCGTCAATATCGCGCTGTTCTTGAAGGCCGTCAGCAGATTGGCCTTCTTGAAGACCTCGACGTAGTTCTCAAAGTGGATCTCCGAAGGCCACGCCATGCTCAGGCGGTTGGACTCCTTCTTGGTCTTGATCGACTGGACGAACATGAAGTAGAAGGGAATCACGAAGAGGACGATCGTCAGCAGCACGCCGACCACATCGCCGATAATCTGGTTTCTTCTGCGCTTGCCTTCCATCAGCGGATCGCCTCCTCTCGCTTGTTCAGGAAGTGCTGCAGCGGGAACGCGATGACGGAGATCAGGACCAGCATGACCACGTTGCCCGCGGTGGACAGGCCGTAGAAGCCCGCGGCGTACTGCTTGTAGATCACCGAGGCCAGCACGTCCGTGGCGAAGCCGGGGCCGCCGCCGGTCATGGCCCAGATCAGATCGAAGGTGCGCAGGCCGCCGATCAGCGACAGGATGATGATGGAGTTCTGCGCCGGGGCCACCAGCGGAAGGGTCACGTTGGTGATCTGCTGCCACCAGTTCGCGCCGTCGATGGACGCCGCCTCATAGTAGCTGCGGTCGATGGACTGGATGCCGGCGATGTAGATGACCACCGAGATGGAAAGGCCCTTCCAAACGTCCGTGGCGATGATGGACCACAGCGCGGTCTTGGGGTCGCCCAGGAAGTCCACGGTCTTGCCGGTGATGCCCTGGATGACCACGTTCAAAAGGCCCTTGGTGGGGTGCATCATGTAGGCGAAGGTCAGGCCCACGGCCATGGTGGAAACCAGGTTCGGGAAGAACACCGCAGAGCGGATGAAGCCCTTCGTCTTGATGCTGCTCGTCAGGAAGATGGCGATGAAGAACGCCAGCACCACCTTGAGTCCGCTGGTGGCGAAGGCGTACAGCAGCGTGTGGGGCACCGAGGTGCTCATGGCCGGGTCGGTGAAGAACAGCTTGTAGTTTTCAAGTCCGTTGAACCTGGCCGTTTCAAAGTTCCAGACCGTCATGCTGTAGTACAGCGACGATATGACGGGCCACAGGAAGAAGATCAGGAAAATGACCAGGGACGGGACGATAAACCAAAGAGAGTACAAGCTCTTTTCCTTGGTCTTTGTCATTGATTTGGCCTCCTCAGTCAAGACACGGCCGCCTGTCGAAATGCCAGGCGGCCGCGTCGCGTGTATCAGTGGATCGGGCCGATTCTAATGCATCAGTCCCAGTTGTAGCCCAGCTGGACCGCGGACTTCTTGCAGTCCTCGTCATAGTCCGCAGCGGCATCCGCGCCGGACATCTGGCCCAGGGCCACGGCGGTGGTCAGCTGCTCGCAAGCGGTGCCCTTGATGGGAGAGACGTACTCCAGAGCGGGGCAGGTCTTGCCGGCGTCGAAGTACTGCTGCATGTCCACGCGAACCGCGTCGCACACGGACTCAGGCAGCGTATAGCCCTTGATGCAGGAGGGGCCGTTGGCGCCGTAGGTCTCGAAGTACAGGTTCAGCATGTCCTCGGAGAAGTAGAAGTCCAGGAAGGCCTTCACGGCGTCGATGTTCTGGGAATCCTTCCACACATAGAAACTCATGGGCTCCCACACGGTCAGGCCATGGTTCTCGGGATCGTCGCCGGGCACGCCGAACACGCCGATGTCGGCCTGGTCCTCGGCCTCCGCGATGATCAGCGGCAGCTGCTGGGTCAGGATGAACCAGTGGGTCGCCTCGCCCACGCCGATGGCGAAGTTGCCGTCCGACACGGTGGCGGCGGACTTGTCGGCGTTCAGGTAGTCCACCAGGTCCTCATACTTGGTCCAGGAGCGGGTGGCCACGGGGATGTCGGCGTACTTGGCCTTGCCCTCGGTGTACTCCTCGGCGAAGGTCGGGTACTCGGCGTTGATGTTGTAGTAGTCGCCCAGGAACAGCACCTGGGTGGTCCAGGTATCGCCCGCAGTGAGCTCAATGGGGGTCTTGCCGGCCTCGGCCAGCTTCGCGCAGTTGTCCACGAAGTCCGCCCAGGTGTGGGGCACTTCCAGGCCCAGCTCCTCGTAGTCGGGCTTGTAGTAGATCACGGCGCCCGCCTGGGTGGAGGACTGGGGCAGGCCGTACACCGCGCCGTCGATGGTCACGGAGGACAGGAAGGCGTCATCCACGCGGGAGACCAAATCCCAGTCCTTGATGTCCAGGAAGCAGCGGGAGGGGTTCAGATCATACAGCTTGGAGCCGGAGTTGTAGACCATCAGGTCCGGCAGGTCGTTGGAGGCGATGCGGGTCTTGAGGATGTTGTCGCCCTCGCTTCCGCCGGGGTTGATCTCGGTTTCCACGTGCAGGCCCAGGGCTTCCTCGGCCTTCTCGATGACCGCCAGCGTGCCGGGGTTCATTTCGGCCTGGCCGCCCCAGAAGGTGATGGTCACGCCCTCGAAGGGCTTCTCCTCCGCCAGCGCGGAGACGGTCACGAACATGCTGACAGCCATCACGATGGCCAGCACCAGAGACAAAACCTTCTTGTTCATAGTTCCTCCTCTTTTCGTCCGGAATGGTTTTCTGCTTCGGTGAGTCATTTCACCGCTGATTCCATTATTGTCTTTTGACGCGGAATTGTACATGGAAAAACCGAGACTGCCACCCTGAAAAACCGTCAAATCTTTCAGCTATTCCCGGTCTGCGCATAATCCCGGGGAGACATTCCCGTATAGGCGCGAAAGCACCGGCTGAAATAGAAGGGATCCGCGTAGCCCACCATCAGCGCCGCGTCCTTGACCAGCGTCTCGGGCTGGGCGCGCAGGATGGCGCAGGCCCGCTCCATGCGGGTTTCCGTGAGAAAGGTGTTGAAGGACCGATCCTCGTACTTGCGAAACATCTTGCTGATGTAGCTCTGGGAGATGCCGAAGCGCCTGCCCAGCGATTCCAGCGAAAGCGGTTCGGCAAGGTTGGCCAGCACATAGCCCCGGATGCGCTCGAACTGCTCCGGGGAATCCATGCGCGGCGCGTCGTTCCCGTCAGGGCTGGCTTCCGGGAAGATCAGCTCCTCCATGTAGTCCCGCATTTCCGCCATGGAGACGATGTGATAGAAGGCGTCGTCCAGCAGGTGCTCCCCCACGTCCTTCAGATGCCTCGCCGAATCCATGCGCGAGCAGAGGAACAGCACATAGCGCAGCCTGCGCTCCAGCGCGAGCTGCGGGATGCGCGCCGCCTCCCACTCGCGCATCAGGCGCTCAAACTCCCTGCGGGCGCGGGGCGCGTCGCCGGTTTTCAGGTAGTGCTCGAAGGTCTTGAAATCTTCGCCTTCTTCCCCTTCCCTGCTCCTGGAGGTGTTATCCGTCCAGTCGATCGAAAACAGCTGCGTGATCCCCAGCACCGTGGTCTCTTCCAGCGCGCGGCACAGCCTTCGCATCACGTTCGGCAGCATTTCGATCGGGAACGGGGCCGCCGCATACACCGCGGTGCAGTAGTCCCTGCCACCCTCCTGCTGGCGGATGATGTCCTCGGACAGCTTGACGATATCCGTTCCCGACGGGCACAGGTAGACGCGCTCCATTTCATCGCGGCCAAACATGCTGATGCTGTCGCCGACCGCTTCATAGGCCTCTGGGGCCACGCCCCGGGCAAAGCGCTTGGGCAATCCGTTCCTGCGCACCAGGGCACAATTGTACAGCTTTTCGGGAAAACACCACTCCAATTCCCCGGCATCCACCGTCTCCCGGGCGTACAGCCGCTTCAGGACCCGATTTCGCCGCTCCAGCCGCCGTTGCTCCAGCTCCCCGCGCAGCCGCGAGAAGACCTCGGCCAGCTGCGACGGAACGAGGGGCTTGAGCAGGTAGTCATACACGCCGTATTTCAGCGCGCTTCGGGCGTATTCAAACTCCTGATAGCCGCTGATCATCAGCAGGGGGATCTCCGGATGGGCCTCGTGCATCGCCTTTGCCAGCGCGATGCCGTCCATCACGGGCATCTTTATGTCGGAGAGCACCGCGTCCGGGCGCGCTTCCGCCAGCATGTCCAGGCATTCCCTGCCATTGGACGCCCTGCCGACGATCTCAAAGCCCGGGCAGCGTTTTTCCACGATCTGGCACAGAAACGAAAGCGCAGAAGGCTCGTCGTCCACCGCCACAACACGAAACATCCCACTTGCCTCCTTTTACGCGTCACGAATGAGGATCGACACCGTCGAGCCCCCGTCGTTGATGATCGTCATGTCAAACCGCTCGCCGAAAATCAGGTACAGGCGGGCATAGACATTGACGAGGCCCATGCCCCCGATCTCCAGATTCGGCATCCGCCTTCCGTTCCGCAGGTCGCTGCGCGTCTGTGCGAACTGCTCGAGTATCGAGGCCACCCGATCCTCCGCGAAGCCCGTTCCCTGGTCGTGAACGGCGATCACCGTTCGACCCTCCCCGCGCTTTGCGGAAACGGAAATCACCATCTTCGCCGCGGTATCCTGATAGCCGTGGTGCATGCTGTTTTCCACCAGCTGCTGGATGGTCAGCCGGGGGATCTGCATGGGCAGCACCGCGTCATCCACATCGCTTCTGTACTCAAACCGCTCCTGATAGCGCGTCTTTTGCAGGAAGGCGTACTGCGACAGGTAGTTGAGCTCCTCCTCCACCGTCGCCAGGCGCTGCTTCGTGTTGGTGGAATAGCGCAGGATGGCGGCGAGATTCGCGCAGATTTCGCAGATCAGGTCGTCGTCGTCGATCATGCCGCGCTGGGAGATGACGTTCAGCACGTTGAACAGGAAGTGGGGATTGACCTGGGCCTGCAGCGCGTCGAACTGGGAATTCATGTACAGGCGCGCGGTGGTGCGCTCGGCCTCGATGGCCTTCGACAGGCGGTCTGTCATGTCCTGGTAGGCGTCCATCAGCTGGGAGACCTCGCTGATGGAGCGCAGCTCGCGGCTGTCCTTTTCACTGGCCACCGACTGACCGATGTTCTCTATCTGCGTTCGCACGATGACCTCCTGCATGCGCTCCACCGGCTTGGTGAGGTAGGAGGAGATCACATAGACAAACAGCATCGAGGCCATGGCGAAGACCGCCACGACGATCAGTGTGGAGCGCAGCATGGCCATGCTCTCCGCCCTCAGCGCCGCGTCGGGAAGCATGGCGAGGGCGCAGGCTCCCGTCAGCCTTGAGCGCACCGCCGAGCCCATGGGCGTCGCGCCGCCCTCGCCGTCCAGCAGCCGCGCCGCGAAGCCGTAGAGTTCCTGGGCTGCGACGTCCGCCTGAGAGGCGAACATGAGCCCGCCCTCGGGGTCAAACAGGTAGATCTGCGTGCCGTCGTCCGGCGCGTGCAGGATTTCGCCGAGATACGCCTGCTCCTGCTGCACCTCGATATAGCCCAGGTCCTCGCCCTGCAGCTCCTTGACATAGGAATAGACCATGGGGCGTTCCTGGCGCCCCCAGTCGTCCTCGTGCACGCCGATCAGCACGGACTTGCCTCCCCGGCCCTCCACCTTGTCCAGCCAGGGAATGTCCTCCCAGGAGACGTTCGGGTCGATGCCGAACTTGCCGTTGCTCCGATTCGCCACCACATGGCCAAAGCGATTGAACACGATGATGCGGTAGAAGTTTTCGATCGGCCCGGTATACAGCTTGTTGTTCAGGGTGAGGAGCGCGTCGATGTAGTATTCCTTCGGATAGTCGGGGTTTTGGCCCGCATACGCGCAGATGCGCAGCGCGTTGACGACATCTACGCTGTACACCTGCGTCTTGATGGCGTAGTCCAGCATTTCGACGGAGGCGTCGAAGTGCTGCATGACTTCCCGGGCATGAAAGTCCAGGGACTGCTGCTCCCGTTCCCGCAGGCGCGCACTGTTGTATTCGTAATAGGTCACGCCGATGGCCAGGGATAAGACCAGTACAAAGGCCGTGTACAGCAGGATCATCTTGTTTCGATAGCGCATGGCTCCCCTCCATCCCTTCCGGCTGGACTACCTCCAATCCAGTCCGAGCTGGATCGCCTGTTTCAAGCAGTCATCGTCATACATCCGGGCCGCTTCGTAAGCGTTGATCTGCCCCGATGCAACCTCCACGCAAATGCCCATGCAGTTTGCGCCCTTCACGGCGGTCTCAAACTCCATCGCCATATGGGTCAGGCCGGCGTCAAAGTAGGCCTGCATGTCCTCGGCGACCGCCCTGTACGCCGCCTTGGGAGGTTCGTAGCCCTCGACGCAGAACGGCCCGTCCGGCAGCTGCGCGCCCACGAAGGCGTCCAATGCCTCGTCCGTGAGATAGAACTCGAAGAATTTGAGCACGGCGTCCAGGTTCTCGCTGTTTTTGTTGGCGTACATCGACGTGGGCATCCAGACCACAAGCCCGGTTTCGCCCGCGTCCGCGGGGATGCCGAAGAGGCCCAGGCTGTCCACCGCCTCCTTGCCGTACAGGGAATACACGTTGGACAGGCATTGGCTCAATATGAACCAGTGTCCTCCCCGGCCCTCCGCCAGCATGTCCACGGCGTCGTCGTAGGTGGTCGCAAGGTAGTCCTCGTTGTACAGGCCGATCAGGTCGGAATACTTTTCAAAGGACCGCAGCGCACTGGGCGTATCCGCATACTTCGCGGTGCCGGCTTCAAACCTCCGGGCGAAATCGGGCGCCCCGGAGAGCAAATTGAAGTAGTCGCCCAGAAACAGCACCTGGCTGGTCCAGGTATCGGCAAAGGCGCCGATCACCGGGATCTCCCCGGCCTGCTTCAATACGTTGCAGTTGGAGACGAATTCATCCCAGGTCCGGGGTATTTCCAACCGGTACTTCTCGTACAGCGGCCGGGAGTAGACCACGGCGCCCACCTGCATGGAGGTCATCGGGATTCCGAAGAGGCAATCGCCCGAGGTGGCGCATGTCCTGTATTCCTCCGTCAATCGCTCCGTCCACCCGTAGCCGCTCAGGTCGGCAAAGTAATCCTCCGGGTGAAGCGCGTTGAGGAGGGAACCCGGGTTGTAGCCGCAGATATCCGCCATGTCTCCGGACGCGAGCCGCGTCTTGACGATGTTGTCGCCCTCCGTGCCTCCGACGCGCATTTCATACTCGATGCGAATGCCCAGCTTTTCCTCCGCCAGCGCCGCCACGGCCTTGAAGCCGTCCAGGGACATATCGGAATCGATCTGGAAGGTCAAGGTCGTCATCTCCCCGGCGCGTGCCGCGCCGCCGGCGCAGGACAGGATCAGCACAAGCATGAGCGCCGCCACAATCAATCTTTTCACATCCGCATTCCTTTCTCGCATCCGCATCTGGTTTCGTTCCAGTCCGGCATAAGCAGGGAAACCATTGACAGGCGTGCCGTGCAAAGCCCCATTCACGCCCGGGGAACCAGCCAGTCATGGCTGCCGCTGCCCACAGTGACCGCCTCCCTATCGGGAAGCTCGATGACCGCCTCCGCATTGACGGGCACCTCCACATGCACGCACACGGCGTCACCGACGATCCTCCATTCCACCGAAGCCACGCCGTAGGGCGTGTCCTCGCTGACAGAGGCGGAGGTCAGGCCAGAGGTGAAGGAGGGCTTCACCCTGAACTTCTTGTACCCCGGCTCGATGATCTGCAGGCCGCCGATGTGCCTGACCATCCAGTCCTCCACGCAGCCAAAGGCGTAATGGTTATAGCTGTAGGTGCTGACGGTGCCGTCCTCGGCAATCGCGCCCCAGCTCTCCCACATCGTCGTGCCGCCCTTTTCCACCTCGTACAGCCAGCTGGGGCAGTCCGTCTGGAACAGGATCTTCCACGCCACGTCCTCACGCCCGTTGTCTGTCAGCACGTCCATCAGGAACGGCACGCTCAAAAAGCCGGTGTCCAGCCGGTCTCCGTTGCGCTCTATCAGGTCGACCAGGTGCCCGACCATCTTCGGGCGCACCGCGTCGGGCACCAGGCCCATCTGCAGCGCGATGACGTAAATGCCCTGGAAATCGGCGTCCATGGTGCCGTCGTCGTGAACGTATTCGGCGATGAACGCCTCCCGGATCGCTTCATACAGATCGGCGTAGCGCTTCGCTTCTTCGCTCCTGCCGAGGATCGCCGCGATCTCCGCCATGCTCTTCGCGCTGAAGGCATAGTACGCCGGGGCAACGACGCCCATGGTGGCATAGGCGGTCTGGTTCATGGCCATGGCGTCCGGGTTGCCCAGCACGATGGAGGGGATCAGCCAGTCGCCAAAGTGGAAATCGGTGTTCCACAGGAACCGGCTGCGGGCCCTGCGGGCGTCGTCCCAGGCGTCGTACCCCTCGGGATGGCAGTTCTTCGCGCGGGAATCGATGTAATCCATCCAGCGGGTCATGGCGGAATAGTTCTCCTCGAGCACCCGCGCGTCGCCGTAGGCCCTGTACAGCGCGTAGGGCACGATGATGACCGCGTCGCCCCAGCCGCAGCTGGTATCGGTGCCCAGGTTGCCCCTCAGGAAGGTGGCGTAGGCCTTGAGATAGGGCACGATCATCGGCACCGCGCCATCGGGAAGCTGCTCGGCGCGCAGGTTGTCCAGCCAGGAGGACAGGAAGGCGTCGGCGTTCCTGTTGAAGCACAGCGTGGGCGCGAAGGCCATGATGTCGCCCGTCCAGCCCGCCTTCTCCCGCTGGGGGCAGTCGGTGGGAATGGAGATGGTGTTGGCCAGCTGGCTCCAGCGGATATTGCTGAGCAGCTGGTTCAGCCCGGGGTCGGAGGTGGTCATGCGGCCGATGTCGTCCATCTCGCTGGCCAGCGCGATGATCCTGAAGTCAGAGGGATGGGCCTCACCCGGCCAGCCGGTGACGCGCACGTAGCGGAAGCCGTGATAGGTAAAGCACGGATGCCAGGTCTGCGCGCCGTCCCGGGTGATGTAGACGTCGGTCTGCTCCTTGTTGGTGTTCAGGATGCTGTTAAAGTAGTTGCCGTCCCTGTCCAGCACCTCGAAATGCTCCAGCTTGATCTCACGCCCCGCCTCGCAGGTGACGGACAGCTCCGTCACGCCCGCGACGATCTGACCAGCGTCGATGAGGGTATCTCCGTTGGGCGCGGTGAACACGGCCACAGGCTCAAAGATCTTCACGGGCCGCACCGGCGGCATCCGCTGGCCGACCAGGGCGCAACCCTGAAGGGATTGCGAATTTCCGGCTTCGCCGGAAATCGCCGACGACATCGAAGATTTTGTCGCGGCGCCGCGGCTGTCCATGGGATAATCCACCCGTTTGACCGGCTTCCACGCGTCGAAGTCCTTGCGGGCGTCGAACTTTTCACCCACGAACAGGTCGGCGTAGACGATGGGGCCCGTGGCGGACACGCCGTCCTCTCCGGTGACGGTCTGCCGGGTGCCGTCCATGTATTCGATCTCGGCGTTCAGGAGCAGCGCGGTCTTGTCGCCGTACTGGCAGCAGTCGCCCGTGGTGCCCACGCGGCCAACCCACCAGCCGTCCGCCAGGGTGACGAGGATGGCATTTTCCCCCGGCTTCACCAGGGCGGTGACGTCGTAGGTCTGGTAGTTCAAAATCCGGTTGTAGGCGGTGTTTTCCGGGGCCAGCCAGCGTTCGTCCGGGCAGGCGCCGTTGACCTCCAGCCGATACAGGCCGTGGGCGGTGGCATATACCCGCGCGCGGCGCACGGGCTTGTCCGACACAAAGGGGATGCGCACGTACTGGGCGGGGCGGAACTCCTCGAAGGTGCGGTTGCCGTCGGCATCCACAGGCACGGACGCAATGGTGTCGCCGGACCGCTCGCCCTCCATCGTCGAGGGCGTGGGCTCCTGCTCGGGCTCCACCCAGCCGCCGGCGAAGGGCACGCCCATGCGTCCCGTTTCAAAACGGCTCTCCAGGGACGCCTCGCAGCCGTGGTTGTCGATCGCCGTCACCTGGACGAGATACCGCGTCATGGCCTTCGGAGTGAAGCCTGGCACCGTGACCTCAATGCTCTGATCGCTTTCCACGATGCCGGTATCGGCGGCTTCCGCTCCATCGGCCCACAGCATGAGCCGATAGGAAGCCTGTCGCGTCCCGGGCACGTCGCTCAGCAGCTTCCAGGCAAAGCGCGGCGCGGCACAATCGATGCCCAGAGGTTCGCGCATGTGCTCCACGGTGATTTCCGAGATCAACAGCTTATTCAGGGTGTACACGCTCAGCATTCCTCCTTACACCTGAAGATGATTTGGTCCCGCGTCCCACGCCGCAGATGCTGGAAATGAAGCCCTTGCGTTCATCGTCTCCCTCTGCGGAAACGGGACCGTCTCAAAACAGCGCATTGCGGGGATCGTCGGGTGATGCTTCAAAAAACACTGTTGGGCGCCATAATCGGCGCCCGCGTGCGGCATCTCCGCCATCCCTGCGATTGCATGATGCAAGGCTGTATGTTTTGAGGCAGTCCCGCCGATCAGGGCTATTCGCGGTTCCAGCGTGCCGCCTCTCAGAAACCAGGTGGGCGCAGCTCCCGGCGCGGCGGCAGCCGCATGGCCGCGCCGCCGCCCTACAATCTTATTTAACCCCTCCGGCGCCGCTTTGTCAAGCCTTTTGCAAAGCTCAGTCGCCGCTTTCGTGCAACAAAGCCCAATAGCCCGGGCAAACCCGAAGCGGGCCACGCGAACCCGACATGCAGGCCCGGCTACACTACGCCCTTTCAGGCAGGGGATGCCGGTTATACTAAGCCCTGATTAAAATGAGACTGAATCAGCGAGGGCTTTTTTGCGTTGGGAAGGCAAAGCCCCGCAGGCTTGCTGGCGCATAGCAGTCACGCCACTGCCAGAGGCAGGCGCGACCAGCCCGCGCAGGGTGCCGCGTCCCAATCCATAGGATTGTGACGTCGGCAGTCGGCCGCAGGCCGACCGACAATCCCAACGGGATTGTCGCCTTGAATCCGAAGGATTCACGCGGCGCTGCCGCCGCTTCCGCAGGGCGTAATAGCGGCGGTGCGTAAAAGCCAAGGGACTTCAACGCCGCCATCGCGGAAAAGAACCGCTGAAATGTCTTCTTTTTGTCAGGGATGAGCATAAGCAAGGCCGGGCCGTTAGGCCCCCCATCAGGTGGCCCATAGGGGCGGATGAGGTGTTCCCATCCCCCAAGTTTCCGTGAAGAACAAAATCTCCGCTGATCCTTCTTGATCAACGGAGATTCTTGCGTTTGCTGGCCTTTCCGGCGGTCCTGGGAGCCCGTCCTTCAGCGGGCTCCCATTTTGATTGGATCGATCAGGCGGCAGGTTCATCCTCCGCCGCTTCCGTCACGCAATCCACCAGTTCAAACTGGGTCGGCTGGTCGAAGGGCGCGCCCATGGCCTGGGCCACCTGTTCGTTGTAGAAGCCCGCACCGACGATGTCGCCGATGCCTTCGGCATTTGCGCCTGCGTTGACGGCCACGTTCCTGGCAACGCAGTTCGTGAACACGGTCACGGGCATGCCGTACTGCTCGTCCGCGTAGCCGCCGGCATAGCCGGTGACGCCACCGATCCAGAAGCAGTTGTCGCCTGCGGTGATGGTCACGTCCTCCGCGGTGCAGTCTGTGAACTGCTCCGCTGCGAAGCCGCAGCCGGACACGCCGCCCAGGCCATAGCAGTTGTTCCCGGCGGTGATGCTGCCCATGCCCATGCAGCCGATCACGCTGGTCATCTCCAGGCCGCCGCCCACGATGCCGCCGTTGGCGGTATTGTCCGGAAGCACGATCTCCGCTTCGGCGGAGCAATCCCGCACGGTGGAGCCCATGCCCGCGCCGACGATGCCGCCGTACATGCCCTCACCGCTCATCTCACCCGCGTGGGCCGTGACCTTGCCGCCCCACAGCCACACGTCGTGGATCTCGGAGCAATAGGCGTAGCCCACCACGTCCGCGCCCATCAGCTGAGCGTCCACGGTGGCGTTCTCCAGCGTGAAGTTGCCCACCCGCGTGTTGGCGACGCAGCCGAACAAACCCTGCGCCCACGCCTCAGGCTGATTGATGACGAGATTGGAAATGGTGTGTCCCTGGCCGTCGAAGGTGCCGGTGAAGGCGGTCTCGGCGGCGGGGATCTCCTGCTCCTCCTCGCTCTCGCCGGAGGGCGCGTAGGCGCCGATGGGCGTCCATTCCACGCCCGCCAGGTCGATGTCGGCGGTCAGCACATAGTTTCCGGACAGGTTGTCGTTGATGGCAGCCAGCTCCTCGGCGGTGCTGATTTCGATCACATCCTCCGCCGCTTCCGGCTCGGCTTCCGCCGCTTCGCCCTGGTCCTCGCCCACGTTCTCATCCACGAACAGCTTGATGCAATCCTGGATCAGGCTGTCCTTGTATCCGTCCACGATGCCGGCGGGCAGCCAATAGGCATAGTCGCCCTCGGTATAGCTGGCGATGTTATCCAGCGCCTCTCCGTAGCGGAACTCAACGTGCTGGGTCTCGCCGGTGGTGTCGTCGCTGAACGCAAAGTAGGTGAAGATGCCGGCGTCCGCGTCCTCGGTCTTGTACACGTGCATTTCCGCGGGCATCTCCTGACCGAAGTAGGTCACGGTGTCGTCCTCGACATAGCTGTAGGCATGGCTGAACAGCTCGTTCCCCTCCGCGTCCACGCCGGAGATCACGTCGCCCGCCACAGTCAGCTTCGCGATGCCGTTCTCGAAGAAGCAGTCAAACAGCATGCCCTCCGGGTTCTCGCCGTAGGCGTCGATCGCCTCCTGGCCGTACAGCCTGCCCACGAACATCTGGGTCAGCATCTGGTAGTAGCCCTCGGCGGTCTCGTCATCAACGTTCCAGGCCTTGATGCACTCCATCCAGTAGTCCTTCAAATCCTCCCGGGCGAACTCGGGGAACAGCTCGATGTAGGTGCCCGCGAGGGCGATCAGCCGCTCGTCCTCGATGACGGGGATGTCCACATCGATCTCATAGAGGCCGCCCGTGGTGATGTACTCGATCTTATCGATGCGCTTGCCCTTCAGCGCGGCGTAGGTCGGATCATCCAGCTGCATGCCAATCTGGGCGCGGCGCCAGAAGTTCGCAAGGTGCGCAAGTCCCACGCGGGTGCCGTCGTCGGCCGTCAGCACGATGCCGCTGACCGGGGTTTCCTCGCCCAGCGCCTCGTCCAGGCCGTCCACCTTGATGACGATGTCCGCGTGCCTGTCGTAGACGATCGCCGCGCCGGCCTCGAGGGCCTTGGCTTCTCCTTCGACGGCGCTGAAGGCGGGCGCATCGCCCATCGTCAGCGTCTTGTACAGCGCGGGCTGCTCGTCGAGCAGATACCAGGAATAGCTCGGGGCCTCGAACAGGGCGTCCCTGCCCGCGTAGGTCGCGGTCTGCTCCTCGCCCCTCAGGGTCACGGTGATCTCCACGCTGCTGTCGTCGGTGATTTCAACGCCGCCCAGGTTCGCCAGCACAGAGACATCCTCCACATAAACCGGGAAGATGACGCCGGAAATGTCGCTGCCCTCGGGATCCACATGATAGGAGCCGCCCACCAGCGCGCCGGCGCGGGGCTTCATCAGCGTCGCGGAGGCCACGGCGTCCACGGCGACATCGGATTCAGCCGCGTAGAAATCCACGTAGGGAATGTTCATCAGGACGTATGCGCCCTCGGCCTCGGCCATCGCCGGGACCATCAGCGCGGCGCACAGGCACAGCGCCAGCAGGAGGCTCAACAGCTTTTTCATGGTATGCATCTCCTTTTTTTCGGTTGGGAGGTTTGATAACTTGGAATTTGTCGGGCTGACGCCCAATTGAGAATTGAGAATGGAGAATTGGGAATGGTGGTGCAAATCCCTTCGGGATTTGTTTTGATTACGCCCCATAATTTGTGATTCTACGATGATTTGCCACCATTTAATCAGAGAAATCCGTAAGGATTTCAACATAAATTCTCAATTCCCAATTCTCAAGTCTCAATTAATTAAATCCCAAGTTATCTTGCTCCGGGTTGGAAACGCCGACCACCCGCTACAGGGCAGTCGGCATCTTTGAAGCGATCAGCCGATGGCCTTCGCCAGCGCCTCCAGCGCAGCGTTGTCTTCGTCGTCGGGCGCCTCGTTGCAGATCACGCTCTCGCAGGCCAGGGTCACGCCGCTGTTTGCGGCGTCCGCTTCCCAGTCGCGCATCCACTGGCCGTCGCCCCAGCCGTAGGAGCCGAACAGCGCCACCTTCTTGCCCGCCAGGCCGGTCTTCACGTCGTCCCACATGGGCTGGAAGATGGTCTCCTCCAACACCTCGTCGCCCATGGCCGGGCAGCCGAAGGCGATGGCGTCGTAGTCCGCGACCTTCGCCGCGCCGAAGGCCTCCGCCTCGATCTTGTCCGCGCCCAGAGCGTTCACGATCACGTCCGCCATGGCCTCGGTGTTGCCGGAACCGCTGTAGAAAACAACTGCAACCTTGCTCATTTTTCATTCTCTCCTTTTTTATGCTATTCTCATTCTAAAATACAACAAGATTTTGGATGGATTTTTTGATCTGACAACGCGGAGCGGAGGGAGGCGATGCTATAGCATCGTTGACCGAAGCTTCGCTAAGCCAGAGCGGAAAAGACGCCCAAAGATGCTGCGGTTTAGAGTGAGAAGAGTATTATGATGCCGACCTGGCCGCCACCGTCAAGCGGGTCAGCGGGCAGCCCGACGCAAACAGCCTCTGATAGACTGCTTTGCACTTTTCATAGCGTTCAAATGCCTTGAGCGCCTCGCATTCGTTGGAATACACCTTCCAGCAGCCGCAGGACAGGCAGTTCCTGCCGCCGTTTTCAATGAAACCCACGACATCCTCCAGCGGATAGCCCAGGAACACGCCGATCTCATGGGGAAAGGCGTCGATGCCGTTCAGGCGGGCTTTCAGTGTATCCAGCGCTCCGTTGACATCGAAGGAATCATAGCCGCAGGCGCGAAGCAGCCGCCGCACGCCATCGCTCATGAGCGCCTTCTCCAGTTCCCTGGCTCTATAGATGTAGATCAGCGCCTTGCCGTGCGCAACCTTCAGGATCGTCATCGTCACGCCCTTGTCCATGAGCTGCCGGCGCAGCCTGGCATATTCCGTGGGAAAGCCGCTCTCCATGGTATGGTTGAAAAGGTTGCCCAGCTTCAACCGCGCCAGCGTGGGCGAAGCATGATCAATGATCGCACGTTCCAGCATGACATATCCTCGCAATGTGTTAGTTGTAACTAATCTATAGTTATAATACACTAACTATCGGCGACTGTCAATAGGTTTTCCCGAATTACACATTTGTCTCTTGGGGAAGTGCGCAGTTAGCCTTGATTTCAGCAAAGCATATGACAACTAAATGGGTTCATGTCGAAGCAGCGCATAGGGGACTGATACCAAACCCCATGTCGGCACGCCGACATGGGGTTTGGTATCAACAGGCCCGTCAATATCCGCCCGTGTCTTTCGCCAGCATGATCGCAAACCACACGATCATGCTCTCGCTCATCAGTCCATTGGTGAAGCCCAGGCGAAACGCGCTCACCGGTAGCAGCAGGGAGACGCCCTTCAGCACGCCAAAGACGATCAGCACATTCGTAAAGGCCATCCACCTCGGAAAAGCCGTCTTGCCGCGGATTTGCAGCCAGAACCACCAGACGAACACCGGCAGCATCAGCCCTTCGCTGACGGGAACCAGCCACGCGAGCGGCGCATACAGCCCCTCGCAGATCGCCGTCGCTTCGCCGGCAAAGCCGTTCTGGTTCAGCCAGGCATACAGCGTCAAAATCATGATGTAGAACAGGTGCAGCGCGATCCACGGGGTCAGACCGAAGGCATTCAGCCAGTGATAGACCCTTCTCCCCCGCTCTTCAAGAACATAGCCCTGCACCGCAAACAGCGCGATCCCGTAGAGGATGATCCCCGGAAAGGCCAGAGCCATCGCCAGGTTGAATCGCCACCCCGGCATGGCGGCGACGCCCTCCGTCAGCCAGGACAGCGTCCCCTGATGGGCGGGGCTGCCGTACAGCATCAGCCAGTCCCCGCCGCCAAAGCAAAGGCAGCCCAGCAACCCGCAAATCTACGCAATTTTCATCCTGTTACGCTTCATGCTCCACCTCATGAACTCCGCCGCCGCCTTTCCTGCCGGAGAAGCCCGATCCATTTTCTCTGGCGATGCGCGTAAAACGCCTTTGCCCACAGCCACACGAAGGGCGTCTTCCAGCCGGCGTGAATCTCCACGCGGTCGGTGTATTCCGTGCGGCCGTCATCCAACGGCCGCAGCCGGATATCGTGGTTCCACACGGGGACGTGTTCGTTTCCCTCCCGGCTGCTGATGCCGTCCGGATCGAACCGGATGATGTGGATCGTGTGCGTGCCAAATGGGATGCAGCCGAACAGCCGAAAGCGATAGGCGGACGTGCCGCCGACCTCCCAGGTTGACGCGCCATCCCCCACTGGTTCAAAGCTGGCATACGGCGCGGCAATGGTTTGCAGCGTGCGCAGCTGCCCGAGCTTTTGAAAGACCGCGTCCCTGCCCGCCGGGAACACGGAGGTTCTTTGAACGATCATATCACACCTTTACCTTCCAGCTGGCAGCCTCGCGGCGCTCGCCGACGAAGGTCCTGTAGATGCCCTCCTCGGCCATAAGCTGTTCGTGGGGGCCCCGCTGGACGATCTTGCCGTGGTCGACCACGAGGATCTGGTCGGCGTGCTCCACGGTCTTCAGCCGGTGGGCGATCATGATAACTGTTTTTTCCCGTGTCAGCGCCTCGATGGCCTTCGTCAGCTCGTTCTCGTTCTCCGGGTCCACGTTGGCGGTGGCCTCGTCCAGGAAGATCACCGGCGCGTCCTTCATCATGGCACGGGCGATGGAGATGCGTTGGCGCTCGCCGCCGGACAGGTTCGCGCCGCCCTCACCGACCACGGTGTCGTAGCCGTCGGGCAGCGCCATGATGAAGTCGTGGCAGCAGGCCTTCTTCGCCGCGGCGATCACGTCCTCCATGGGCGCGTCGGGCGTGCCGAAGCGAATGTTGTTGGCGATGGTGTCGCGGAACAGGTAGACGTTCTGGAACACGAAGGAGAAGTTCTGCATCAGACTGTCCATGTCGTAGTCCCGCACGTCGCGCCCGCCCAGCTGAATGGAGCCGGCGTCCGCGTCCCAGAACCGGGCCAGCAGGTTCACCAGCGTGGTCTTGCCGCCGCCGGAAGGACCGACGATGGCGGTGGTGGTGCGCTCGGGGATGTTCAGGGAGATGCCGTCGATGACCTTCTTCTTGTCATACGAGAATATGACATCCTTCGCCGCGATGTCCCTGCTCTCAGGCGCGATCTCCGCCCCGGAGATGTCCATCTGCGGCGCGTCCAGGATCTCCTGGGCCCGATCCACGCTCATGTCCACCACCCGCAGCAGCGCCGAATAGTTGCCCGCGGTCTCAAGGCTCGCGTAGACGATGAAGGAGGATATGACCATGAGGATCGCCGTCAGCGCGTCCATCCTGCCCGCCACGAACAGCGCGCAGGACAGCGCCGTCATGGCCACGCCGGTCAGCTTGGCGATAAGCGTCTGGGCCGTCATGCGGGGGATCAGCGTCATCTCCATGTCGGTGTTGATCTTCACGTTCTCGGCGATGGCGGCGTTCAGCTCGCCGGACTTCTGCCCCGTCAGGTGATACGCCTTGACCTCCGCCATGCCCTGCAGGTACTCCAGCACCTTCTCCACCAGCTTCTCGTCGGCGGCGATCTTCGTGCCCGCCAGCTTGCCTGCGGCGGTTTGCAGGTTCCCGTTCATCAGCAGGAACAGGCCGAAGCCCGCCAGCAGCACCAGCGCCACGCGCCAGTCGAACAGCGCCAGCATGACGATGATCAAAAGCGTCGTCAAGAGGCCCTGAGCCACCATCATCACCACGCGGGTGGCGACGTTCTCCAGGCTCTCCATCACGTTGGTGGTCACGGAGGTGATCTGGCCCAGACTGTTCTCGTTGAAGTAGCCCATGGGCAGGTAGCGCATGTGCTCGGCGATCTCGATGCGCTTCATGGCGCAGGTGTCGTAGCCCGCCTCCGTTTGAAGCATCGTGGCCTTGGCCTTGGCAAGCCCTGATCCCAGGATGCTCAGCAGCATGATGCCCAGGCTCATCAGGATGTCGCCCGTCGTTATCCCCCCGTTGCCGCCCAGCTCCACCGGCAGCAGCGCCCGCATCATCACGGCGATGGCGGGAATTTTGAAGGCTTCGAACAGCGCGATCAGCACGCCCAGCCAGACGGAGGTTACGAACTTTTTGCGGTTGGTCTCGCCGCAGAAATCGAAAAAGCGCCGAATGACCTTAACCATTGTCCTTCACCTCCATGTGAGCATGCCACATTTTCTCGTATAAACCATGGCGAGAGAGCAGCTCCTCGTGGGTGCCGCTGTCCTCGATGTTTCCGTTGTTCACGACGTAGATCCTATCCGCGTCGGTGACGGTGCTCAAACGGTGGGCGATGACGATCAGCGTCTTGCCCGCGGTCAGCTTCGACACCGACCGCTGGATGACCGCCTCGTTCTCCGGGTCGGTGTAGGCGGTGGCCTCGTCCAGGATCACGATGGGCGCGGCCTTGAGCATGGCCCGGGCGATGGAGATGCGC
Organism: Clostridia bacterium; assembly: GCA_030530315.1. Taxonomy (GTDB): domain Bacteria; phylum Bacillota; class Clostridia; order Christensenellales; family Aristaeellaceae; genus UBA2862. Next base: position 5,932 of record JAUMVG010000033.1, on the reverse strand, counting down.
TGGCGCTCGCCGCCGGACAGGTGCCCGCCGGAGGAGCCGACGAGAGTGTCATAGCCCCTCTCAAGGCCCATGATGAACTCGTGGCAGCCGCTGTCCCTGGCGGCCTGTTCGACTTCGGCGTCCGTCGCGCCGGGGCGGCCCAGGCGGATGTTCTCCCGCACGGTCATGTTGAACAGGTAGTTGTCCTGGCTGACGAAGGCCACCCGGTCGGCGTAGGCCTCCTGCGGTATTTCGCGGATGTCCTTTCCGCCGAGGGTGATGCTGCCGCTGTTCACATCCCACAGGGAAGCGATCAGCCTCGCGATGGTGCTCTTGCCGCTGCCGCTGGGGCCCACCAGCGCCACGAAGCTGCCCTCGGGCACCTCCATGCTGACGCCGTGCAGGATCTCTTTATCGGCATAGGAGAAACGCACATTGTTCAGTGTAAGATTATTACCCGAAGGCGCTTCATCTGTAGAAGGTCTTTCCTGCTCCGGCGCGTCCAGTATGGCCTGCACCTCGCCGAAGATGGTGCCCATGGTGCGGATGTCATCGGAGTAGCTCATAAGGGTGATCAGCGGCGTGATGAGGCCCACGGAGAGTATGATGACCGTGACGAAATCCTGCCCGGACAGCGTGCCGCCCCTCACCAGCAGCCCGCCGATGGGCAGCACGGACACCATCGTGGCCGGCATGACCACCATGGCGAAGGTGAACGGGATGATGGACGCCCGCATCCAGCCGATGAACGCGCCCGCCGCCGCGTGGGCGTCCTTCACGAAGCGCTCGTAGCTGGATTTGGTCTTGCCGAACACCTTGATGACCTGTATGCCGTTGATGTACTCCACGGCGGTGTTGTTCAGCGCCTTGGTGTTGTCGATGGTGGCCTGGTAGAAGCCCGCGCTGGTGGCCATCATCCAGATATAGAAGAACATGCCCAGCGGCACGGTGGCGAGAGAGGCAAGCCCCATGCGCCAGTCGATGGTGAAAATGTACACGGTGATGATCACGGGGATCAGCAGGTTCGCCGTGAACTCCGGCACGATGTGGGCCAGCGTGGTCTCGATGGAATCGATGCGCTCGATCAGCGTGTTCTTGAGCGCGCCGCTGGACTGCGCCAGCACCGCGCCCAGGGGCATGCGGGTCAGCTTTTCGGTGCAGCGCTTGCGGATCTCGCCCAGCACGGCAAAGGTCGCCCGGTGGCTGGTGGCCGTGGAGAAGGCGTGGCACAGCACCCGGCCCAGCCACAGCAATGCGATGAGCCCGGCCTGCGTCAGGTAATACGGCAGGTTCCTCTCCCCCGCCATCAGGCCCTTCACGATGCCCACCACCGCGAAGTACGGCGCGACGGAAAACGCCACGCCCAGCACGGCGAGGATCACGCTCAGCGCAAACTGCCCCCGGTGCGGCCCCGCCTGATGAAGCGCCCAGGCGATGGGCGACGGGGATTTCTTCTTCGATGCTTCCATATGAAAACCTCCATTGGGATATGTAATAGACTGCTTCGTCACGGGATCAGCGTGCCAAGCCCCGCCACGATCAGCCCGGCCATCGGGCAGGCCAGCAGGGTCCAGCCCAGGCCGTGCTCCGGGATCGCCAGCGTTTTTAGCCATACCTTGCGTTCCCAGGCCTTGCAGCGCTCCGCGCCCCTGATCATGTGCCGGACCTTCCCCGGCAGCCAGCAGTCCAGGATGATGAAGTCGCTGAGGCTGACAAGCGTCATCTCCGCGTAGCCCGTCCAGAACAGGCTCCGGAAGCCGGTCGTCCCGGCGCAGCGGGCGCTGACGGCCCAATATACGACCAGCGCCAGATACAGCGGATAGAGCAGCAGCTTCATCTTTCGCACTTCCCGCCTGTCCACGTAAGGCGCGGCGGCCTGCCGGATCTCCTTCGGGAACATGGTGCTGTAGGCCTGGGGCCAGAGCAGAAAGCCCACCCCCACCACGGCGTTGAACAGCAGCGACATGGACAGCCCGTCCAGTATGATCCTCGGCCAGTTCACGGCTTCGCCCTCCTAAAGCATTGTGAATACCCACGCGGTGACAGCGCTGCCCAGGACGATCATCACGCACTGCCGCGCCTGCTGTTTGCGGTTGTAGCCAAAATCCTGCCAGCCCGCGCAGCCCTCCGTTTCCGGGAAATAGCGCTGGAAGAAGCGGGTCTTCGTCAGCAGGAACCAGTCCAGGGCGAGGATGTCAAAGGCCTTGATGACCGCGCCGATGGTGAAGAACCGCAGGAAGAACTGTCCAAAGGTGAAGCCTCGCTTCAAGCCGTCAATGCCGCCGATGATGAACAGCGCCAGATACCCCGCCGCAAACAGCGCGAGTATGACCCAGCCCAGCGCCCGCTTCGGCGTCATCGGCAGGCTGTCAAGCCTGGGCCTGAGCCTCTCCTGCACATCCTCCGGGAAGTTCTTCGCCAGAAGCCCGGTGGGCATCGTGACCGTCACGCCCCAGATGCCCAGGAACAGCAGGACACAGCCTGAGAGGGACAGCATCAAAGTCATCCATCATCCCACCTTTGCGCTTTCTCAAATGCTTCGGGTACGCCTGACACACCGAAGCTCCGGGAGGCGTCACTCCCTGTTCTTCAGGACCTCGTTCGGCTCGATGCGGCGGATCCTGCGCGCCAGGAAGGTGTGGATCAGCGCGTAGATCAGCATGCAGCCCGCAAACAGCGCGGCGTAGATCCACGGCTCGAAGCGCAGGTCGATGGCGCAGGGCACGTTTGACACCAGGTAGGGGTACATGGCGTCCATGATGCGCTTGGACAGCGGGATCGACACGAGCACGCCCAGTGCGATCAACAGCGTGTTCCCGTTCAGGAACAGGGCGCTCAGCTCGCGCTTGCGATAGCCGAACAGCTTGAACAGCGCAATGCTCCCGGCGGCGTGGTCGATCATCACCTTCATCATCAAATACATGACCAGCGCCATGATGACCGCGGAGACCACGAGCATGGTGATCACCATGGACCACATGAGCTCCACGAAGATATCGGCCGCCTTCTCCACATCTTCCCGGGTGCTCACGCTGTAGAGCCGCCCGGGATCGACCCTCAGGTCCCCGTCGGAGAAGACCACGTTGTAGTAGTCCTCCGGCAGGCCGAACAGCTCCCGCAGGCTGTCCAAATCCATAAAGACGTAGAACGCGGGACTGTAGCGCACCACTCCGTCCACCGTGAAGGCGTAGGCGCGGTCGTTCTGCTCGTCCTCAACGGTAAAGGCATCCCCGGCCTTCAGGCCGTACTTCTGCGCCATGGCGGAGCTGATCTGCACGCGGCGCATGCTGTCGGGCGGCGCGGCGTCGAAGAAGGGGTTGTCCTTCGTCAGCCCCAGCACCGTGACGTCCATGTTGTAGCCAAGGACCTCCTTCTTCATGGAGAGTGCGACGGCCTCGTGGCCGCCCTCCGGCACGCCCTCCTCCGGGTACTTGTAGAGGTACATGTGGGAATACCGGGTGTCCATCACATTGTCCTTGCCCACGTGATCGCAGAGCACCCAGGCGTTGATGCCGATCATCATCAGCAAAAAGCAGATGAAGATGGCCAGCACGACGCCCACGGCGCTCCGGCTCTCCCGGACGAGCTGGCGGATCTGGAAGCGGCGCACGTACCCCATGCGCCCGAGGTCCAGCTTGCGGACCTCCGCGTACTTCGTCTCCTTCCGGATCAGCTGCAGCGCCGGAGCGGAGAGCCTGCGCCGGATGAACAGCAGGTTGACCAGCGCGGCGATCAGCGGCGGCATCACCGCGCCGTACAGGATCACGGGCAGCTCGACCACCGTGGTCAGGGACGGCACAGAGAAATAGGCGTAAGTATCCGCAGTCTGCGTCGGCACGCCCAGGGCGCTGTAGCCCAGCGCGGTCCCGGCGATCCCCGCCAGCAGCGTGACCATCACCGGCAACAGCAGGTAGTGCCGAACAAGCTTGCTCCGGCGGACGCCCAGGGCGTACAGCGTGCCGATGACGCTCTGCTCGCTCTCGATGTTGTGCACCACGAACACGCTGATCACATAGGTCAGCATCGCCATGATGATCACGCCGGCCACGATGCTGGCGTATTTGTTGATGACCACGTCGTCCGCCGCGCCGCCGATGCGGGGGTTGTCCCGCGCGGTGACGAAGCTGCGCAGGTTGCCGGTGTCCGGGCGCAAATACCGGTCCGAAAGCTCGATCACCGCGTCGCGAAGCTCTGCGGCGCCCTCGGCGGCCTCGCGGGCGCCGTCGAAGGCATCGACCAGCTCCGTCGGCAGCATCTCCCGCATGATGGTCCCGGGCTTCCCGAAAACCTTGTCCCCCATTTCATCCAGCGCGTCGCTGAGCTCCCGCGTGCCGTCGGCCATCTCGGAGGCCGCGTCCAGAAGCGCATCGCGCCTTCCGTAGTTCCGCTGCCAGTATTCCCGGAACCACGGGTCCTCCACGCTGTCGGGATCGAAGCTCAGCGCCTTCAACCGGTCCCGCAGCGCGTCGTCCGTGAGCGCGCCGTTCAACCGATAGGCGTACAGGTACTCCTCCGACCGGAGCGCGTCGCCGGTGTCCCGCAGCCGCTCATACAGCGCGTCCGTGACGAACGCCGTGCCGAAGTTCGCGCTGTCCACGGTGCTGTCGCCCATCTCCCGGAAGGGCGTATCGTAGTCGGGCGAGGTGCAGATCCCGCTGACCGTCAGCGCGATGCCGCCGATGTGGATTCCATCGCCCGGGGCAAGGTCGTTCTCCTCGCAGTACCGCTTTTCAAGGGCGACGCCATCCTCCCCGGGAAGCGCTCCCGATTCCAGCTCCGCGCGGTCGATTTCCCTTCGGAGGCGAAACACGCGCAGCACGCTGCCGTTTTCAAGCGCGTAGTCCAGGAAGAACTCCCGCTCCAGCGCGATCCCCGAGTCGGTCAGCGCCTTCATCTGCTCGTCCGTCAGCGGGACGAAGGTGGTGAACTGGCCGTCCTCGATGCCGTTTGCCTCCGAGTGGCGGGCCGTGCCCATTATGACCGTGTCCGCCGCGCCGATCAGGCTGACGATCAGGTACATGGCAAAGGCGATGACCAGGCCCAGCGCCAGGTATCGCAGCCAGGCGGCGCGGAGCTCGCGCCACATCTTTCTGTATAGCAGCCGCTGCATATCACAGGTCCTCCAGCTCGGCGGCGGGCACCGGCGCGGCATTGTGGATCTCCTCGGTCACGCGGCCGTCCCTTATGGTGAGCACCTGGTGGGCCATCCTCCGGATGGCGGTGTTGTGGGTGACGAGCAGGATCGTCGTGCCGTACTCCCGGTTGATCTGCTCCAGCAGCACCAGGATGTCCCGGCTGGAGGCAGAATCCAGCGCGCCGGTCGGCTCGTCGCAGAGCAGCAGGCTCGGGTTCTTGATGATGGCCCGCGCGATGGCGCAGCGCTGCTGCTGGCCGCCGGAAATCTGCGCGGGAAACTTGTTCTGGTGCTCCGCAAGCCCCAGCGCATCCAACAGCGTGTCCACCGACAGCGGGTTTGGAGACAGGTATTCGCAGACCTGGATGTTCTCCCGCACCGTGAGGTTGGGCACCAGGTTGTAGAACTGGAACACGAAGCCCAGCTTCGCCCGGCGGTATTCCGACAGCGCCTCCGGCTTCATGCCGACCAGCTCCGCACCGTCCACGCAGATCGACCCGCCGTCCGCCGTCTCCAGGCCGCCGACGCAGTTGAGCAGCGTGGACTTGCCGGAGCCGCTGGGGCCGAGGATGGCGCAGATCTTGCCCCGCTCCACCTCGCAGTTGATCCCCCGCAGCACCTGGGAATAGCCGGAACCCTCGCCGTAGCTCTTCTTCAAATCCCGAATTTCAATGTACATGTTTCCCTCCGAATCGTCAGCCCAGGGTTCTCTTTGGAGTATAACTGCTTCAGTCCTTTGATGAATTGGAAATTGTGGGGCTGAAACCCAATTGAGAATTGAGAATGGAGAATTGGGAATGGTGGTGCAAATCCCTTCGG
>JAUMVG010000032.1 GCA_030530315.1 Clostridia bacterium | reverse complement strand
CACATAACAAAGCTCTCAATCCCCTCCATTGTATCAAAGTTGGGGTTGAGAGCCACCTCTGAACGCTAACTTTGATACAAAGTTGGCGTTCTTTTTTTTGCAATTATAGAAGCTGGACTATGCAAATATGGCCCTGTTTCAGCCCGATAACCCCATTATATGCAATAATCAGCCAAGTTTTGTTCAAATCGCCGTTTCTCTGCCTCTCGCTTCACTTCACGAAAGTTCGGATTTTTGCTTCCATCGGCCTCAAATTCCCCTTTCCCCCGGCAAAAATGCACCCTACTCGGGACGATTACTATACTCGTCAACGAATAAATCGTCCCGAGTATAGCTAAATCTTTGATAAATGGTGTGTGTTTTTTCGTACTCGGGACGATTAAAACGTTGACGAGTTAAACTCGGGACGATTCCTAATCGTTGACAGATCAGGTTCGTCCCGAGTATACAGGTTGTACAAAATACGCCTATTCCGATTTCCACAGCCCGTGCAGGTTGCAGTATTCATACGCCGCGATCACTTCATCACCTTCGGTGAGCTCGAAGTTTGCCGTGGGCCTGTCGCCGGGCTTCAGCGCTTTGCGCTGACGGCCTTCTTGGGTCTCGAGAAGGATCCACTGAATGAAGTGCGCTTCCAGCATGGGATGCTCCACAGAGCCGACCGTGACGGTGACGGTCCGCCCGTTCACCTGCACGACGGGCACGTGCTTCTCCCCCGCCGCGTCCGTGGTGTTGGGCGTGAGGGGCTTCATTTCCTCGCCGCAGCAGTGGCAGCGGACGCCGGAATCCTGGATGTGGGCGATGATATTGCCGCAGTGTTCGCAACGGTAGAACGTCATGGCTTCTTCCTCCTTTGATTCGTCAGTAATTCTCCACGTTCACTTCAAAGTAGCTCTGGGGATGGGCGCATACCGGGCAGACCTCCGGGGCCTGGGTACCAACCACGATGTGTCCGCAGTTGCGGCACTCCCACACCTTGACCTCGCTCTTCTTGAAGACCTCCTGCATCTCCACGTTCTTCAGCAGCGCGCGATAGCGCTCCTCATGGTGCTTCTCGATGGCGGCGACCATGCGGAACTTCGCAGCCAGCGCGGGGAAGCCCTCCGCCTCGGCGGTGACGGCGAAGCCTTCATACATGTCCGTCCACTCGTAGTTCTCGCCGTCCGCGGCGGCGGCCAGATTCTCAGCGGTGGTGCTGATGCCGTTCAGCTCCTTGAACCACATCTTTGCGTGCTCCTTTTCGTTGTCGGCGGTCTTCAGGAACAGCGCCGCGATCTGTTCGAAGCCGTCCTTCTTTGCCCGGGAGGCGAAGTAGGTGTACTTATTGCGGGCCTGGGATTCACCGGCAAAGGCGGTCTCCAGGTTCTTCTCGGTCTGCGTTCCGGCATAGGGATTCTCCTTCGGGACTTCCGGCTCCATCTTCACGAACTTCGAGGCGGGCTGCTTGCAGCGGGGGCAGGTGAAATCGTCGGTCATCGGGCCTTCGTGGATGTAGCCGCATACGGTGCATTTCCAGATTTCCATGGAGTTATCCTCCTTTATTGGGGTCGGTTCGTTGAATTCGATGCTGTCCAGTAGGAAGCGCGCATCCTCTGCCGGGAAGCCGGGCGCTCCGGCATATTGCTCAAGCAGCTCCGTCAGCAGAGCCCGGGCGTTGCCGCTCTGGGGCAGCATATAGCCTGCCTCCCGCAACAGGTCCTCCGCCATGATGCGGCTGGACTTCTCCATGGCCTTCGCCAGCGCCCCGGGAAGTCCGGCGGCCTGCTGCTCTTGCTCAGCCTTGGAGGACACAAGCTGTCGCAGCGCCGCGACGACGGACTCATCCTTCGCCTGCTGGGGTGGGTATTGCCTCGGCAGCAGGCTGATGGCCTTCGCTGGACAGGCCTCCGCGCACGCACCGCAGCCGATGCACTTCTCCACGTCGATCACACTGTTCTCGGTGTCCGACGCGCCCGTGGGACAGACGTACAGGCACAGGCAGTCCTTCTCGCAGAAGCGAATGTTTCTCACAGCATATCTATCGCCCATGACATCAGCCCCCTATCCTTTCAAGCTTGCGGCTGGGCACCTTGCAGACCGGGCAGAGCTCCGGAGGTACATCGCCCACATAGACGAAACCGCAGATGGTGCACACCCACACGCCGGTATCCTTCAGCATGGACTCGCCCTCCCGAGCGTAGCGGGTGAGCAGCGACTGGAGCATGCGCGTCACCTTCTCGCTCCACACGAGGCTGCGCAGCGCGCCGCGGTCCCCGGTCCGGCTGGAAACAGCATTGGCGGCAGGGTAGCCGCCGGACAGATCCTGTTCGATCTTGTCAAGCAGCGCATCGAAGGTCGTATTGGCGATGGGCTCCGCCCGTCCTCGGAGCCAGTCCGCCAGCCGCATAAACGCGGCAGCCTGGTCGGCCTTGTACTGCTTCTCGCAGCCCCGGGCCAGGTTGGAGCACACCGCGCTCAGCTCCATGGTCGTCATCGGACGAAGGTCAGTGGGGAGTGCGGACACAGCGGCGATCGGTGCGGTCTGCTGTGTGCCTTCGGGCCGAAAAGCCCCCTTGGCCGCGCCGCACAGGGGACACTTCCAGTAGTCGGAAAGCGTGTTCCAGGGTGGGCTCTGAGCTTCGTCATAGACGTAGCCACAGATCGAGCATACGTATCTCACGGGGGATACGCCTCCTTTCACAGGTCGGTCGTGTCGGTTCCATGTGCCGCCCTGCGGCAAGCGGGACAGATATAACTGACCTGCAGGTCGTAGGACAGCAGTTCCTCGTCGGTCTGGGATTGGAGCAGCTCGGTCAGGTCTTTGAAGCATATATCGGCCAGCTTGCCGCAGACGCGGCAAACCAGATGATCGTGCCGGGTCATCTTGTCGTATCGGTCTGGATACCCTTCCACACAGACCTTGCGCACGCGGCCTTCGCTGTGCAGCTGGGCCAGGTTGTTGTAGACCGTCGCCAGCGCCATCCTGTGCCCGCTCTCCCGCAACACCATATGGATCTGCTCGGCGGTCAGGTGATCAGACGAATGGGCAATGATATCCAGAATCAGTTGAGCGTTCTTTGTCACGGAACTCATCCTTTGGAATTATTCTAATTCCATTATAGCAGTAATATGGATCATAAGTCAATCATAATCTTGCGCGGAAGGAGTATTGGGAATCCACTGTTTGGCAGAGATATAAAGAAAAGCCCATTGTAACATTAAAAGCCAGTTTCAGGTTTTTATCACACAAAGCACTTTTTAATTGACATATGCCAACAAAAGTGCTATTATACTTTTGACATATGTCAGGAAAGGGGACTCGGTATGGCCAGAACACCCAGATGCCGACGCATACGCTGTTACCCGGATTACTGGAGCTTTGCGCCGCAGGATGAGGGACAGGCAGAAGTTATTGAAATGACGCTTGACGAATACGAGTGTATACGGCTGATGGATCGGGAGAAGCTGACACAGGAGCAATGTGCCGAGCGCATGGGCGTGGCCCGCACCACCGTCACCAACATCTACGAGAATGCCCGGACCAAGCTGGCAGAGGCGCTGGTGGACGGCAAAATCCTGCGCATCGGCGGAGGCAGCTATCAGCTGGAGGACCAGGGAACGGAGCATATCGCCTTGAAAGGAGAGAACACCATGAGAATCGCGATAACCTACGAGAACGGACAAATCTTTCAGCACTTCGGCCACACGGAGCAGTTCAAGCTATATAATGTTGAAAATGGAGCCATCGTCAACACCCAGATCGTGGATTCCAACGGCAGCGGTCACGGGATGCTGGCGGGCTTTTTGAAGGAAGCCCAGGTGGACGCGCTGATCTGTGGCGGCATCGGCAGGGGTGCGCAGATGGCGCTGGCGGAGGCGGGCATAAAAATGTACGCGGGGGTGCAGGGTTCCGCGGACGAAGCGGCGAAGGCGCTGGCGGAGGGTCGATTGGAATACGACCCTGATGCCCGCTGCGATCATCATGGGCATCACCACGGCGGTGACTGCGGACACGACCACTGTGCGGAGCATCACTGCAGTGGAAACTAAACCGTTCATTCAGATAAGCGAGGCTTACGGCAATGATTCACACACTAGAAATGACCGTGCTGATCGATAATGTGGCTGCGGAGCCGCTGGTCGGCGAATGGGGGCTCAGCATACTGATCACGGCGGACGACAGGAGTATCCTGTTGGATACCGGAGCCAGCCATCTGTTTGCGCAGAACGCGGAACGCCTGGGCATCGACCTCAACAGCGTCGATACAGGCGTGCTGTCCCACGCCCACTACGACCACTCGGATGGCATGGATACTTTTTTCTCGTTGAACCGGAAGGCACCCTTTCTGGTGCGGGAAGGAACCTGTGAAAACTGCTTCGGCATCAAGGACGGCGCTTTGCACTATATCGGCATACAAAGCGGCATCCTGAAGCAGCATGAAGCGCGTATTCAATATGTCGGCGGAGTCTATAAGATTGCGGACGGCCTCTGGCTTGTTCCGCATCGCAAAAGCGACTACACAGCCATAGCGATGCGAAACGATCTGTACACTGTCTGTGGCCAGGATCGCCGCCCGGATGGTAATGTCATACAGTCAGGTAATTGTTATGAGACTAAAGAGGCTATTGGAGTATCTCGATCAACAGATGCACTTTTGGCAATTGATAGCATAATGTTGCCGAGTAGTTTTTACATGGAGGAGATGGATGCAAGAGAAGTCCAGATTAGGATTGACGAGTATTACTCCAACGGTGATTTCCTCCATCCACTATCGGTGGTGAGAACCTCAAAAGGATATCTTCTAAGAGGGGGCTATTCACAATTTAAAGCAGCACAAGAACTGGGGCTAAAAGATTGTTTATGCCGTATTGGCTCTTGACCGAATTATGGAGGGTGATTATATGAAACAATTATATGTTTGTTCTCAACAGGTTCAAATGCTTGCTTTTGAGCAATGTTGGGATATACGACACACCGTCGTAATTCCCAAAATGAACTAAAACCGGGTGCATCTGCACCCGGTGCGGGTGCACAGACACTTCTGCATGGAGAAGTTGCGCCCGGTGCGGGTGCATCCCGCGATTCTTTCCCGGAAATCCAATCGGCAAAAGTCACATCCGCTGCACCCGGTTTGCACCCACTAACTGCACCCGCTTTGAGCAATCGTCCCTTGTATCAAAGTTGGGGTGCAGAGCCACTCAAAATCGTGCATTTCGTACAGAGATGCACGATTTTTTTGTGCGTTTTGTACGTAAAACGATCTTTGTCTTGCAGTGTTGTTCTTAACATTCTATGAAACGAGGTCAAATCCACACCAAAATGTCACATAACCTGTTCCAAGCTATGCCTCAAAACGCCTGTGCTGCAAGGGTTTTGGGGCTTTTTTCTGTGTCGTTGCGTGTCACAAAAGAGAGGCGATGTAGTCAGAAAAACCATTCCCCACGACTTGAAGTTGTTCTTCCTGGGGCGTCATGTACTGTCGTCTGGTGAAGGCGGCGTCACGATGTCCAGCCCATGCCTGTAAACTTTTATCGTCTGCAAGGCGTGAGTTGTTCAGGAGCGTGAGGACTGTGTGCCTCATGCGATGGGACTTGAACTTCTCTTCAATCCCATTCTCTTTGAAGAACTTATTGACGCGAATGTCCATGTTCCTGACCATTTGCTGTGTCATGGGAGCGTCTTCCACAACTTTCCTCTGTCCACAGAGGACGAAGCCCTGGTCCTTCTTCAAACCTTCAAGGATGATTTTGAGTTGGTTCATCATGGGGATGTCGCGCACGCCATTATCTGTCTTTGGTGCTTTGATCATGGTTCATTTATGGCACCTTGCTTTCTCTCGTCTTTTGACACGTGCGTAGCCTGTACGGGCTTTTCGTCGGATCCATGTTATCACATCAGTTTTAATTCCACAATATCACAGCCCCTTGATGAACGCTTCGACCCTGGCCAATTCGTCACGGTGGTCGTCATGGGTTGCCACGCGCAGGAAGTCGTCGCCCCTGAGCCCCTTGATGAAACAGTAGGTCGATTCCACCTTGAAGAAGGGCTTTGCCAGCATGGTCAGGTATACGAAGCTGCCTAAGGGACGCAGGGCGCGGATGAAGGCGTCGTCCATCGGCTGTTCCAGCAGGAGATCCCAGGCATACCAGCCGGATTCCGCGCAGCGCTCCCGGGAGGGGATCCTGTCGATGATCTTCATGTCGCCGCCTCCACACTCGCAGAAATCTCCCTGACGGCGGCGATCAGCGCCTCGATATCCGCTTTCGTGTTCATGTCCGATACGCTGACGCGCACCGTGCCATTCTCTGACGTTCCCATGGCGTCGTGAATCAGCGGGGAACAGTGCAGCCCAGCCCGGACGGTGATGCCGTAACTGCCGGAGAGGATGTAGGCGACGTCGGAAGGGGTCAACTCGCGGATGTTGAAGCTGATCAGCGGGCCGCGGCAACGGGCATAATCTCCGTAGAGCATGACGCCTGGGATGGCGGCGAGCCCTTCAAAGAGCGCCTTCATCATCCCGCGCTCATTGTCGTGGATGGCGTTCACGCCCCGCTCCAATACATATTCAATGCCCGCGTTCAGCGCTGCGATGCCCGGCGCGTCTTGCGTGCCGACCTCGTATTCATAATCGCCGTATTCATAGGTTAGCCGGCGGCTGTTGCGGCCGGTGCCGCCGTAGCGGAAGGGGCGGAGGGGAACGCCGGGGCGGACATAATATCCGCCGGTGCCCTGGGGTCCGAAGAGGGCCTTGTGGCCGGTGAAGATCAGCGCGTCCACGCCCCAGGCGTCCGCGTCCACGGGCAGGCAGCCCGCGCTCTGGGAGGCGTCCAGCACCAGCAGCGTGCCGCAGCGGTGGGCGATCTCCGCGAGGGTCGGGATGTCCTGGACCATGCCGGTGACGTTGGAGCAATGATTGACGAACAGCGCCGCGGCGGGCTCGGAGAGCATGCGCGCCGCGGCGGCGGGATCCACCCGCCCGAGGGCGTCGCAGGGCACGATATCGACGCCGCCGACCCTGTCTGTCAGGTTCATCAGCGGGCGCAGGACGCTGTTGTGCTCCGTCTGCGTGGCCAGCACCCGCTTTCCCGTCAACGGCAGGCCGCTGATCAGCGCGTTGGCCGCGTCCGTCGCGCCGGAGGTGAAGTATATGTGGTCAACCGCAGATATTCCCAGCAGTTTGCCCAGGTTTTCCCTGCAACGGTCGAATGCATCCCCATTGCGCGCGGCGTTGCTCCTGAACTGCCCCTCCGGCGGCGCGGAAAGGGCCGCGGTGTGGGCATCCAGCACACACCGCGGCTTGGGAAACGTGGTCGCCGCCTGATTGAGCCAGATCATCCTTCCAATACCCTGAAGCCCATGACCTTTGCGATCTTTTTGATCTGCTTCATATGGTCGCCGAAGATCAGCACCTGATGGTGGCCGAAGCCCGCCAGATTGTGCATGAACTCCCGGGCGTCGTCCATCCTGATGTAATAATAGGGGCTGCAATACACGTCGTCGAACTCGGACTTGATGACCTCGCCCACCTTGACGCACATGGTGTCGCCCGCGGGATTGAAGCGGCCCAGGGTGACGTAGTTGCTTTGGTTCTGGGCGAAGTCGATCTGCAGCTTGCCGCCGAAGCCCTGGCCGGTGAAGGCCCACAGGCTGTATTCCAGGGGCTTTGTGCCATAGCCGTTCATGCACAGCGCAGGCACGGCGTGGTGCAGCCGCAGAAGCTCGTCGGTCTCCATGTTGGGGTTGCCCATGAACGCGGGCCGGTTGGCGCTGTACTGCATCACCAGCATGGCCATCATGGCGTTCAGATCCTCCTCGCAGGCGCTGGGGATGCCCTCGCCCTTCATCAGCGAATGGCACATGCAGGGGGTGAACTTGCGGTTCTGGGGGATCTCGGAGGTGCACAGCTCGTGGCAGGCGGTGGAGAAGGCATTGCACTGGTAGACATCCATCATCTTCTTCGCGGCCAGGTAATACTTGATGTCGTTGATGAACCAGTCGGTGTTGACCTTCACGTCGTTCGCGCCATGGATGATCTGCTCGGCGATGGGGCGGGCCTCCTCGTTGGAGATTTGGTCCATGTAGGGCACGATGCTGCTAAAGGGCAGCTTTACGACCTCGAAGCCGTACTTCTGGCGCAGGATCTCCGGGTCGCGGATCAGGCTCTGGATGCCGAAGGTGGGCTGGCCGCCGGCGGTGAGCACCAGCGCCCGGGTGTTGGCGATGGCCTTGCGCACCCACAGGATGTGGGCGATCTCGTTCAGGTCCTGAAGGTCCATGCACACGTAGGCCTCCACGCCGATGGAGCGGCAGTAGGCGGCAAAGTCGATGCCCTCGTTGCCGTTCTGCAGGATCACCACGGGCTTGCGGTAGCGCTCCAGTTTGGGAATGCGCCAGTTCATGCACAGGAAGAAGTCCACCCTGTCCATGCCCTCCTCGATCTGGGCGTAGATGTCCTCGCCGACCACGAACTTCTCGTCATACCTGGCGTCCACGGCGGGCAGGAATTCGATCTCATCCGTCGCGCCCTTCAGCGTCTCCACGGCATGGGCGAACGCCGCGTCGGCCATGCGCTTCTCGGCCTCCGGGGTCATGTCCTCCAAATGCCCTGCGCGGCAGGGGCCCTCCCAGAAGTGGGAGTGGGTGAGACAGCCCACGATGGGCCGCACGACGAGCTTGAGTTCCATTGCCTTTTGCTTCATTTCCATTGCCTCCGTTCATTTTCGGCTGAAAGTGTCATCTGCAATATAACATAAACGCTTCGATGAATTCCTCTTGTATCTTAAGGATATTATTTATTTTCTTAAGATAATACAGCTCGCGCCGCCTCGTTTGAAACAGCTGGCAGATCGTAAAACAGCGCCTTCCGTGGAGCTAATGAATTCATTATGCCGCGGAAGGCGCTTTCAGGATTGGAAGGTTCTGTGACTTTCAAAATCGAAGGGCACTGTATGCATACCTTCTCTGACAGGGTGACAAGCATTGCCCCCTGGTGAGGTGATATTATGAATGTCCGGACAAACACGGGGCATACACAATAAAACAAGCATCAGGACAGCAGTATTCTGTCGTTGGCGAAGGCCTCGCCGCTGGCTTTGGCGAAGGCGTTCATCAGCATCTCCACGGTGAGATGCTTTTTTTCGTCCCCGGAGATGTCCAGGATTACGTGGCCCTCGTTCATCATGATGAGCCGGTTGCCGTAGCGGATGGCATCGCGCATGTTGTGGGTGACCATCAGGGTCATGAGGTTGTTCTCGGTCACGATCTGCTCGGACAGCTCCAGCACCTTCTGGGCGGTGCGGGGATCCAGCGCGGCGGTGTGCTCGTCCAGAAGCAGCAGCTTGGGCTTCTTCAGGGTCGCCATCAGAAGCGTCAGCGCCTGGCGCTGGCCGCCGGAGAGCAGGCCGACCTTCGCGGTCATGCGGTCCTCCAGGCCCAGGCCAAGCCTTGCCAGCTTTTCCCGATAGGCTTCCCGCTCCTGGCGGGTGATGCCGATCTTCAGCGTGCGGCTCTGGCCCCGCCGGGCGGCGAGCGCCAGGTTTTCCTCGATCTGCATCGTGGCGGCGGTGCCGGTCATGGGGTCCTGGAACACGCGCCCCAGCAGCGCCGCGCGTCGGTATTCCGGCAGGTGGGTGACTTCGCGGCCATCGATGGCGATGCGCCCGCTGTCGATGGGCCAGACGCCCGCGATGGCGTTCAGTATGGTGCTCTTTCCAGCGCCGTTGCCGCCGATGACGGTCACGAAATCGCCGTCCGCGAGGCGCAGGTTCAGCCCGTCCAGCGCGATCTTCTCGTTGACGGTCTTCGGGTTAAAGGTCTTTCGAACGTTCACCAGCTCAAGCATGGCCCCTGCCCCCTTTCACGCTTGCCTTCCAGTAGGGCACCGCAAGGAACACGGCCACGATCAGCGCCGACAGCAGCTTCAAGAGGTTCGTGTTCAGCCCCAGCCACAGCACCACCTGTATGACGATGTAGTAGAGCACCGCGCCGATGGCGACGCCGGCGAGCTTCAGCGCGAAGTTGCGGAACAGCTTTCCGAAGATCACGTCCGAGATGATGACGGCGGCCAGACCGATCACGATGGCCCCGCGGCCCATGTTCACGTCCACGAAGCCCTGATAGTGGGAAAGCATGGCCGAGGACAGCGCCACGATGCCGTTGGAGATCATCAGGCCCAGGATCTTGCAGACGTTCGTGTTGATGCCCTGGGCCCGGCTCATGGCCGCGTTTGCGCCGGTGGCGCGAAGAGAACTGCCCAGCTCCGTTCCGAAGAACCAGTACAGCACCGCGATCACCAGTATGAGCACGATGAGCGAGGTGAAGATCGGGTTGGACAGATTGATCACCCGCACGTTCCGCTGGCTGACGATCAATGCGTATTTGGTGACGTTGATGCCCTGGTTGGCCTTGAAGCCCATGATGGCCAGATTGATGGAATACAGCGAAAGCTGGGTGAGGATGCCCGACAGGATTGGCGGGATGCCCATGGCGGTGTGGAAGACGCCGGTCATGAGCCCTGCCAGCATGCCCGCCAGCACCGCGCACAGCAGCGCCAGCCAGACGTTCACGCCGTTCAGCATCAGCATCACGCACACCGCGCCTCCCGTGGCCATGGTGCCGTCCACGGTCAGGTCCGCCAGGTCCAGCACCTTGTAGGTGATGTAGACGCCGATGGCCATGATGCCCCAGATCAGACCCTGGGCCACCGCGCCGGGAAGGGCGTTTAGTAGAGAGAAAATGTTCAAGGTCGTTCCTCCAAGTTGTAGTGGTTAGGTATGTCGATAACTTGGAATTTAATTAATTGAGAATTGAGAATTTATGTTGAAATCCTTACGGATTTCTCTGATTAAATGGTGGCAAATCATCGTAGAATCACAAATTGTGGGGCGTAATCAAAACAAATCCCGAAGGGATTTGCACCACCATTCCCAATTCTCCATTCTCAATTCTCAATTGGGCGTCAGCCCGACTAATTCCAATCTACCGCGCCAACTCAGCAGTATCAGCCCTCAATCGCCACATAATCCTCGGGCACGGTCACGCCCAGCAGTTCGGCCAGTTCGGCGTTGTACTCCTTGGTGACGTTGGGGGCAAAGGCGATATCCAGCGTGGCGACATCGGCGCCGTTTGCCAGCACCTCATAGGCCATCTCGCCGGTGGCGTAGCCCAGGTCGTAGTAGCTGATGGACAGCGTCGCCACGCCGCAGCCCTTGCAGATGCCCTCCTCGCCGGCGATGACCGGCTTGGCGGCGGGCTCCACCACGTTGCGGATGGCCTCGGTGCAGGACGCGGCTGTGTTATCGGTGGGGATGTAGATCACATCGCAGCCGTCGCAGGCGGACTGGGCCACGCTGGCCACGTCGTTGCTGTCCGCGAAAGTGAACTCCACGGTCTCATAGCCCAGTTCGGTGAGATAGCCGGTGATCACGTCCACCTGGTACTTGCTGTTCGGCTCGGCGGAGCAGTACAGAAGGCCCACCACCTTGGCATCCGGGAACAGCTCGTTCAGCATCGCGGCCTGCTCATTCAGCGGGGCCAGGTCGCTGGTGCCGGAAACGTTGATGCCCGTCGCGCCGGTCCAGTCGTCGATGTCCAGGGCGGTGGCGTAGTCGGTGACCGAGGTGCCCAGGATCGGGATGTCGCCGGTGGCGGCCACGGCAGCCTGCAGGGCCGGGGTGGCGTTGGCCATGATCAGGTCCACATTGTCGGAGACGAAGCCGTTCACGATGGTGGAGCAGGTGTTGGAATCGCCGGAGGCGTTCTGCACGTCAAAGGCGACGGCATCGCCCAGCTTTTCGGTCAGGGCGTCCTGGAAGCCCTGGGTGGCGGCGTCCAGCGCGGGATGCTGCACCAGCTGGCACACGCCCACGGTGTAGGTCTCTTCGGCAACGGCGGCCATGCCCAGACAGAGCACGACGGCGACGAGGATGGCAAGCAGTTTCTTCATAATGGGGTTCCTCCTGAAAAAGAATGTATCATAAAAGCGGCCCTCCCATCCGGAGAGCCGCTTCGATGATCTATGATCCATGTCCGCGATTCTTCAGATGGGCATCGGCGTAAACCCAAAGCCAAAAATGCCAAAAAACAGCTGCGCGAAGATAAATCGCACAGCATGATTGACGGACAGGACAGAGGGCATGAGAAGGCTGGAAACAGACTGCGTGGAACGGATTTCGCGCTTCATGTCTATTCCCACCTTTCCTCTGTGTTTGATAAGGATTATAACACGTTTTGCTTCAATGTCAATACCCATGCTACATTGCTAAAGCGTTAAAATTCGGTTTTCAGGGAGGCATTGACGAAACCCACAAACAGCGGGTGAGGCTTGTTGGGGCGGCTCTTGAACTCCGGGTGGAACTGCACGCCGATGAAGAAGCGCTCGCCGGGGAGCTCCACGGTCTCCACCAGACGCCCGTCCGGGGAGAGGCCGGAGAGGGCAAGGCCCGCGGCCTGCAGCGCGTGTCGGTAGGCGTTGTTGAACTCATAGCGGTGACGGTGGCGCTCGCTGATCTCGGTGGTCCCGTAACAGGCGGCGATGGCGGTCCCCGGCTTTAGCACGCAGGGGTATCTCCCCAGCCGCAGCGTGCCGCCCTTGTCGATGTCGTCGTTCTGGTCGGGCATATAATGGATGACCTGATAGGGACTCTTCTCGTCGAATTCGTGGGAATTGGCGTTTTCAAGCCCCGCCACGTGCCGCGCGTACTCGATCACGGCGATCTGCATGCCCAGGCAGATGCCGAAGTAGGGCACGTGATGCTCGCGGGCGTACTTCACCGCCAGGATCATCCCCTCGATGCCCCGGCTCCCGAAGCCGCCGGGGACGATGATCCCTTGGACGCGGGACAGTGTTTCGACGCAATTCTCCTCGTTGATCGCCTCGGAGTCGATCCATTCAATCTCAACCCTCGTGGAGGCGGACCCACCGCCGTCCAGCGCGTACCCCGCGTGGCGCAGGGCCTCCGCCACGGACAGATAGGCGTCGTGCAGCTGGACATACTTGCCCACCAGGCCGATTCTCACAGTCCTGGATTGATGGCGGATGCGCTCCACCAGCGCCCGCCACTCCGCCAAATCCGGCTCCGGCGCGTCGATGCCCAGCTCCCGGCAGACGATGCCGGACAGGTTCGCTTCCTCCAGCATCAGCGGGGCTTCGTACAGGTTGGGCAGCGTTCGGTTCTCGATGACGCAGTCGGGCTTCACGTTGCAGAAGTGGGCGATCTTGGCGAAGATGCTCTCGTCCGTAATGGGCTCGTCCACCCGGAGCACGATGATGTTGGGGCTGATGCCCATGCCTTGCAATTCCTTCACGGAGTGCTGCGTGGGCTTCGACTTGTGCTCACCGCTGGCCTTCAGGTACGGTACCAGCGTGACGTGGACGTACAGCGCGTTTTCGCGGCCCACCTCCAGCCCCACCTGGCGGATGGCCTCGATGAAGGGCTGGGATTCGATGTCGCCGATGGTGCCGCCGATCTCGGTGATGACCACGTCGGCGCCCGTCTTTTTGCCTACCTGGTAGATGAAGGTCTTGATCTCATCGGTGATGTGGGGGATGGTCTGCACCGTGCTGCCCAGGTAGCCGCCCCGGCGCTCCCGCTGGATGACGCCCGAATAGACCTTTCCCGTGGTCAGGTTGGAAAACCTGTTCAGATCCTCGTCGATGAAGCGCTCGTAGTGGCCCAGGTCCAGGTCGGTCTCCGCGCCGTCCTCGGTGACGTACACCTCGCCGTGCTGGTAGGGGCTCATGGTGCCGGGATCCACGTTGATGTAGGGGTCCAGTTTCTGGGCGGCCACCTTCAGGCCCCGCGCCTTCAAAAGCCGCCCCAGCGACGCTGCGGTGATGCCCTTCCCCAGGCCGGACACCACGCCGCCGGTGACAAAGATGTATTTGGTCATGGTTTATTCTCCTGTGTCGTATGACTGTTTGACAAATTGGAATTTAGTTAATTGAGAATTGAGAATTGGGAATTGAGAATTTATGTTGAAATCCTTACGGATTTCTCTGATTAAATGGTGGCAAATCATCGTAGAATCACAAATTGTGGGGCGTAATCAAAACAAATCCCGAAGGGATTTGCACCACCATTCCCAATTCTCCATTCTCAATTCTCAATTGGGCGTCAGCCCGACAAATTCCAAGTTACCCAAATACCGCTCGATCTCCAGTGCCGCCGCCCGGCCGTCCGCCAGGGCCCGCACCATCAGCGACTGGCCCGTGCGCATATCGCCCGCGGAGAAGAGGTTGTTCCGCAGATGGTGGCCCCCGCTTTCGGGCATCATGCAGCCCCTTGGATTGAGCTTTACGTTGAACCGCTCGGCGGTGGCCGTCTCGCAGCCCACGAAGCCCGCCGCGATGAGCAGCAGGTCGCAGGGGAGGGCCCGCTCTGTGCCGGGGATGGGATCGAAGCCCTTGAGCTTCACGGTTTCCACAGCTCCCGGTTGGATGCTTTTGACCGTCGTCTCGTAGACGCGCGGGTCCGCGCCCTGCCGATGGATGGCTTCCAGCTGGCCGTAGTCGGTGCGCAGCGTGCGGGGCCATTCGGGCCAGGGGTTGCCGGCGGTCCGCTCGACGGGCGGCGCGGGCATCATCTCCAGCTGGATGACGGAGGCGCAGCCCTGCCGGAGCGCCGTGCCCACGCAGTCGTTGCTGGTGTCGCCGCCGCCCACGACCACCACATGCCTGCCCCTGGCGTCGATGGCGGGCTCATCTCCGGACAGCACGGCCCGGGTGGCCGCCGTCAGGTAGTCCACGGCAAAGATGCCCGCCACGTTCAAGGCGCGCGGCTTCTTCGCGCCGCCGCAGAGCGCCACGGCGTCGTATTCCTCCATGATTTCGGGCTTCGCCTCGGTATTCAGAAGGAAGCGCACGCCCTCGGTCTCCATCAGCCGGATGCGGCGCTCCACGACGCCCTTTGGCAGCTTCATGTTGGGGATGCCGTACATCAAAAGGCCCCCGGCGCGGTCGGCGCGCTCGATGACCGTGACCTCGTGTCCCAGCCGGTTCAGCAGGTCGGCCGCCGCCAGCCCGGCGGGGCCGCTGCCCACCACGGCCACGCGCCTGCCCGTGCGCCTGCGGGGGATCCTCGGATGGATCCAGCCCTTCTCAAATCCCGTCTCGATCAGATACAGCTCGTTGTCACGGTTCGTTAAAGCATCGTTTTCCAGGTTGCACGCCTTCTCGCACAGCGCCGGGCATACCCGTCCCGTGAATTCCGGGAAGGGCGCGGTCTGCAAGAGCCGTTCCAGCGCCTCCCGCTCTCTGCCGCGGTACAGCAGGTCGTTCCACTCCGGGATCAGGTTGTGCAGCGGACAGCCGAAGTCCGACTGGCAGAAGGGCACGCCGCAGTTCATGCAGCGGGAGGCCTGCGCATGACGTGCGTCGGCGGGCTGGGAGATGTGCAGGTCGTCAAAGTCGCGAAGGCGCGCCGCCTCATCGCGGTATGGGTTCTCCGCGCGGGCGACTTCCATGAATCCAGTAGGCTTGCCCATCGTCACGCCCTCCTTAAATAGTTCAAATACTCATCCGATATGATCGCCTTGAACCGCGACAGCCATTTATCATAATCCTCAAGGATTTCCTTTGCTTTGACAGAACCTGTCCTTTCAAGGTGCATCTCCAGCAGCTTTCGCAGCTCCCCGGCCTGCTCTGATGTGACCTCGTGCACCTTGACCAGACCCCTGTTGACGCGCCGCTCCAGCGTGCCGCCCTCGTCCAGCACCCAGGCGATGCCGCCGGACATGCCCGCGCCAAAGTTGTCGCCCACCGGCCCAAGCACGGCCACGCGGCCGCCGGTCATGTACTCGCAGCCGTGGTCGCCCACGCCCTCCACCACGGCCCACGCGCCGGAATTGCGCACGGCGAAGCGCTCGCCCGCCATGCCCGCGATGAAGGCATAGCCGGAGGTCGCGCCGTAGAGCGCCACATTGCCGATCAATGTGTCCTTCGGGTTCCACACCGCGTCCGCGGGCGGGCAGATGGCCAGCGTGCCGCCGGAGAGGCCCTTGCCCAGGTAGTCGTTGGCCACGCCGTACAGCGCGACGCTCTGGCCTTTGGGCAGGAACGCGCCGAAGCTCTGCCCGCCGCAGCCCTGGGCCTGGATGTGCCGATCGCCCTTTAAAAGCGTTCCGAAGGCCCGGTCGGTGGTGGTCAGCTGCACATGGTCCTGTATAAGTCGCGCGTCCATGCGCTCATGGAGCCTGAAATCGTGCTTTGATTCCGGCTGGACGTGGGTGTTCCGGCTAAAGCCGATCAGGGCGCTGAGGTCCATGGGCGCGCCGTCCTTCATCCTCAAAAGGTCGCTTCGGCCCACTAGCTCGTTCACCGTCCGCGCGCCGAGCCGTGCCATGATCTCCCGCAGCTGCTGCGCTACGAAGATCATGAAGCGCTCCACGTACTCCGGCTTGCCGACGAACCGCTTGCGCAATTCTGGATTTTGCGTCGCCACGCCGAAGGGACAGGTGCCCAGCTGGCACACCCGCATCATACGGCAGCCCATGGTGATCAGCGGCGCGGTGGCGAAGCCGAATTCCTCCGCGCCCAGCAGCAGCGCCACGGCCACGTCGTGCCCGCTCATCAGCTTGCCGTCGGTCTCCAGCGTCACGGTCTGCCTGAGGCGGTTCCGGCACAATACCTGGTGGGCCTCGGCCAGGCCGATCTCCCAGGGCAGGCCCGCGTGATGCACGCTGGACATGGGGGCCGCGCCGGTGCCGCCCTCGCCGCCGGAGATCAGGATGCCGCCCGCCCCGGCCTTGGCCACGCCGCTGGCGATGGTGCCCACGCCGGTGGAGGACACCAGCTTGACCGTGACCTTGGCGTCTTCATTGGCGCATTGCAGATCGTAGATGAGTTCCGCCAGATCCTCGATGGAGTAGATGTCATGGTGGGGCGGGGGAGAGATCAGCGAGATCCCCGGGGTGGAGCAGCGGGTCTTTGCCACGCTCTCCGTCACCTTCGCGCCGGGCAGATGGCCGCCCTCGCCGGGTTTCGCGCCCTGGGCCATCTTGATCTGGATCTCCTTCGCGGACAGCAGATAGTCCCGGGTCACGCCGAAGCGCCCGGAGGCCACCTGCTTGATGGCGGAGTTGAGGTCGGTGCCGAAGCGCTCCGGCAGCTCGCCGCCCTCACCGCTGTTGCTCCTGCCGCCCAGGCGGTTCATGGCGACCGCCATGCACTCGTGGGCCTCCCGGGAGATGGAGCCGTAGGACATGGCCCCGGTCCTGAAGCGCCGGACGATGGATTCAACGGGCTCCACCTCGTCCAGCGGCACGGGATTGCACACCCCGTAATTGAAGTCCAGCGACGCGCGGATGGTGTGCGGGCCGTCGTTCTCCACCAGTTTGGCGTATTCGTCGAACTTCGATTTGTCGTTGGTCCACACCGCCTGCTGCAGCAGGTGGATGACCCTCGGGCTGTAGA
This sequence comes from Clostridia bacterium, assembly GCA_030530315.1. Lineage (GTDB taxonomy): Bacteria > Bacillota > Clostridia > Christensenellales > Aristaeellaceae > UBA2862. The sequence continues at coordinate 18,982 of JAUMVG010000032.1, read as the reverse complement.
GGTGCTCCTCGGCTCCCTCGCCGGTGCGCAGCTTGTGCCTGCCGACGCTGGTCAGACCGCTTTTCAGCGGGTCTGCGTAGGCCGCGTTGTGATGGAATCGGCTGTCGGCTTCCACGTCGTGCAGGCCCCTGCCGCCCAGGGTGGCGGGGGTGTTGGTGAAATACTGATCGACGAACTGCGCATCCAGCCCCACCGCCTCGAACAGCTGGGCGCTCTGGTAGGCCTGCAGCGTGGAAACGCCCATCTTGGAGGCGATCTTCAGAACACCGGCGGTGAGGGCTTTATTGTAGTTTACTATCGCGTTCTCCGACAGGCCCTTCCGGATGACCGCGTGGGCCAAATACGGGCACACCGCCCGCGCGCCGTAGGCGATCAGCATGGCCAGCTGGTGGGTGTCCCGGGGCTCGCCGCTCTCCAGGATCACGGAGACCTTCGTGCGCTTCTTGATGTGTATCAGGTGCTGCTCCAGCGCGGACACCGCCAGCAGCGAGGGGATGGCCAGACGGCCCGCGTCCACGCCCCGGTCGGACAAAATGAGGATGTTCGCGCTGCCAACGCAGGCTGCGTCGCAGGCGGCGAAGAAGTCCCGCATGGCCTGGCGGAGCCGGGTTTTGACCGGGTAGAGCAGGGAGATCTCCTTTACTGAAAACGACGGGTGGTCGATGCCCCGGATGCGCCGCAGTTCCGCCTCCGTCAGCACCGGCGAGGGCAGCTCCAGCACGGTGCAGCTGTCGGGGTCCCGGGACAGGAGGTTCCCGTCGTCGCCGATGGTGATGGAGCAGTCCGTCTTGCATTCTTCCCGCAGCGCGTCGATGGGCGGGTTGGTCACCTGGGCGAAGCGCTGCTTGAAGTAATCGTACAGCGGCGGGTGGGCCTTGGACAGGGCGGCGATGGGCTCGTCCGCGCCCATGGACACGATGGGCTCCTGTCCGGTTTCCGCCATCGGCAGGATGACCTCCTGTACGTCTTCCCAGGCATAGCCGAAGGCCTTGCAGAGGGTCTCCACATCGTCGACTCCCTCAGTCTGGCTGCGCCAGCCAGTTTCCTCGACTCCCTCAGTCACGCTTCGCGTGCCAGCTCCCTCAGAGAGGGAGCCAGGACGGGAGCCAATGCCTCCCTCTCCGAGGGAGGTGTCGCCGTGAGGCGACGGAGGGAGTAGCTCCAGACGAATGATGTTCTTCACCCACTCCCCATAGGGGTGCTGCCCGGCATAGTATGTCTTCAACGCCTCCGATTTCAGCAGTTCCCCCGTGCGCAGGTCGGCCATCAGCACGTCCCCGCCCTTCAGCTTCCAGCGGCGTCGGATGTGGGCGTTTTCTTCAAACAGCACGCCCGCCTCGCTGGACAGGATCAGCCGCTGATCGTCGGTCAGGGCGCAGCGCAGGGGCCGCAGGCCGTTGCGGTCCAGCGACGCGCACACGCTGTCGCCATCGGAATACAACATCGCCGCGGGGCCGTCCCAGGGCTCCATCATCGTGGCATAGTAGCGGTACAGGTCGTGCCAGGGCTTGCTTTCCCTTTCCCCCTGCCAGGGCTCCGGCAGCAGCACCATGCCCGCCAGAGGCAGCGGGAAGCCGTTCATGGCCAGGAACTCCAGCGTGTTGTCCAGCATCTGGGAATCGCTGCCGTCCGGGTCCACCACGGGCAGCACGCGCTTCATGCTGTCGCCCATGACCGACGAGCGCATGGTCTCCTCCCGGGCCTTCATGCGGTCGTGGTTGCCGCGGATGGTGTTGATCTCGCCGTTGTGCAAGAGCATCCGCTGGGGGTGGGCCTTGGACCAGCTGGGGAAGGTGTTGGTGGAAAAGCGGGAGTGCACCATGGCCATCTGGGACACATAGCGCACGTCCTGCAGATCGTCGTAGAAGGACCGAAGCTGGCTGACCAGCATCATGCCCTTGTAGACGATGGTGCGGCTGGACAGCGAACAGATGTAGGTGTCCTTATCCTGCTTTTCAAACACCCGGCGCAGGATGTACAGCTTGCGGTCGAAGTCGGCACCCGGAGCGATGCCTGCGGGCCGCTTCAAAAAGCACTGCCTTATGCGGGGCATGGTGCGGCGTGCCCCCGCGCCCAGCTGGGCCGGGTGGCAGGGCACGTCCCGCCAGCCCAGCACGGAGATGCCCTCCGAGACCGCCAGCTGGTCGAAGATGCGGCAGATGTTTTGAACCCCAACTTCATCCTCGGGCAAAAAGAACATCCCGACGCCGTAGTCGCCGGGCTTGCCGAGGGATATGCCTTCCTCCCGCGCCCATGCGGTGAAGAATTCGTGGGGCAGCTGGGTCATGATGCCCACGCCGTCGCCCGTGGTGCCCAGGGCGTCTGAACCCGCGCGATGGGCCAGGCGCTCCACGATGGTGAGCGCCTGATCCACGGTGCGGTGGGTGGCGCGACCGCTCAGATCGACGATCGCGCCGACGCCGCAGGATTCATGCTCCAATTCGGGATGATAGAGCGGGTATTGCTGGTCATACATCGTTGGAACCCCCTTGTAACAACTGCGCGGCATAATCCGTCATTTTGATGCCATGCCGCATGGCGTAAACCTGCATGCGACGGTGGGCGGTGGGCTCGTCGATGCCCTCGCGGTGCATCAGCAGGCGCTTCGCTTCCTCCACCAGGGCCCTGTCTCCGTCGCTCCTGTGGGGCAGGCGCATGTAGTGCAGCTGAGTCAGCATCTCCACCGCGCCGAGCACGGCGCTGCCGGGACAGGGATAGGCCAGCTTGAATACCCCGGGCGATTCGCAGGCGGAGAGGGTCTCCGGCCTGCCGATCAGCAGGAACTGGAAGCTGTCCCCAAAGTCGGCGGAGATGTCCTCCGGCTGGAAGCCGGAGACGAGCACGATGCCGTCCTCGCATTCATTCAGCGTCCGCCGCAGCTCGCCCTCCGAGGCGCAGAGGCGGAAAACATTGAAGCCGGAGGCGGTCAGAAGTCGGGAAAGCTGTGCGCGGCTGACTTCCGATGTGCCTGCAATGATGATCCTCGGCATACTACCACCTCCTGTTTGAAATAGGGGACGGTTCCTTATTCCGTTTTGATTGGGAGTGGAACAAGGAACCGTCCCTTTATTCCACAATCATGTTCAGTACATCACCAGGTATCTGTCGATCTCCCACGAACTGACATGGGTCCGATAGGCGTCCCATTCCTTTTCCTTGCCCTCGACGTACTGGGAAAGCACGTGTTCGCCCAGGGCCTCGCAGATGACCTCGTCGGCCTTCAGGCACTTCACGGCCTCGTGCAGCGTTCCCGGCAGGCTCTCGATGCCCTTGGCCGCGCGGGTGGCGGCGTCCATGGCGAAGATGTTCTCGGTGATCTCCTCCGGCGGGGTCAGGCCCTTTTCGATGCCGTCCAGGCCCGCCGCCAGGCAGACCGCCATGTTCAGGTAGGGGTTGCAGGACGGGTCCGGGCAGCGCAGCTCCACGCGGGTGCCCATGCCCCGGGACGCGGGGATGCGGATCAGCGCGCTCCGGTTGCTGGCCGACCAGGCCAGATAGCAGGGGGCCTCATAGCCCGGCACCAGCCGTTTGTAGCTGTTCACCAGCGGGTTGGTGATGGCCGCCATGCCCCTGACGTGCTTCAGGATGCCCGCGATGAAGGCATAGGCCTCTTTGCTCAGGCCCCTGACATCGGACGGGTCGGCGAACACGTTCTTGCCGTCCTTGAACAGGCTCATGTTGGTGTGCATGCCTGAGCCGTTGATGCCGAACACCGGCTTGGGCATGAACGTGGCGTGCAGGCCGTTCTTCTGGGCCAGGGTCTTGACCGCCAGCTTGAAGGTCATGATGTTGTCGGCGGCGGTCAGGGCGTCGGCATACTTGAAGTCGATCTCGTGCTGGCCGGCGGCCACCTCGTGGTGGCTGGCTTCGATCTCAAAGCCCATCTGCTCCAGCGCCATGCAGATCTCGCGCCGGGTGCTCTCGCCGTGGTCCAGGGGGCCCAGGTCGAAGTATCCGGCCTCGTCGGAGGTCGCGGTGGTCGGCCTGCCCTGCTCGTCGGTCTGGAACAGGAAGAATTCCATCTCCGGGCCCACATTGAAGCTGTAACCCATGTCGGCGGCCTTTTTCAGGATGCGCTTCAGCGTGCCGCGGGGATCGCCCATGAAGGGGGTGCCGTCCGGGTTGTACACGTCGCAGATCAGCCGCGCCACCTTGCCGTGCTGGGGCCGCCAGGGCAGTACCGCGAAGGTGTCCAGGTCGGGCCGCAGGTACTGATCGGATTCGTTGATGCGGACGAAGCCCTCGATGGAGCTGCCGTCGATCATGATCTCGTTGTTCACGGCCTTTTCGATCTGGCTGGCGGTGATGGCCACGTTCTTCAGCTGGCCGAAGATGTCGGTAAACTGCATGCGGATGAACTCCACGTCGCCGTCCTTGACCAGGCGGATGATGTCTTCCTTCGTGTACTTGCTCATAATCACACCTCCGAAATAAAAAAAGGGGCAAGGAAGTCGTTCAACACGACTCCCTTGCCTTGTCACGCAAGAAGCATAGCATATCCATGGGCAAGCTGTCAAGGGGTTTTGAATGTTAAATGAAATGTTTATGCGGATTAGATGCAAAAACAGCGGCTATATAATGTAATATTGCAAGTTTACAAATTCTTAATTGCAAAACACTATTGACAACATCCGAGGGGAATGCTATAATCAGCGCAAAATTTCAAAGCGAAAGCGTTGCGGAAGCAGAGTAACCCGGCGGGAACGAGACCCTTGCGCATTCCCGAAGGCGGCATCCCAGAGAGCGGGCGACGGTGAAAATCCCGCATGAGCCACCGGGCGAAGAACCCTTCCAAGTCCAGGCTGAACGGCGGTGGGAGAGAAGATCCTTCGCTGCGTTCAGGATGACGCGGGTAGGCGATGTCATCCTGAACGAAGAGCCACGAAGGCGGAGATGATTCTCTACTGCGCTCAGGATGACGCGGGTAGGCGATGTCATTCTGAGCGAAGAATCTTTCAAACCCGATCGGCTCAGTAGGTGCGGCGGCGTGACGGACCGTTATCCCCGTCGGGGCTTGACAGAGCCCGATGAGAAGCAAATCAGGTGGCACCACGGAGCGGCGGCCTTCGTCCTGAAATCCAAACAGGACAGCCGACCATTTACGGAGGTGCTTTTTATGTGTTCCATCTTTGGCGTCGAAGGGAAGTCCATTCCCGAGGAAAAGCTGCGCGCGTGCTTCGACCGGACGATTTCCCGCGGCCCGGACATGAGCCGGTTCATCGGGATTTCCCGGGGCTGGCTGGGCTTTCACCGGCTGGCCATCATGGGCCTGACGGATGAGGGCATGCAGCCGTTTGAGATGAACGGCTCCTATGTGGTCTGCAACGGCGAGCTGTACGGCTTCCGCCCGCTGCGCCAGAGGCTGATCGACGAGGGTTTCCCCATCCAAAGCGCGTCGGACTGCGAGATCCTGCTGCCGCTGTACAGGGAGTATGGCGTGGAGATGTTCAAGACGCTGGACGCGGAGTTCGCGCTGATCCTGTACGACGGCGAACAGGACAGGCTGATCGCCGCCCGGGACCCCATCGGCATCCGCCCGCTGTATTACGGCAGGCTGCCTGACGGGGGCACGGCCTTCGCCAGCGAGCCCAAGAACCTGATGGGACTGTGCGATGCAATCCTGCCCTTCCCGCCGGGATGCTACTGGGTGGACGGGGAGTTCGTCCGCTACGCCGACCCGGCGCACGTGGACCAATTCACGATGCGAGACGAGGACCACATCTGCCAGAAGCTGCGCCGCCTGCTGATCGACGGCGTGGCAAAGCGTCTGGACGCCGATGTGCCGGTGGGCTTCCTGCTCTCCGGCGGGCTGGATTCCTCGCTGGTGTGCGCCATCGCGCAGAGAATGCTCGACAAGCCCATCCGCACCTTTGCCATCGGCATGGATATTGACGCCATCGACCTGAAGTATGCCCGCATGGCGGCGGATTTCATCGGCGCGGACCACACCGAGGTCATCATCAGCGAGAAGGACGTGCTGGAGGCGCTGCCCACCGTGGTGGAATTGCTGGGCACCTGGGACATCACCACCGTCCGAGCGTCCATCGGCATGTATCTGGTGTGCAAATACATCCATGAGCACACCGACATCCGGGTGCTGTTGACGGGCGAGATTTCGGACGAGCTGTTCGGCTACAAGTACACCGACTTCGCCCCCAGCGCCGCGGCCTTCCAGGAGGAGGCGGAGAAGCGCATCCGGGAGCTGCACATGTACGACGTGCTGCGGGCGGACCGCTGCATCAGCGTGAACAGCCTGGAGGCGCGGGTGCCCTTCGGGGATCTGAAGTTCGTGCGCTACGCCATGTCCACCGATCCTGAATTGAAGATGAACAAACACGATATGGGTAAGTACCTCATCCGCAAGGCCTTTGCCGACGACCACATCCTGCCCGACGAGATCCTCTGGCGGCAGAAGGCGGCCTTCTCCGACGCGGTGGGGCATTCCATGGTCAGCGACCTCAAGACCCTGGCGGAGCGCACCTACACCGACGCTGAATTTGCCGAGAGGGCGGCAAAATACGACTACTGCCACCCGTTCACGAAGGAGAGCCTGCTGTACAGGGAACTCTTTGAACAATACTATCCCGGCCAGGCGAGGATGATCGCGGACTTCTGGATGCCCAACCGAACCTGGCCCGGCTGCGACGTGGACGATCCGTCCGCAAGGGTGCTGAGCAACTATGGGGCCAGCGGAATTTGAGGCGTCGCCATTGGCCGCTTCTCAACCTGAAAAAACCACTCCCTTGGATAGAATCACCGGCAATTCCAGACGGCGCAAGGGCGGCGGTGAGATTCATCTCATTGCCGCCCTTGCGCTTTGCCTTGGAAACAACAAGCGGCGTTTAGAGCTTTTCCAATGTGCCATGGAAATGGGAAACCGCCTACACTTTGGGAGGATTCTATGATATAATTGGTTCACAGGACAGCGCTCGCTGAAACCTTCGAAAACGGGGCGGGATGATGATGCGGTGGAGCCGCCGATCCATTTCCGCGCAACAAAGACAGAAAAGCATGCGTCACGGGAACAGCCAAGGGATTCATTCCCGGCGCACCGACGGGTGCGGACTCTAAGAGGATGAGAATACGAAACATCGGTATATTTGCCCACGTCGATGCGGGCAAGACCACGCTGTCGGAGCAATTGCTATTGCATGCCGGGGCGATTCGCAAGGCGGGAAGCGTGGACAGCGGCACCGCGCACACCGACAGTCTGCCCGTGGAGCAGCGCCGGGGCATCTCTGTGCGCGCCAGCTGTGTGCGCCTGGACTGGAAGGGCGTGGCCATCAATCTGATCGACACCCCCGGCCACGCCGACTTCTCGGCGGAGATTGAGCGCTCGCTGTGGGCGCTGGACGGGGCGATCATGGTGGTGAGCGCCGCCGAGGGGGTCCAGCCCCAGACGGAGCTGCTGTTCGAGGCGCTGCGGGAGCAGGGCCTGCCGGTGCTCTTCTTCATCAACAAGGTGGACCGTGAGGGCGCGGACGTGCCCCGCGTCGCGGCGCAGATCCGAAGGCGGCTGTCCTCGCGGGCGGCGCTGGTTGGAGAGGCCGATCAGGTCCTCGAAGCGGTCTGCGACGCCGACGATGCCGTGATGGAGCGCTGGCTGGCGGGGGAAGCCCTCGGCGAACCGGAGCTGAAAGAACGGATGGCGGCGCTGGCGCGAAGCGGCGGGGTCTATCCGATGCTGTCGGGCTCCGCGCTGAAGGGACTCGGCATCGAGCCGCTGCTGGACGCGATCCTGAAATACCTGCCAGAGCCCGCGGCGACGTCGGACGCGCTGTGCGGCGTGGCCTTCGCCGTTGCCCGTGACCGGCTGCTGGGCAAGGGCCTGTGGGTGCGCCTGTTCGCCGGGCGGCTGGAAAACCGGGCGCAGCTGACGCTGCCGGGGCGCGTCGATCCCCTGACGGGAGAGCCGCCCCCGGTGCAGAACAAGATCACCCAGATCCGGGATGTGTCCGGCGCGGATCGCGGCAGCCTGTCGGCGGGGGAGATCGGCGTTGTCTACGGCCTGGGCCAGATGAAGATCGGGCAGGTCATCGGAAGCGGGGACGCGCTGCCACGGAAGGTGCGCCCGGGCACGCTTCGCACGCCGCTGATGACGGTGCGCGTCGTGCCGGAGGCGCCGGAGAAGCTGACGGCGCTGGCTGCCGCCTGCGAGACCCTCTCGGATGAGGACCCGCTGCTGCGCACCCGCTATGTCAAGGCCACGGGGGAACTGCAGATGGAGGTCATGGGCAGTATCCAGCTGGAGATCCTCCAGGAGGAATTGAAGAGCCGCTTCGATCTCAATGCGTCCTTTGAAAAGCCCACGGTGATCTATCGGGAGACCATCGCCCACGCCGCCGAGGGCTACGCGGAGTACACCTGGCCCAAGCCCTGCTGGGCGATACTGCAATTCATCATAAGGCCCGCGCCCAGGGGCAGCGGCGTGCGATTCCGTTCTGAGGTGCCCGCGCGGGAGATCGCGCCGCGCTACCAGCACCAGGTGGAGCAGGCCCTGCCGCTGGCGCTGAACCAGGGAAGGCTCGGCTGGCGGGTGACGGACGTGGATATCACCCTCGTCGGCGGAAGCCACCACCAATTCCACACCCATCCGTTGGATTTCATCGTGGCCACCCCCTGGGGCATCCAGGATGGCCTGCGGGCAGGCGGCAGCGTGCTGCTGGAGCCGATATTGGAGCTTCGCCTGCGCGTTCCCCAGGATTGCGTGGGCCATGTGATGAGCGACATCACCGCCATGCGGGGCGAGGTGACGGCGGTGGAATCCAGCGAGGATTTCGCGGCGATGACGGCGCTGGTGCCGGTGGCCTCCAGCATGGACTATGCCGCGCGGCTGGCCCAGAGCACGGGCGGCCGGGGCGGCATGAGCTTCCGGCTGCACAGCTATCGGGAGTGCCCCATGGAGCTTGGAGCGACCGCGCCCCGGCGCAGCGTGGACCCGTTGGATACCAGCAAATACATCCTGGCGGCTCGCAGCGCGTTGGAGGGCGGGATATTCGACCTGGACGGATAGTGAAGAACCCTGCAGAGGCCCTGTTCTCAGAGTCGTACGCCGCGGAGCGCGTCCGGGAGAAAGTCGGCGTGGGGCCGAATGCGGGGCGCGAAGGCAAGGAATTGAAGGAAAGGACGGGAGAAGCATGATCATAGAATGCCCGGCCAATGTGCGCCTGCAGGATTATCTGCTCAGCCAGGATATTCACATCCTCACTGCCTGCGGTGGGCGGGGCAACTGCGGGAAATGTGCCGTCAGGATACTCAGGGGAAAGGCGACGATCAATACGATGGACAGGATCTGGTTCAGCGAGGCGCAGTTGGAGGAAGGATGGCGCCTTGGGTGCCAGGTCTATACCAAAGAGCCTGTGACGGTGGAATTGAGAATGAATAAACCGAAGGAATCCTGAAGGATTTGACGATCTGATGCCTGGGACGGCGGCGAAGACCGCGCCGGCTGTCATTGAACAGAGAAAGTCCATGAAGCGAGAAGGCAGATATGATTCAGAGGCCATGACGCTTTGGAGTTGGAGGAGGAACGCGGGTGAAGCGGAAGACGGCGAAGGAGCTGCTGGCGGAATCCCTTCGGGAGCTGGCGCAGAGCCGGGACATCGACAGGATCACGGTGCAGGATATCGCGAAGAATTGCGGCTATTCCATTGCGACCTTCTACCGGCAGTTCAGGGACAAGTACGACCTCATCGCCTGGGACTACGCCCGCGATGTGCAGAAGCTGCTGGAGCAGGAGGACGGCACCCGGAAGGACTGGCAGCGGTCCCTTTCCGACGCGGCGGATTATTACGATGAGCAGAGGAACTACCTCGCTAACCTGCTCACCAATACCAGCGGATATGATTCGTTTATCCGCTATATGACGGAGATCCACTTCAACGCCCTTATGGATCGCATCCGCGCCGCTTCCGATCCAAGCGGTCCTGACAGGAAGACGGAGATGCTCGTGAGATTATATTCCTTCGGCACGGTCATGCTCACCTGCGAGTGGATCCTGGGGAAATATCCCGTGAGCCGGGAAACGCTGACAGAGGTGTACGCCGCTTCGCTGCCTGAACCGCTCCGCGATTATTTTCAATAGAGAATGAGAGGATGTTGCTGATTCTTCTCATAATGAGAATAATTGGCAAAATCCTGAATTGATTAATTCCCTCCGATCACTACAATGATAATTGTGATTGCGCGCAATCAAGCGCAGGCAAAAATGATTATCATGACATGGAGGGGAACACAATGACGAAGATCGAGTTTCTGCAGGGTTTGGCAAAGGGCTGGTTCGGCAATTCCCAGCAGCATTCCATTCAGGCGCAGCTGCTGAAGCAGCGCGGCTTTGGCAAGCTGGCGGACAAGATCATGGCGGAATCGGACGAGGAGTGGGCCGAAGCCAAGCAGGTGAACGCCCGCCTGATCGAGCTGGGCGTGACCCCGAAGGTGGAGCTGCAGGAGTATCCCGTGTTCACGGACATCAAGGAAATGCTGGAGTACGACTGCAAGGACGCCGCCGAGGCGCTGCCGATGATGAGCAAGGCGCTTTCCCTGTTCGAGGACGACTTTGTGACCCGCAGCATGATCCAGCAGTTCATCGTGGACGAGCAGGACCACTTCAACTGGGTGCGCCAGCACCTGAGCCTGATGCAGGAGATCGGGATGGAGAACTACCTGATCGAGCAGCTGGGCGAATAACGGCACGACAGGGGCAGGGGGCTGACGACAGTATTCGCCAGCCTCTTTGCGAAAAGGGTGAATCAATGGAGACCATTCAGAACGACCCGGGATATGAGGACATTCGCCTTTGCAACCAGATCTGCTTTCCGCTGTACGCCTGCGCGAAGGAGGTCATTCGCCAGTACCGGAGGCCTTTGGAGGCCCTGGATTTGACCTACACGCAGTACATCGTGATGATGGTGCTGTGGGAGAGGGGCGACATGACGGAGAGCGAGCTGGGTCACACCGTGCGGCTGGACTCCGGGACGCTGACGCCGCTTTTGAAGCGCCTGGAGAAACAGGGGCTGATCGTGCGCACCCACCCCCAGAGCCGGGAGCGCAAGCTGTTCCTGTCGCTGACGGAGAAGGGCATGGCGCTTAAGGAGAAGGCGCTTAGCGTGCCCGGGCAGATGAACGGCTGCATCGACCTGCCGACGGAGGAACTGATGCAGCTCAAATACCTGTTGGACAAAGCATTATCGAGAATGGGGAGGACGAGAACATGATCTATGATTACACTCTGAAGACGGGCAAGGGCGGAGAACTGAACCTTTCGGACTACAGGGGCAAGGTCATCCTGGTGGTGAACACCGCCACCGGCTGCGGCTTCACTCCGCAGTACGCACCCATCGAGCAGCTGTACAGGGACTATCACGACAAGGGCCTGGAGATCGTGGACATTCCCTGCAATCAGTTCGGCGGCCAGGCTCCCGGCTCGGACGACGACATCCACGAGTTCTGCACCGTCCACTACAACACCACCTTCCCGCAGATGAAGAAGGCGGACGTCAACGGCGCAAACGAGCTGCCCCTGTACACGTATCTCAAGTCCCAGAAGGGCTTCGAGGGCTTCCAGGAGCACCAGTACAAGGCGCTGCTGGAGAAGATGTTCTCCGAGGCCGATCCCGACTGGGCCAGCAAGCCGGACATCAAGTGGAACTTTACCAAGTTTGTCGTCGACCGCGAGGGCAACGTCGTGGCCCGCTTCGAGCCCACCGCCGACATGGCAGAGGTGGAGGCCTGCGTGAAGGCGCTGCTGTAAGATTTATAACAGGAGGATACGGATATGGAAATCAAGGCAGTCAAGTTCAGGAGAGACGGCTATTATTCCCAGCCCTTCGCCTTTGGCGGCGAGGAAGGCGTGGAGAAGTTCGATCCCAACGTGCGCTATCGCGGCAGTCTGCAGAACTACCTGATCGACACGGGGGACGAGGTCATACTGGTGGATACCGGCATCCCGGCGGGCACGCCCGAGGAGGTCCCCGACGAGAAGACCCCCGCCTTTACCGGCAAGGATGTGGCCACTTACATGGAGGCCTTCGCGGCGCTGGGCTACAGGCCGGAGCAGGTGACGAAGATCCTGCTGACCCACCGGCACAGCGACCATTCCGGCGAGCTGAAATCCTTCCCCCATGCGAAGATCTATGTCAACCGGGACGAAATCGGGGCCGATGAGCTGAAGGGCCTGGACAACATCGTGCCCGTGGATTTCACCGACGGCGCGTATTTCAATTTCCCCGCCTGCCAGAAGATCGCGGAAGGCGTCTGGTTCATCAAAGCCAAGGGACACACCAACGGCAACAGCCTTGTGATCGCCCAGAACAACGGCCTTTTCTATATGTTCGAGGGCGACATCACCTATGTGGACGAGGCGCTCTACGAGAACAAGCTTTCCACCGTTTATGACGATCTGGCCGCGGCGCGGGATACGCTGGACCGGGTCCGCGAGTTCGTTCGGAATCATCCCACGGTCTACATGGGCACTCACACGCCCCAGGGCTATGAAAACCTGGAAGCCGGGCGCGTGATGGATCTGGACAACCCGGTTCCGACGGTGCTGGCGGAAGTCGATTTCACCGCGCAGCAGGCGAGCGGCAAGTACGTCTGCTCTATCTGCGGCTATGTCTATGATCCCGCCGAGCACGATGGCGTGGCCTTTGAGGACCTGCCCGAGGATTGGAAGTGCCCGCGCTGCAGGCAGCCCAAGGGGAAGTTCAACAGGGCATAAACAGGAGGGAAACACCGCGAGGATCGCTGCTCTGAACGGGAGCCCCGGGAAGCAGGACACCGCCGCGATGGTCGAAGCGCTTGCCAAAGGCGCGAAGGCCGCGGGATGCGAGGCCGGGGCCCTCCGGGTCGGCAGGGTGAAGACCGGCGGCGGTTCAGGCTCCGGAACGCGCGGAAGAAGGGAATGAAGCGCAATGAGAAGGACTTTGGCGCTGTTGTGCGCGCTGATGCTCTGCCTGGCGGGGCTGCCCGCGCCGGCGGCGGAGGCGATTCCTGTGGAAGGAGAAAGGAATATGCAGATGTTGATCGGCCAGACCCCGGTGACGGTGGCCTGGGAGGACAATGAATCCGTGGAGGCGCTGAAGGCGCTGGTGGAGGCCTCGCTCCAAGCCTCGGAGGGCCTGGCGATCGAGATGTCCATGTATGGCGGATTCGAGCAGGTCGGAGCCGTCGGCCAGAGCCTGCCCCGCGACGACGCGCAGACGACCACCGTCTCCGGCGACATCGTGCTCTATTCGGGCGATCAGCTCGTGGTGTTTTACGGCAGCAATTCCTGGGCGTATACCCGGCTGGGACACATCACCGACCAGACCCCGGAGCAGATGAAGGAATTGCTGGGCAATGGGGACGCGACGATCACGCTGTCGATGGAATGAATCTGTTGTCCATGCAGCCGCGGATTCATTCCCGCAGCGGTTCCGCGGCGCCTTTTCCGGCATCTGTCATTTGCGGAGAACGCCCTCGCGGCATCGACGCTTGAATGAATCGTCGCCGGCCTGGAGGCCGCCCAAAACCTGTGATACATCAACAACCATAGTATCGGCAATGCGCTGAACAGGCGACATCCCATCAAACCCCGGCACGGCGCCGGCGGTTGGTGGGATGTCGCTTATTTCTTTTGGATCATCGCGTAATGTTGGAAATTGAGGGCCCTTCTCCCCGCCGAGAGGGATTGCGTATTGAATCGTGAAAAACAATGTACTATAATAAAATAGGATTAGGATTGGTATATGCTTCGCTTCAGGCCGCAAACGGCATACCCCAGTTCCCGGCTTGCCGGGACTTGTGAGATCATAATTGGGAGGTTTCACCATGAATCGATACGCAAAGTCCCTGACGGACGTCACCCTGAACGATCGCTTCTGGAACCGCTTTCGCGAAACCGTGGTGCGGGAGGGCATCCCCTACCAGTGGAAGGCGCTGAACGATCAGCTGGAGGCGGACGCCGAGCCCAGCCACTGCATGCGCAACTTCCGCATCGCCGCGGGAAAGGAACAGGGTGAATTCGGAGGCTTCGTGTTCCAGGACAGCGACGTGTACAAGTGGCTGGAGGGCGTGGCGTTCAGCCTGCGCTGGCATCCCGACCCGCAGCTGGAGGCCGTTGCCGACGGTGCCATCGAGGAGGTGGCCGCGGCCCAGCAGCCCGACGGCTACCTGGACACCTATTACATCATCAACGGCCTGGACAAGCGCTGGACGAACCTGAAGGACCACCACGAGCTGTACGTGGCGGGCCACATGATCGAGGCCGCCGTGGCTTACTACCAGGTCACCGGCAAGCGCAGGCTGCTGGACGTGGCCATCCGCTTCGTGGACCACATCGACAGCGTCGTCGGCCCGGAGGAGGGCAAGCTGCGAGGCTATCCCGGCCACCCGGTGATCGAGATGGCGCTGATGCGGCTGTACACCGTGACCGGCGACGAAAAGCACCTTCGGCTGGCGAAGTACTTCGTGGATGAGCGCGGCCAAAGCCCGCTGTTCTTCGAGGAGGAGGGAAGGCGCAACGGCAACGGCTTCTACTGGAAGAACAGCCCCCTGCGCTATCGCTACTACCAGGCCCAGCAGCCCGTGCGGACCCAGAAGGACGCCGAGGGCCACGCCGTGCGGGCCATGTACCTCTACAGCGGCATGGCCGACGTGGCCCGGGAGACCGGCGACGCGGAACTGGCCCGCGCCTGCCGCGACCTGTGGGAAAGCGCCACTCGGCGCCGCATGTACGTTACCGGCGCGGTGGGCTCCAGCGAACACGGCGAGGCCTTCACCTTCGACTACGACCTGCCCAACGACACCGTCTACGGCGAGACCTGCGCCTCCATCGGCCTGGCCTTCTTCGCCAGGCGGATGCTGCTGCTGGAGCCGAAGGGGGAGTATGCCGATGTGATGGAGCGGGCGCTGTACAACGGCATCATCAGCGGCATGCAGCTGGACGGCAAGCGCTTCTTCTACGTGAACCCGCTGGAGGTGGTGCCGGAGGCCTGCGAGCAGGACGCCTACAAGCGCCATGTGAAGCCGGAAAGGCAGAAGTGGTTCGGCTGCGCCTGCTGCCCGCCGAACCTGATCCGCATGCTGACTTCGCTGGAGGAATACGTGGCTACGGAGACCAGGGATACCGTGTATGTGAACCTGTACGCGGGCGGCGGGATTCGGGCGGACGGCCTTTCCCTGAAGGTGGAGACCAACTACCCCTGGGAGGGGGATGTGAAGCTCACCGTGGCCGGGGACACCCCCTGCCGCAAGGGCATCGCGCTGCGCCTTCCCGGCTGGTGCACGGAGTGGACGCTGGCGGTGAATGGCGAGGCTGTGGAGGCCGCCGTGCGGGACGGCTATGCCGTCCTTGACCGCGAGTGGCGGCCTGGAGACGGGATCGAGCTGGCCCTGGCCATGCCCGCCCGGTGGGTCCGGGCCAACCCCAAGGTGCGGGAGGACGCCGGAAAGGTGGCGCTGCAGCGGGGGCCCATCGTGTACTGCCTGGAGGAGGCGGACAACGGCGGCGCCCTGCACAGCGTGCGCGCGGGCACCGCTGCCGATGCCGCGATCCGCTGGGAGCCGGAAACCCTGGGCGGCGTGGTGACGCTGACCACCGACGGCCTGCGGGAAAAGGACGGCGGCTGGGACGGCGCGCTGTACGGTTTCCGGGACGCGCCGGAGGCCGAACCCGTCAGGCTGCGCTGGATCCCCTACTACGCCTGGGCCAACCGGGGCATGGGGGAGATGCGGGTCTGGATTCGGAATTGACAAAAGGGAGGGCATGGCATGGCATTCAAGCTGACGATCATCGGCGCGGGCAGCCTGACGTTCGCGCGCACCCTGTTCACCGACATCATGTCCGTCAGGGAACTGCGGAACATCGAGGTGGCCTTCACGGACATCAATCCCGACAACCTGGACAGGGTGACCCGGCTGTGCCAGCGGGACCTGGACGCCAACGGCATCCCCACAAAAATTTTTGCCACCACGGACCGCCGGGAGGCGCTGAAGGGCGCCCGCTACATCGTGAACTGCGTGCGCATCGGCGGGCTGGAGGCCTTTGAATCGGATATTGACATCCCGCTGAAATACGGCGTGGACCAGTGCGTGGGCGACACGCTGTGCGTCGGCGGCATCCTGTACGGCCAGCGGGGCATCGCCGCGGTGCTGGATTTCTGCAGGGACATCCGCGAGGTGGCAGAGCCGAACGCGCTGCTGCTCAACTATTCCAATCCCATGGCCATGCTCACTTGGGCCTGCATCAAATACGGCGGCGTGCGCACGCTGGGCCTGTGCCACGGGGAGATCCACGGCGAGATGCAGATCGCGGACGTGCTGGGCGTGAAGGACCGGAAGGAGCTGGACGTGGTCTGCGCGGGCCTGAACCACCAGACTTGGTACCTGTCGGTCAAGCACAACGGGCAGGAGATGATCGGCAGGCTGCTGGAGGGCTTCGAGAGGCACCCGGAGTACAGCCGCACCGAGAAAGTGCGCATCGACGTATTGAGGCGCTTTGGGTATTACTCCACCGAGTCCAACGGGCACCTGTCGGAATACGTGGCCTGGTACCGCAAGCGGCCCGGTGAAATTGAAAGGTGGATCGACCTGTCCAGCTGGATCAACGGCGAGACCGGCGGCTACCTGAGGGAGACCCGGGAGAACCGCAACTGGTTCGAGACGGAGTTCCCCAGGCTGCTGGCCGAGCCGCCCAAGAGCTACGGCGGGGACGAGCGCAGCAGCGAGCATGGCAGCTACATCATCGAGGCGCTGGAGACGGGCCGAACCTACCGCGGCCACTTCAACGTGATGAACCACGGGGCGATCTCCAACCTGCCGGACGAGTGCGTGGTGGAGGTGCCCTGCTATGTGGATGGCAACGGCATCTCCGTCCCCAGGGTGGGCGAGCTGCCCCTGGGCTGCGCGGCGGTGTGCAGCCAGTCCGTGTGGGTGCAGCGGCTGGCCGTGGAGGCGGCCGTCACCGGCGACGCGGAGCTGCTCAAGCAGGCGGTGCTGATGGATCCGCTGACCGGCGCGGTGTGCAACCCGCCGGAGGTGTGGCAGATGGTGGACGAGCTGCTGATCGCCCAGGAGGCGTGGCTGCCCCAGTACAAAGAGGTCATCGCCCGGGCGAAGGCGCGCTTTGCCGAAGGCGGCCTCATTCCCACCAACGAGGGCTATCGCGGCGCGGCGCGCCAGCGGGTCAAGACCGCCGAGGAGGTCTCCGCCGAGCGCAGGGAGCGGGAGGAACGCCACAAGCGGGAGTAAGCCGTCTTCTGGCACGCCTGCGAGCGCGGCGACGTGAGCCGGCGGCACCTGCCTGCGGCGGGTTGATTCGGCCCGGATGGTTAAACATGGAAGGATGAATGAGAATGAGCGATATCTACAGACTGGCGAAACCGAAGAAAAAGGGCCTGATCCACCTGCTGTTCAGCCGGTTCTTTGTGATCGTGCTGCTGCTGGCCGTGCAGCTGCTGCTGGTGGTCAGCTTCTACGGGTGGCTCAAGGGCCTGCTGCCGTTCTTCGAGGCGGCGCTCGCGGTGCTCACCGTCGGTGCGGTGATCTACCTGTTCAACAGCGGCATGGATTCCGCCGCCAGGCTGACGTGGATGTTCATCATCGCCATCCTTCCGGTGTCCGGCGCGGCCATGCTGGCCTTCACGCAGATGAACCTGGGCCACCGCGCCATCCAGCGCCGGGAGGCGGAGCTGATCGACCGGACCAGGGACGCCGTCCCGCAGCCCGAGGGCGTGCTGGAAAGGCTGGCCGGCGATCCCTCCGGCACGGACGACCTGGTCACCTACCTGAACCAGAGCAACTGCTTTCCCGTGTACGACAGGACCGAGGCCACGTTTTTCCCGCTGGGCGAGGACAAGTTCGCCGCGATGCTGGAGGAACTGAAAAAGGCGGAGAAGTTCATCTTCATGGAGTACTTCATCATCGAGGAAGGCTTCATGTGGGGCAGCATCCTGGAGATCCTGGTGGAGAAGGCGAAGGCCGGCGTCGATGTGCGCGTGATGTACGACGGCATGCTGGAGATCTCCACGCTGCCCGCGAACTACTGCAAGTTGCTGGCAGAGAAGGGCATCAAGGCCAAGGCCTTCGCGCCGATCCGGCCCGTGATCTCCTCCCACTACAACTACCGCGACCACCGCAAGATCCTGGTGATCGACGGCAAGGTGGCCTTCAACGGCGGCGTCAACCTGGCGGATGAATACATCAACCGCGTCGAGCGCTTCGGCCATTGGAAGGACACCGCGGTGATGCTCAGGGGCGACGCGGCAAGGAGCTTCACGCTGATGTTCCTGCAAATGTGGAACATCACCGAGAGGGAACCGCAGTTCGAACCCTTCCTTCGGGACACCGGCTTTGTGCCGGAGCATCCCTCCGGCTTCGTGATTCCCTATGGGGATTGCCCGCTGGACGACGACAAGGTGGGCGAGACGGTGTACATGGACATTCTGAACCGGGCGACGGACTATGTGCACATCATGACGCCCTACCTGATCCTGGACGGCGAGCTGGAGACCGCCCTCAAGTATGCCGCCCGGCGCGGCGTGGACGTGAAGCTGATCCTGCCGGGCATTCCCGACAAGCGCATCGCCTACGCGCTGGCCAAGGCCCACTACAAGCGGCTGGTGGAGGCGGGCGTGAAGATCTACGAGTATGCGCCGGGCTTCGTCCACGCCAAGGTGTTTGTCAGCGACGACAAAAAGGCCGTGGTGGGCACGATCAATCTGGATTACCGGAGCCTCTACCATCACTTCGAGTGCGCGACCTACATGTATCAGACGGCGTGCATCGCCGATATTGAACGGGATTTCCAGAGCACGCTGGAAAAGTGCCGTCAGGTCACGCCCGAGAGCATCCGGGGCGAGAAGCTGTCCTACAAGATCATAGGGGAGCTGATGCAGTTTGTCGCGCCGCTGATGTAATAATCCCTGATTTTGCTGATTCAGTCTCATTTTAAGGTTCATCACGGAAAGTTGTGGGATTGACAGAAACGAGGTAGACAAAAGGAGCA
>JAUMVG010000113.1 GCA_030530315.1 Clostridia bacterium | reverse complement strand
GTCTGTTTCTAAAATGCCTGAAGCGCATTTTCGGCGTATTAGGCTGCATTTCCGCGTTGATTTCCCTTGACTTAGCCCCACTAAGCCTGCGGAAAATCGCCTTGAAATGCAGCCAAATCCACTCGAAACTGCATCTCCCAGCATTTAGAAACACACTCTAGGAAAACGGAACGTTTTCCGGGTCGGCGGGTTCCAGAGGAACACGTCGACAATCATTCATAGATCTCAACTTGACAAAGCGCCTTTTCGTGCTATGATACGACTATCGGCTGCGCGGAGGGGGCAGGGAGCCGGAGAGGCTCCTTTCACTGGCGCGCCCGAGTGGCGCGCGACCTTGCAGAGGTGATTGCTATGCGGCTGGCGCAGGCGGCGCGGCGGATGCTGGAGGACAGGCTCATCCCCTTTTGGGCGGGGCTGAGGGACGACGATAACGGCGGCTTCTACGGCTACATGGACTTCGACCTGAACCTGGATCGGCGGGCCGTGAAGGGCTGCATCCTGAACAGCCGCATACTGTGGTTCTTCTCGGAGGCGGCCATGGCCACCGGTTCATTGGTCGCCCGCGGCTGCGCGGACCATGCCTGGCGGTTCCTGAGGGATCGTTGCCTGGACCGCGAGCACGGCGGCCTGTACTGGAGCGTGGCCTTCGACGGCGCGCCGGAGGACACGGCCAAGCACACCTACAACCAGGCCTTCGGCATCTACGCGCTGGCCAGCTACTACCGCCTGACCGGCGATCGGGAGGCGCTGGGGGAGGCCCGGGCCCTCTTCGAGTTGATCGAGGGGCGTTGCACGGATGAACAGGGCTACCTGGAGTCCTTCGCCCGGGACTGGCGGCCGGAGGACAACGACAAGCTCAGCGAGAACGGCGTGCTGGCCGAGCGCACCATGAACACGCTGTTGCACGTGTTCGAGGGCTATTCCGGCCTGTACCTCGCCGCGCCGGACGACCGGGTGAGGGCGGCGCTGCTGCGCCTGCTGGACATCTACGAAAAGAGGGTGTTCGACCCGGAACGCAACCGCCAGCGGGTGTTCTTCGACCGGGATTACCGTGAGCTGATCGACCTGCACAGCTACGGCCACGACATCGAATCCAGCTGGCTGATCGACTGGGGCGCCGCCCTGCTGGGCGACCCGGCGCTGTCCGCGCGCATCGGGCGGATCAACGGCCTCTTGGCGGAGAACATCTACCGCACCGCCTACCGGAACCACAGCGTGGCGAACGAGTGCGAGGCCGGCAGGGTGGACCAGACCCGGGTCTGGTGGGTGCAGGCGGAGGCCGTGCTGGGCTTCGTCAACGCCAGCCGAAAGACCGGCGAGGCGCGGTACCTCGAAGCGGCGCGGGACATCTGGCGCTACATCGGGGATACGCTGGTGGACCCCAGGCCCGGCAGCGAGTGGTTCTGGGACGTGGACGAGCAGGGCCGGCCAGCCAGCCGAAAGCCCATCGTGGAGCCCTGGAAGTGCCCCTACCACAACGGCAGAATGTGCATGGAACTGATGAGGAGGAACCCCGATGTCGAAGTCTAACATCCATCCGGAATATCTGCGCCGAAGGGCGCTCCAGGAGGCGCTCTACGCCCGCAAGAACCGCAGGTCCGAATTCTACAACGGCATCTATGACCGCTACGAGGACCCGGTGCTGACCCGGGATCACCTGCCGCTGCACTGGCGATACGACATCGACGCCCGCACCAATCCCCACTTCATGGAGTGGCTGGGCATCAATGCCGCGTTCAACTCCGGCGCGATCAAGCACGATGGCAGGTACTGCCTGGTGGTCCGCGTGGAGGGCATGGACCGCAAGAGCTTCTTTGCCGTGGCGGAGAGCGACAGCCCCGTGGAGGGCTTCCGCTTCCGGGAGAAGCCCGTGCTGCTTCCGGACACCTGCCCGGAGGAGACCAACGTGTACGACATGCGGCTGACGAGGCACGAGGACGGCTGGATCTACGGCGTGTTCTGCTCGGAGAGCAAGGACAGGGCCGCAAACGATCTCTCCGCCGCCGTGGCCGCCGCGGGCATCGTCCGCACGAAGGATCTGGTGAACTGGGAACGGCTCGATAACCTGGTCACGCTGAACAGCCCCCAGCAGCGCAACGTGGACCTGCTGCCGGAGTTCGTGGACGGCAAATACGCCTTCTACACCCGCCCGATGGACGATTTCATCGACACCGGCTCGGGCGGCGGCATCGGCTTCGGCCTGTGCGACGACATCGCCCATGCCGTGATCGACGAGGAGCGCATCACCTCCCCGCGCCGCTACCACACCATCACCGAGGCGAAGAACGGCGAGGGCGCGACGCCCATCAAGACGGAAAAGGGCTGGCTGCACATCGCTCACGGCGTGCGCAACACCGCGGCGGGGCTGCGCTACGTGATCTACGCCTTCGTCACCGACCTGAAGGAACCCTGGAAGGTGATCGCCGAGCCGGGCGGCTACCTGATCGCCCCGCTGGGGAGCGAACGCGTCGGCGATGTCTCCAACGTCGTGTTCACCAACGGCGCGATTGCCGACGACGACGGGAAGGTGTACATCTATTACGCCTCCTGCGACACCCGGCTGCACGTGGCCGAGACCACCGTGGAAAAGCTGCTCGACTACGCCTTCAACACGCCCGCGGACGCCCTGCGCAGCCGGGACTGCGTGGCCCAGCGGTGCGAATTGATCGACAGGAATCTGGCCCTGCTGGCCGAAGAGGGAATCTGACGGCCATGACAATGCCCGCGCCGGAGCTTTTCCGGCGCGGGCAGGGCAATTTGAAAGGACAAAAAACGATATGGCAATACTGAAGTTGGCGCCGGCCTGCAAGGACTACATCTGGGGCGGCGACAAGCTGATGAAGGAATACCACAAGACCTTTTCCGGCCCGCGGCTGGCCGAAACCTGGGAGTTGTCCTGCCACCCCGACGGCCCCAGCCGGATCGCGGAGGGCCCCTGGGCCGGGCGCACGCTCCCGGAGTACATTGCCGAGGCGGGGAACGACGTGCTGGGCAGCAACAGCCAGATCTTTTCCGAATTCCCCATACTGATCAAGCTGATCGACGCCCGGGACAACCTGTCCATACAGGTGCACCCCAACAACACCGAGGCCCTTCACAGGGAGGGGCAGTACGGCAAGACCGAGATGTGGTACGTGCTGGAGGCGGGCCCGGAGGCCTTCCTCTACTACGGCTTCAAGCATGAGATCAGCCGGGAGGAATTCCGGCGGCGCATCGCCGACGGCACGCTGCCGGAGGTGCTGAACGCGGTGCCGGTCCACAAGGGGGACGTGTTCTACATCCCCGCGGGCACGCTGCACGCCATCTGCAAGGACATCGTCGTGGCCGAGATCCAGCAGAACTCCAACGTCACCTACCGGGTGTTTGATTACGGCCGCGTCGGCGCGGACGGAAAGCCCCGGGCCCTCCATGTGGAAAAGGCGCTGGAGGTGACCCACCTGTGCCCGCCCCGGACCGACTACAACTTCGGCGGCCACCTGGTCCGCTGCGCCTACTTCACCGCGGACCTGGCGGAAGCGCCCTGGGAGGGCGATTGCGACGACGAGTCCTTCACGTCCATACTGGTGGTGGACGGCTCCGGCAGCGTGCGCTGCGGCGGGGAACGGATGGCCTGCGAGAAGGGCGACAGCCTGTTTTTGCCCGCCTGCTCCGGGGCCTATGCCCTCGAGGGGGACCTCAAGGCGCTGGTCACGCGCATCGGGACGGTGTAGGCCTCAGCCCAAGAGTGTGTTTCTAAAATGAGGGATGTGAAGATTCGAGCAGATAATCATTCATTTCAAGGCGGTTTTCCGCAGGCTTAGTGGCGCTAAGTCAAGGGAAACCAACGCCGAAATGGAGGATTAGATGCCGAAAATGCATCTTCCCGAATTTAGAAACAGACTCTAAAGCAGCTTCATGGCCTCCAGGGCCTCGGCCTTGGCCTTTTCGATGGCGTCCAGCAGGACCTGCCAGGAGCCGGTCTCGAAGCCGTCCTTCGCCAGCATTACGCCTGTGTGGTTGGCGCAGATGAGCAGGCAGAGGTGCTCCGTCTCCCTGTGCTCGCGGATGTCCGCATAGTCGATTTCAACGGGCTGGGCGCTGCCCGTCTCCACGGTGAGGGAACTGCGCCCGCAGCGCACGACGCGCTCAGAGGCGTCGCCGTTTCTGCGCCGGAAGGCATTGTACTTCCGGCGCAGTTCTGTTTTTTGGAGCGTCAGGGCCCAGACGATCACGATCGCGCCGCTGAGCAGCGTCGGGAAGCTGAGGGTGGAGGCCACGGGCAGCCGCATCTGCAGGGCCAGCAGGATGAGGCCAAAGGCAAGGAACACGATGCCGCAGTAGAGCAGCGTTTTCTGCCGCTTTTTGGAGAATATGGCGGCGTGGCTCTCGGCGAAAAGCTCGCGGGTGACGGTGATGCGGTTGACGGCGATGGGTTCCATCAGCGCTGCCCCTCCTTGTTCTTCTCGATGTCGCGCATGAGGGCCTCCCAGTGGCGGGTGCCGTCGTTCATCGGGTCGGGCTCGGCGTCCTCGCCGTCACCCTCCTGGAAGCTGTCCTCGCGCCAGGGGTCGCCCTCGATGGGGATGAACTGTTCCTCGATGCGCAGGTCGCGGTTCAGGTCGGCGTAAATGCGGTACTGGGCCAGGAAGATGGGGAACCAGAAGCCCAGGAAGGGCACCGCCACCAGCGTCCACGGCGCGAGCAGGATCACCAGCGCCAGCCAGACCAGCTGGATCGCCACCGCCGCCAGCACCCGCAGGGAATGCTTGATGGTGAACAGCAGGGCGTTGCGCAGCCGGTTGATGAAGCTCTGGCTGAACAGCACCAGCTGCGGCCAGTAGAGGGTGTTGAACCAGATCACCACGGCCACGCTGACCAGCAGTATCACCCAGGTGCCGAGGCTCGGGGCCGCCTGGGCGACGGACATGATGTACACCATGAAGGCGATCAGGCCCGTGAACAGGCCGAGCATGCCGCCGGGCAGCAGGCTGCCCCGCCAGTTCTGCTTCCAGCTCTTTTTGTAGTTCTTCCACCAGTTGTTCGGGGCGTCCCGCAGGCCGCGCATGATGCTGTCCACCAGCCCGGCCAGGAAGGGGCCGAAGACCATGCCGCCCAGGAAGGACAGCGGCAGCAGCACCACCACGCTGGAGGCCAGCAGGGCGTAGAGTATGCCCGCCGCCAGCGGCAGCGCCCCGGCGGTGGTCAGCAGGTTGATTCGCAGCCAATTGAAGGCGTAGAAGGACATCAGCTGCTTGTAGCGGGCAAAGCCCACCTGC
Source organism: Clostridia bacterium (assembly GCA_030530315.1). Lineage (GTDB taxonomy): Bacteria > Bacillota > Clostridia > Christensenellales > Aristaeellaceae > UBA2862. The sequence goes on along the minus strand of JAUMVG010000113.1, from coordinate 1,543 downwards.
CGGTGGGTGTAGTCGGTGTCGTCGCGAAAGAGAGCCATGGGGAGCCTCCTTTGGGGAATTGAGAATTAGGAATTGGAATGGTCGAGAGACGCGCGTATAACTGTCGCCTGGAAGAATATTGATGATGCTGCCTCGGACAGTGCACGGGCGGCGACTCGCCGCCCGTGGGTCAGTCTGTTGCGCCGAAGTGGCAGCCGTCCAGGAAGGCGGCGAGGATGGCGGCCTCGTCTTGGTCGTAGGCGTCGGTGCAGGTGAGCTCGGCGATGGCCACGTAATTGCCGTAGAGGGTAAAGGCCGAGGCGCCGCGGCTGTAGGGGTTGGTGTCGGAGCCGCAGTCATAGAGCAGCAGGGTGTAGTCCCGGCTGTTGTGGGTCTCCGTGCGGCGCTCCCGGACGGCGTAGGTCTCCTCCTCCCGGCCCATCCACTCGGCGAAGGCCTCGCCGGCGGCATCCTCGTCGGCGCAGCCGTAGAGCAGCAGGTAGATCTGGGCGGGGTAGAGGTCCACGGGCTTGCCATCGGCGTTGGTGTAGTCCGTGGGTTCGCCCGTCACCCAGGAGGCGTAGTAGGTGTCGTCGCCCGCCAGGGCGGTGTCGTTGTTCAGCAGCGTGAAGCCGTTTCCCGGGGCCTCCACGCCCAGCACCGTGCCCAGCATCTCCCAGCTTCGGTCCCAGGTCGCGCCGTCCTCGGCACGGTCCGGATAGCGGGAGAAGGTGGGCACCAGCAGCGCCGCGGCCACGATGACCGCCACGATGATGGGGATGATCAGCCACTTCTGCATGATGAACAGCCAGATCCGGCTCAGCGTTCGCTTCATATTGTACCCTCCATCAGTTTGTTCCACAGCGCGTCACACTGCTGCCGGTGCTTGCAGACCCGGTCCTGCCAGAACCCCCGGCGGGCCAGATACAGCCCCTGAAGCTCCGGATGGTCCGCCGCGAGGACATCCAGCGCGGAATGGCAGTCGAGGGCGTCCGAGGGCCCGGCGATCTCGCCGTCGGCGCGGGCGAGGATGTCATAGTTGGCGTGTAACGTTTCAGGGTCGTCGCAAATAAAAAAGTAGCTCTCGCAGGCCTCCAGGTCCGCCATCAGCTTCACGCTGGCGGCGTAGGCGTAGCCGGGCTGGTCGCCGTCGGGGGAATCGGCCATGTCCACGTAGGCGTTGATCCTGAACACCACGCGGCCGTCGCCATTGCAGTCCTCGCCGAGGGCGGTGAGCCGATTCTCCAGCGCGGCCAGGGCATCGTCGCTCAGCGGGGAGGAGACGACGCAGGCCAGCTGATAGTCCGGTTCGACCCTGCCGATGCCCAGCGCGCTGTAGCCGATGTCCACCAGCGCGATCAGCAGCAGCCCGCCCGCCAGCAGCCACCACTTGTGATAGTGCCACCAGTTGACGGCCTTCTGCTTCTTCGTGCGCTCGACCGGGGCGTCGGGCTTCACGTTCCGGTATTTCCATTTCAGATATTCGCTGGCCATTTGTAGCTCCTTTTGTATGGGGGCGAAAGATTGGGATTTGTCGGGCTAAAGCCCAGGGAAAAGGGATAAG
>JAUMVG010000003.1:54295-129756 GCA_030530315.1 Clostridia bacterium | reverse complement strand
AAGGATTTCAACATAAATTCTCAATTCCCAAGTCTCAATTCTCAATTAATTAAACTCCAATTCATCATAGAACTATATAGCAACTTTTGATGCTGAGGGAACCAATGCCTTCCCCTTCAGGGGAAGGTGGATCGCGCAAAGCGCGAGACGGATGAGGTGTTAATTATATGACCAGTCTTCTTGACAAACTCAACGCAATCGCCCGTGGCGATCAGATCCTGCAAAACGAGCCCATGTCGAAGCACACCACCTTCCGCGTGGGCGGACCGGCGGACGTGCTGTTCCTGCCGGAGGGCGAGGAGCAGCTGATCGGCGCGCTGGAGGCGGCGAAGGCCGCGGCGGTGCCGGCGGTCGTGATCGGCAACGGCTCCAACCTGGTGGTGCGGGACGGCGGCATACGCGGCCTGGTGATCGCCATCGGCGAGGGCATGGCGGCCATCGTCCGGACAGAGAACGTGCTCACGGCCTGGGCGGGGGCCTCCCTGGCCCGGGTGGCGGCCTACGCCCAGGCCAGCGGCCTGTCGGGGCTGGAGTTCGCCTCCGGCATCCCCGGCACGCTGGGGGGCGGCTGCGCCATGAACGCGGGGGCCTACGGCGGGCAGCTGTCGGATTGCCTGGTGGACGCCCAGGTGTATATCGGCGGCGAAGTCCGCACGCTCACGAAGGACGAAATGCAAATGGGCTATCGCATCAGCCTGCCCCTGAGGGAGGGCGGCATCGTGTTGTCCGCCCGGTTCGCGCTGACGCCGGACGACCCGGAGGCCATCGCGGAGCGCATGCGGGAGCTGAATGCCCGCCGGCGGGAGAAGCAGCCGCTGAACTTCCCCAGCGCCGGCAGCACCTTCAAGCGCCCGGAGGGCTACTTCGCCGGGGCGCTGATCGAGCAGTCGGGCCTGAAGGGCCTCGCCGTCGGCGGGGCGCAGGTCAGCCAGAAGCACGCCGGGTTCATCGTGAACGCCGGCGGCGCGACGGCGTCGGACATCCTGGCGTTGATCGCGAAGGTTCAGGACGCGGTGGAGGCGCGCTTTGGCGTGCGCCTGGAGACCGAGGTGCGCATACTGGGAGAGGATTAGATATGTCTTTTGCGTCGGATGTCCGGGGCGAGCTGGCCCGCGTGCCGGTGGGGGAGCCCTGTTGCGCCCGCAGCGAGCTGACGGCCGCGCTGTTGTGCGGCGGTGGCATCGCCTGGCGGGGCCGCAACCGCTATGCGGTGACCATCACCTCGGCGGAGGCGCCCACGGTACGCCGCTACTTCGGCATGGTGAAGCAGTTCTGGGGCGTCGTCGGGCAGATTCGTACCATCACCGGCGACGGCTTGAACAACCAGACCCGCTATCAGCTGGCGATGCCGGAGGAGGAGGCCGCGGGCCTGTTGGAAAAGCTGGGCCTGCTGGACGAGTCCGCCCTGTTCGGCGTGCGCCAGCTGCCCCCGGAGGAGACGGTGCGCTTCGCCTGCTGCCGGAAGTCCTTCCTGCGGGCCGCCTTTCTGATGTGCGGCGCGGCGAGCAACCCAGAAAAGGACGCCCACATCGAGTTTTCCGCGCCGACGGAGGGCCTGGCGGCGTTCATCGAGGACCAGCTGAATTATTTTGAAATCGAAGTTAAAAACAGGTGCAGAAAATCAAAATATGTGGTATACTTGAAGCGGGCCGAGGCCATCAGCGACGCGCTTTCGCTGATGGGCGCGGGCAGCGCCATGATGGCCTTTGAAAACGTGCGGGTGAAGAAGGAAGTCAGCAACCGGGTGAACCGCCAGATGAACTGCGACAGCTTCAACATCAACCGCGTGATGGGGGCCGCCGAGGCGCTGATCCGGGACATCCACTACATCGACGCGGAGATCGGGCTGGACAAGCTGCCGAAGCCGCTGCGGGAGATGGCCTTTGTGCGGGCCAACAATCCGGAGACCTCGCTGGCCGACCTCGGGGAACTGATGGACCCGCCGCTGGGCAAGTCCGGCGTCAGCGCGAGGCTGCGCAGGCTCGCCGATATCGCCGAGAAGCTGCGCTGCGGCGACGAGGTGAAGCTGTAGGAATGACCGCGCCGCTCGGCGGTGGCCGGTCCGGGACACATGGGAAGAGACGCGTTGGGGGAGAAGACAGGCATGGTGCGCACGGAGGTATCGTTTCAGTGCGGGGACAACCTGACGCCGGAGATCGCGGCGAGGCTGGCCCAGACGGCGGAGCGCCATCGGGCCCGGCTGCTGATGGAGTGCGACGGCAAGCGGGTGCTGCTGGACTCGCTGATCGGTATACTGTCGGTGGACTGCGCCCGGGGCACGACGGTCGGCGTCATCGCCGAGGGCGAGGATGAGCAGGCCGCCATGGAGGCGGCCGCGGCGGTGCTGGCGGGTCGGTACGACGGCTGAGACGGAAAAGCAAGATGACTTGAGGAGGGGACGGAGCGATCCGTTTCCTCTTTATTTTGCCTGCCCCTTGGCGGCGGGGATGCGCACGATCACCTCGACGTAGTCCGCGCCTTCCTCCACGCGGCTGACCACCGGCACGCCGATACGGGTCAGCTGGCGCACGGTGTCCATCAGCGCGTTGATGACGATCCGATTGTCCCGCAACAGGGGCCCTGCCTTCGGCGCGGGGGCGGCGGGGCGGAGGCGCTGCTCCACGCAGGCTTCCAGCTGCTTGACGCTCATGCGCGCCTCCGCGGCCCGCAGGGCCAGGGCCAGCTGATCGGCCTCCCGGGGCAGCTTCAGCAGCGCCCGGGCGTGGCGCTCGCCCAGCCCGCCCCGGCGCACCGCTGCCTGGACGGCCTCAGGCAGCTTCAACAGCCGCAGCCGGTTGGCCAGGGCCGAGGGGCTGCAGGACAGGCTGAGGGCCAGCCGCTCCTGGGTGATGGGGTGGCGGTCCAGGATGCGGCGGCAGGCGGCGGCCACGTCCAGGAAGTGCAGCTCCTCCCGCTGGAGGTTCTCCACCAGGGCGATCAGGGCGCAGTCGCATTCGCTGCCCGTCAGCACCAGGGCGTCCGCGCAGGTCGTGCCGAGCTGCTGCAGGGCCCGCAGGCGGCGTTCCCCGGCGATCAGCTGGTACTGACCGTCGCCGCAGGGGCGCACCAGCAATGGCGAGAGCAGCCCGTGGAGGCGTATGGACTCCGCAAGGCTGTCGATGGACTCCTGGGGAAAGCTGCGGCGGGGCTGAGCCGGGTTGGAGCGGATGCGCTGCAGGGGGATGCGCCGGAGCGCTTCGCCGCCCGCCGTGGCGCGCTGGGGGCTGGTCACAGGGCAGGACCTCCGAATGAAAAGGATTCCGACAGGAATATATACGCGGGCGGGTGGCGGAATAAACTGCTTGGAGGCATAAAAAAATGGAGCCCTCGCGAGCTCCTAAGATATCCCGTAAGTGCCGTCTGTCGCTGCTTTTTCACCCGCCGCTCAGGCAGGGCGGAGACCTGCGGCTGCTTGCTGCCTTCCACTGCGAAGGAGGCTTGGCATCTGCATACCGACCCGGAATCCTTTTATGAATCTGTGGGTAAAAGCTTTGACTAACGCACACCACAGGATATTGACCGGTTTGGCGTTCTCAGCACATCGCCTTGAACTGTCTCTATTATAGCCGCTGCACTGGGCAAAGTCAATGGCCTTTTGCAAATTTCATGCTTTTTATTTAACATGCACAAATGCCGACCGAGGTCTGCAAAGATCGCGCAAAGGCGCGCTTGAAACGGCCCAGAAGTGCTCAGGCATTCCGCGCGCGGAGGCTTCAAGGGCCTATCGCCGCCGCCTTCCTGGCGCCGCCTCGGGGGACAGCGAGAGGACGTCGTCACGGCTCAAAGCGCAGCAGGTTGATCTCCGGCCGCACGCCGACGCGCCACTGGATGCGGCTGGCGCCGATGCCCTTGGTGACCAGCAGCTTCGTGCCGCCGGTCTCGCGCAGCCCCGCGATGACCTGGGAGGCCACGCGGCGGTGGGTGTGCCGGGAGTGGAACAGGCGCTCGAAGCCGATGGTGAAGGGCGTGACGCCCAGCAGGTTGAACTGACCGCCGTGAGTGTGGCCGCTGAGCATCAGCTCAGGCGGGTTTTCCGGCACCCGGGCGTAGTGGCTCAGCAGTATGCGGCAAGCGTCGGGCGCGGGGCGCTCGGGATAGAGTCCGCTGGCGTCGGGTCTGCCGTAGAGGCCTTCGTCCACGCCGCCGATGAACAGCGTGCCGCCGTTTACCGCCAGGCGCGCGGACTGGTTGACCAGCAGCCTGCAGCCCGCGCGGGCCATGACGCGGCGCAGGTCGCGCAGGCGGCCCTGCCAGGCCTCGGCGTCGTTGTTGCCGATGACCCCATAGGCCCCAAGGGGCGGGCACAGGCGGCCCAGCGCGGCAAAGAGGCGCTCCGCCAGAGGGGCGGTGTCGCCGTAGTCGCCGCCGAGAAGGAGGAGGTCGGGCTGCCTGGAGGCCATCAGGTCGACCAGGGCCGCGATCTCGCCGTCTGTGGTGCGGTCGAGGACGTGGAAGTCGGCCGCGAACATCACCCGAAGGCCGCCCATGAAGGCCGGCATGCCGGGGATGGCCTGCTCGGTGACCGCGGCCCGCAGATTCCCGCAGGGGGCGCAGTACCAGTCCGGTCGGGAAAACAGCTGGTTCAAGTCGCGCTCCTTTCAGTCGGGGGATCGCCGGCGCGGTCGTCGCTGCGGTTCGGTTACAATGAGGCGGCTTTATCGAAGGCGAGGGGCTTCCCTTACGGCACCAGCAGCGCCGCGCCGATGATCTCCGCGCGCTCACCCAGTTCGGCGGGCAGGAACTTTGCGGGATACATCTGGTCGATCAGGGAGTGGTGGCGATAGGAGGCGATCATCCGGTCGGTGAACCGGTGGCCCAGGTTGGTGATGCCGCCGCCGTAGACGAAGATGTTGATGTCGAAGATCTGGTTCAGGCTGTGGAACATGCGTCCCAGGTATTCCGCGCCGCGGTTGACCACCTCCAGCGCCAGAGGATCGTTCATCTGCAGCGCGCGGCCCACGGCCACCATGTCGATGTTGGCCACGGTGCCGGCGTAGTCCAGGATGCGGCTCTCCTCGCCCTCCTTGATGCGGTCCATGGCGTAGCGGGCCATGTAGACGCCGGAGCAGATGGAGTGCACGCAGCCGATGACCCCGCAGGCGCAGGGATAGCCGGTGGAATCGGAGATGAACATGTGGCCGATCTCGCCCGCCATGCCGTGCATGCCGCGGTAGAGCTTGCCATTGAGGATCAGGCCGCCGCCGATGCCGGTGGCCAGCGTGGCATAGATCATGTCATCATAGCCCCGTCCCGCGCCGTAGCGGTGCTCCGCCAGGGCGGCCACGTTGCCGTCGTTGTCCACGTAGACGGGCAGCTCCAGGCGCTGCTGGAGCATGTCGCGGACGGGCTGGTCGTTCAGCAGCACGATGTTGCTGCTCTCCAGGGCGACGCCCCGCTTGGTGTCGATGGAGGAGGGAAAGGCCGCGCCGACGCCCCGGATATCCTCCAGCGTCAGGCCGGTCCGCTCCACCATGGCGCGCACCTGCTGGTCGAGGAAGTTCATCAGTTCGACGGCGGTGCTGTCCTTGTCCGTCAGGAAGCGCTGCTCCGAGAGCAGCTGCATGTTCTCATCGAACAGGCCGAGTTTGATCTGGGTTCCGCCCACGTCGATGCCTACGGCGTATTTGCGCATGCTTTGGCCTCCCTTGTATTGGTATATTTGCGGCCGGGAACCGCGCGGCTGAGTCGCGCGGTTCCCGGAATGTATGCTTGAAAATTCGTTATACGCTTATCTTGCCCATGTCCACGGCGTCATATTTCGCCAGGATGGGGTCCACGGTGTGGGTCAGGAAGCGCTCGGTCTGCGCCTCGGCGCGGCCGGTGTACTTCTCCGGGGCCAGCAGCGCGGTCAGCGCCTCGTGGCTGATGGGGAAGGCGGGGTCGGCGGCGATGCGTTCCATGAGGTCGCTCTCCAGGCCCTCGGCCTTCATGCGGGTGGCCGCGGCCTGGGAGTGCACGCGCACGCGCTCGTGGATCTCCTGGCGGTCGCCGCCGTTCTTGACGGACTCCATGATGATGTCCTCGGTGGCCATGAAGGGCAGGTTTTCCATCACGCGCTTCTCGATCATCTTCGGATAGACCACCATGCCGTCGGCGATGTTGGCGTACAGCTCCAGCACCGCGTCGGTGGCGAGGAAGGCCTCGGGCAGCGACAGGCGGCGGTTGGCGGAGTCGTCCAGCGTGCGCTCGAACCACTGGGTGGCGGCGGTCATGGCGGCGTCCTGATAGACGGCCATCACGTGCCGGGACAGCGCGCAGATGCGCTCGGAGCGCATGGGGTTGCGCTTGTAGGCCATGGCCGAGGAGCCGATCTGGCTCTTCTCAAAGGGCTCCTCCACCTCGCGGAAGGATTGCAAGAGGCGCAGGTCCTGGGCGAACTTATAGGCGCTCTGGGCGATGCCGGAGAGACAGCCCAGCACGCGGGAATCCAGCTTGCGGGGATAGGTCTGGCCGGAGACGTCGAACACCGCCTCCATGCCCATCTTCTCGGCGATGCGCCGCTCCAGCTCGTCCACCTTGTCGCCGTCGCCGTCGAACAGCTCCATGAAGCTGACCTGCGTGCCCGTGGCGCCGCGGTTGCCCAGCAGCTTAAGGCTCGACAGGGCGAAGTTGACCTCGTCCAGATCCATGGTCAGATCCTGCATCCACAGCGTGGCGCGCTTGCCGACGGTGGTCAGTTGGGCGGGCTGCAGGTGAGTGTAGCCCAGGCAGGGCAGGCCCTTGTACTCCCAGGCGAACTTGCGCAGGCGGCGCAGCACCTCCACCAGCTTTTCGCGGATCAGCGTCAGGGCGTCGCGCAGCATCAGTATGTCCGCGTTGTCGGTGACATAGCAGCTCGTCGCGCCCAGGTGGATGATGCCCCGGGCGTTCGGGCACACGTCGCCGTAGGCATGCACGTGGGCCATGACGTCGTGGCGCACCCGCTGCTCGTGTTTGCGGGCGTTTTCGTAGTCGATGTCCTCGATGTGCGCCTTCAGCTCGTCCACCTGCGCCTGCGTGACCGGCAGGCCCAGCTCCATCTCGCTCTCCGCCAGCGCCACCCACAGTTTGCGCCAGGTGGTGAATTTCTTGTCGGGGGAGAAGATGTACTGCATCTCCGGGCTCGCGTAGCGGCTGTTCAGCGGGGTTTCGTAGGTGCTTTTGTTCATGGTAACCTCCGATTTGGTCAATTGAGAATTGGGAATTGTGAATTGAGAATTAGAGTGTGTTTTACATGCTGGGAGATGCAGTTTCGAGTGTTGGCCAGACTGCCACGGCAAAATCAGGATTTTGACGTGGCACCTTGGGTCTGCATTTCAAGGCGATTTCCGCGTAATACGCCGAAAATGCGCTTCAAGCATTTTAGAAACAGACGCGCTACAGTTGCCGGCTATCGCCTGGTGTCGCGACTGTCCTTCTTCGTCTTGGTGATGCTGGCGAGAATCTTTCTGAGTTCCAGGCCATCTGAGCGAATGCTGTCATACTGTGTCTGGGTCAGGTAATCGGTCTGATAGAGCAACTCTATCCAGTAAAGCGTTTCAGAGCATTCCTTCAATGAGATGCCCATTTTGTTCAGGAAGTCGTTTCTGCTGACGCCATCAAGCGCTTCGACAATGTTCGCACCGATAGATGTGCCGCTTCTCAAAAGCTGTTTCGATAAGACGTATTCGTTCTTATCATCCTTGAGATACTGACACAGACGTACGATGCGAATCGCAAATGCGAAGGATTTATCTCGAACGATATTATCATTCATGTTAAAAGCCCTTCTATTGGAGCGCGGCAGCGACATTCATTAATTCTCAATTCCCAATTACCAATTATCAATTCATCGAATGATCAGGGCCTCGCGCTCCGCGCCGACGGACACGTACTTGATGGGCGCGCCGACGCGCTGCTCGATGAACTCCACGTAATCGCGGGCCGCCTTGGGCAGGTCCTCCCACTTGCGGGCCTTGGTGATGTCGCAGTTCCAGCCGGGCAGGGTCTCGTAGACCGGCTCGCAGTCGTACAGGTCGGGGGTGTAGGGGAAGCGGTCGATGGTCTCGCCGTTCAGCTTGTAGGCCACGCAGACCGGGATCTCCTTGAGGTAGGACAGCACGTCCATCTTGGTCAGCGCCAGCGCCGTCGCGCCCTGCAGCCGGGTGCCGTAGCGGGTGGCGGGAATGTCCATCCAGGCCACGCGGCGGGGACGGCCGGTGGCCGCGCCGTACTCCGCGCCGGCTTCGCGCAGGTCATGGGCGGCGTCGCCGTCCAGCTCGCCCACGAAGGGGCCCTCGCCCACGCAGGTGGAATAGGCCTTGGTGACGCCGATGACCTCGTCCACCTTGATGGACGGCAGGCCGCAGCCCACGGGAGCCTCCGCCGCCAGCGGGGAGGAGGAGGACGTGAAGGGATAGATGCCGTACTGGATGTCCCTGAGCGCGCCCAGCTGGGCCTCGAACATCACGCTCTTGCCCGCGTCCACGGCGCCTTGCAGCAGCTCGCCCGCGTCGCAGATGTGGGGGATCAGCCTGTCGCCCCACTCGTGGATCCAGGCCAGGGTCTCGTCGAAGTCGATCCTGTCCTGGCCGTAGCCCTGCACGATGGTGTCGTTCTTCCAGTCGATCAGGCGCTTCAGGTGCTTTTCAAGGGTCGCCGGATGCAGAAGGTCGCCCATCTGGATGGCCTTTTTCATGTACTTGTCACCGTAGATGGGGCTGATGCCGCGCAGGGTGGAGCCGAAGTGGTCCTTGCCCAGGCGCTGCTCCTCCCACTTGTCCTGGTTGGGATGGATAGGTAGCACCATGATGGCGCGGTCGGAGATCTTCAGGTTGTCGGGGGTGATCTGAACGCCCTTTTCGCGCAGGCGCTCCATTTCGCCGTTGATGTGCTTCAGATCCACCACCACGCCCGCGCCCAGCAGGTTGACGGCGTCCCTGTGGAAGATGCCCGAGGGCAGTAGGTTCAGCGCGAACTTGCCGTATTCGTTGATGACGGTGTGGCCGGCGTTGTTGCCGCCCTGGTAGCGGACGACCACGTCAAACTGGCCCGCGAAGTAGTCGACCATGCGGCCCTTGCCCTCATCGCCCCAGTTGATGCCCACGATAGCGGTATTGGACATTGTATTCACCTCAAAATCGAATGATAATTGCTATAGATGCCGATAATGTTCGTGTAAAAGGCCGTTTTCAGCCGATTACACCCCATTATAGCAGGCCCTTTATGTTTTTTCTACCCCTTCAAGGTAAACATAGCGGTTATTGTTTGATTTGGCTTCGCTTCAGGTCCCGAAGCTGTCGGGCCAGCGCGTCGTATTCGGCGCTGAGCTGCTCCGGCCGGTCGCCCTTCCTGGGGGCGGCCATGCGCCCGGCCAGCGCCGCCATGCGCATCTCAAGCGCCGTGGCGGCCAGCTTTGCATCCTCTGCCCGGCGGTCCCGGGCGGCCTCCGCCTCCTGCTGGGCCAGCGTGCCCTCGAAGGTTTGCAGACGCCTGTCCGACAGGGTGACGATCCGGGTGGCCGCGGCGGAGACGAAGGCCCTGTCGTGGCTGACGAACAGCACCGTGCCGCCGTAGCCGCAGAGCAGCTGCTCCAGGGCCTCCATCGTGAACACGTCCAGGTGGTTGGTGGGTTCGTCCAGCAGCAGCAGGTTCGCGTCCGACAGCAGGAGCCTCGCCAGGGCGACCTTGGCCCGTTCGCCGCCGGAGAGCACCCGCACCGGCTTGAACACGCTGTCGCCCCGCAGGTTCAGCCGGGCGAGCACCGTGCGGGCCGCGCTCTCCGGCAGCGCGGAGTCGGACAGGGCGTTTTCCAGGGCGGTGGCGTCGAAGCGCAGCGTCCGGGCGTGGTCCTGGTCGAACCAGGCGGGCCGCGCGGCGGGGTTCAGCCGCACGTCGCCCACGAGGCGGGTGCCCGGGGAGGGCTCGCCCCGCAGCGCCCGGAGCAGCGTGGTCTTGCCGCAGCCGTTTTCGCCCATCAGGGCCGTTCGGGAGCCGGTGGGCAGCTCCAGGGCGGCGTTTCCCAGCAGCGTCCTGTCGCCCGCCCGCAGCTGCCTGCACCGCAGGGTCAGGGCAACCTTCGCGGCGATGGGATGGGCCACGCCCAGGGTCATGCGGATGTCCGGCAGGTCCCTGGGGCGCTCCTTGACCTCCAGCCGATCCATGCGGTTCTGAACGATGCGCTTGGCCGCGCTCTGGTGCAGCACGGCGTTGGTATACTCATGGGTGTGCAGGCGCGCCTCGCTGTTGCCCATGCGCTTGGGCGCCTTCCGCACGGAGGCGGCCCACTCCGCCTTCTGCTGGGCCATGGCCTTGAGCCGGGAGCGCTCGGCCCGGTACTGGTCGTATTCAAACTGCTGGCGGCTGCGCCGCCGGGCCAGCTCCGCCTGGTAATCGGCGTAGCTGCCGGGAAAGTCGGCCAGATGCCCGTCCTCCAGGTGGAGGATGCGGTTGCACAGGGCGTTCAGCAGGGAGCGGTCGTGGGAGACGAGCACCAGCGCGCCGTCGTGGGCGGCGAGGCGCTGGCGAAGGCGCTCGATGCCGGCGGCGTCCAGGTCCGTGGTGGGCTCATCCGCCAGCAGCAGGGGCGCGTCTTCGGAGAGGGCCCCGGCGATGCGCCGGCGTGTCTGCTCGCCGCCGGAGAGGCCCTCCCGGGCCTCCGGCGCGCGAAACTCCGCGGCCATGTGGGCGTTGGCATCCAGGCGGGTCTCGCCGCTTTGGCGGATCAGCGACGCCGGGCAATACCGGCGCACGTCCCCGGCATCCGGGGCCAGCTCGCCGGCCAGCAGGGCCAGCAGCGTGGACTTTCCCGCGCCGTTTTCACCGATCAGGCCGACGCGCTCGCCGTCGTAGATCCTCAGCCGGTCGATGTCCAGCACGGTCTGCTCTCCGTAGGTTTTTGTGATGTGGTTGGCTTCCAGCAACAGCTTTTGCATAAAAATACACTCCTTCCCGCCGGGGAGGGAGCGCAAAAACACAGTGCCGCCGGGGCTGTTGCCGCCGCGGCGCAACGACACTTCGGCCGTGCAAAAAACGCAACCTCCAAACGGCGGCAAAACTGGCCCTCTGCCCGATGGAACAGAAGGGGAGAATTTTTGCGGCCGGATGTCAGTTGCGAATCTTCATCAGTACAGGTGTACCTGCCTTTCCTTGGATGGACCCATTATAGCAGAGGGGACCGGAATTGTCAACCGCTTGACAGCGGCGGTTCCCCGGGGTATGATGATGGAGAGGGGCGGCGGGAAGCGCCGCCGGGTACGAAGGGGAGAGCGGCATGGCGAGGAAAAAGAAGCGCCGGCAGCAGCCGGGGCAGAGGATACTGGTCGCGGCGCTGGCCGTGGCGCTGCTGGCGGGGGCCTTCGGGCTGGGCTGGCACTTCGGCGTGGAGTCCACGCGGTTCAGGGGGAACATACTGCTGGTGAACGAGAGCCACCGTCTGGAGGCGGACTACGTGCCGGACGAGCTGGTGAACCTGTACCAGCAGCGGCACTCCTTCCGGCTGGCCAGCAGCGAGATCATGCTGACGCGGCAGACCTACGAAGCCATGGAGCGGATGTTCCACGCCGCCGAGGAGGCCGACATGAACGGCTACATCGTCACCAGCGGCTACCGCAGCTACCAGCGACAGCAGGAGGTCTACGCCCAGAGCGAGCCCGGCAAGGCCCAGCAGCCCGGGGCCAGCGAGCACCAGACGGGCATGGCCTTCGACGTGACCGTGGAGACCGGCGACGGCTTTGAGAACACGCCCCAGTACAGCTGGCTGATGGCCCACGCCCACGAGTATGGCTTCATCCAGCGCTATCCCGCAAACAAGGCGGACATCACCGGCATCAGCTACGAGCCCTGGCACTACCGCTACGTGGGGGTGGACGCCGCCACGCGGATGCACCAGACCGGCCAGGTGCTGGAGGAATTCCTGGGCGGCAACGGGTAGGGTACACGTATTCAGCAAAATCATGACCACCGGTAGAGCCGGTGGTCATGCAGACCGCTGACAAAGCCCGCAATCGCAAGAATCCCACCTGATGGAAGAAAAGCAGGTGGGATTCTTGCTTGCTTCGTTGGCAGCGCCTGCAAAATGCGGTCATTTACGACCGGGTAAACTCCCTTTTTTGCAGGCTTGCCGCCTTGCCTTGCAGGCTTTTCATCAATCTGTCAGTCTGTTGACTTTGTCAACATCCTGCATGACCACCGGTAGAGCCGGTGGTCATGATTTTCATCTCGCCTTACAGCGCGATCTTTGCGCCCTTCAGGTCCTCGAGAGCTTCGCTGGAGCCGGCGTAGAAGGTGTACTCCATCGCCTCAAGCTTCCAATCGCGGTGCACGGGATCGTACCACTTCAGCTTCTCCAGTGGCACGGCGATCTCCACGGCCTTCTCCTCGCCGGGCTCCAGGCTCACGCGGGCGAAGCCGCAGAGCTGGCGCAGCGGGCGGTCGATCCGGGAGTTCTCGTAGCCGGCGTAAAGCTGGACGACCTCGTCGCCCGCGCGGTCGCCGATGTTCTTCACACAAACCGTGGCGACCAGCCTGTCGCCGTCGACCTTCAGCGCCGGAGCGGACTGCTCGAAGCGGGTGTAGGAAAGGCCGTAGCCGTAGGGCACCAGGGGCTTGACGCCGTTCTTGTCCAGCCGGGCGTAGCCGTGGTAGTATTCATAGTACTGGTCCGTCGCCTCCCAGTCCACCCAGGGCAGGTCGTCCTCGCTGAAGGGCACCACATAGGGCAGCTTGCCGGAGGGGTTCACGTCGCCGTAGAGGATCTCGGCGATGGCCGTGCCGCCCTCCTGGCCGGGATAGTAGGCCATCAGGATGGCGTTGGCGACGTCATACCACTCGGTCATCATGATCATGTTGCCGCCGATGAGCACCACGGCGTGGTTGGGGTTCGCCGGGGTGACGGCCTTCAGCAGCGCGATCTCGTCGGCGTGCAGGCCGAGGCCGGTCTTGCGGTCGCCGCCGATGGCGCCCAGGTAGTTGCCGTTCTGCTCGGCGGATACGAACTCGCCCTCGTCGTCGTGGTTGTAGCCCACCACGAACACCACCGCGTCGGCTTCGGCCGCGGCCTTCCTTGCCCGCTCCAGGTCGGAGCCGTCGTCGAACACGACCTCGCAGCCGGGGTTCGCGGCCCTCAGGCCCTCCAGCGGAGTGACGGTGTAGGCCGCGCGCACCTGGGAGGAGCCGTGGTCGCCGATGTTGGCCTTGTCGCCCAGCTTGCCGATCAGGGCCAGCTTCTTGACCTTCGCCCTGTCCAGCGGCAGCACATTTTTGTTCTTGATCAGGGTGATGGACTCCTCGGCCGCCCGCTTTGCCAGGGCGATGTGCTCCTTGCAGCCGACCACGGACATGTCATACTCCTTGTGGCCGCGGTCGAAGGCCAGGATCGTGCGCACGATGCGCAGCGCCGCGTCGTCGATGCGGGATTCGGGCACGAAGCCGTCCTTCACGGCCTGGACCAGGTTGTTACCGAAGAAGTGGGTCAGCATCATCTCGATGTCCTGGCCGCCGTTGGCCGCCTCGACGGTGTCCAGCACGCCCCAGATGAAGTCGGACATCACGAAGCCGTCGAAGTCCCAATCGCCCTTCAGCACCTCGGTGAGCAGGTAGTGGTGGTGGCCGCAGTGCACGCCGTTGTAGCGGTTGTAGGAGCTCATGATGCTGGCCGCGCCGGCGTCCAGGCAGTCCTTGAAGTGGGGGAGCAGGACCTCCTTTTCCGTGCGCTGGTCGCAGGTGACGGAGGCCTTGAAGCGGGCGTTCTCCATGTTGTTGAAGGCGAAGTGCTTCACGCAGGCCATGACGTCCTCGTCCTGCACACCGCGCACCAGCGCCGCGCCCATGGCGCCGATGTGGTTCGTCTCCTCGCCATAGGTCTCCTGGCTGCGGCCCCAGCCGGGATTGTAGGGCATGTTGATGCACACGCCGGCGAACAGGTTGCCGCCGTAGGCGCGGACCTCGCGCCCGATGGCGTGGCCGACCTCCTCCTCCAGGGCGGTGTCGAAGGTGGCGCCGCGGGCCATGGACACCGGGAAGCAGGTGCTCTGCCCGTTGCCGCAGACCACGCCGCGGGGACCGTCGGCGAACTTCATCGGCGGCAGGCCGAAGCGCTCGCAGCCACCCGCCTCATAGGGGGTGACGTTGTAGTGCATCTCGTCGTTGGACATCATTTCGCCCACGTACTCCGGGGTCATGATGCTGATGTCCAGGTTGGCGCTCATCAGGTAGACCTTTTCCTCCAGGGACATCTGCCCGACGATCTTCCTTGCCTCGTCGGTCAGCGCCAGGCGGTATGCCTTGGTTGCTCTCATGTTTTCGCTCCTCCTCGTAAGAAGGGCCCCCTCGATTGAAAGGGGGCCATTTGTTTAGTGTTTTCCGGATTACCAGACCTGCCACTCCTTGCCGCCCTCGGCGAAGGGGCCGGGCAGCGTGGCGAGGCCGCGGTGGCCGCCGAAGTAATCCCGATCGAAGACGATATCCGTGCCGTCGGTATTCTCGAAGCGCTCCTCCGGCTCGAAGGCCTTGCCCAGCGTATCGGAGGTGATGATGCCGTCGCGGAAATCGCCCAGGAAGTCGTACAGGTTGCTCTTCAGTACGCACCTGCCGTCCACTTCCTCCAGCTCCACGGTGACCCTGGCGTCCTTTTCGACGAGGCCGTGCTTCTCATGCCGGCTGACGTTCGCGCCGTTGAAGTAGGCGTTGCCGTCCACCCAGGCGGGCAGGTGGCCGAAGTGATACTGGGCCAGCTCGTGCATTTCGGGTTCGCGGTCCATCATGAAGTTGGCGATCCACTCGTCATAGGACGGGAAGATGTCAAACGGCGCGGTGCCCGCGTACTCATAGTCCGGGGTGTTCGGCTTGCAGTCCGGGTTGACGACGGGGTGCTTCTGCACGATGATGTTGTTGTAGATGCGGTCGTCGCCGTGCAGGATGGTCATGAAGCCCGCGACCTCGGTGCGATGGCGGATGTGGTAGGGGGTGTAGCGGGGCTCGCGCTGGCCGTTGACGATGCTGTCCACGCCGGAATTGATGTGGGCGAAGGAACCGCACATCAGGTTGTGCACGCAGGCGATGCCCTCGGAGGGCATGACCAGAGACACCTTGGACAGCATAACGTTGTTGTCGATCAGCGTCGGGCCGTGGCCCACCTCGATGAACACGTCGTTGGAGAACATCGCGCCCTTGGCCGGCAGGATGCCCTCAGGCCGGTGGTTGTCGTGGAGCAGGTTCTGGCTGATGCGCGCGCCCTGGGCCTCCCAGTCCAGCCACACGCCCATGATGCAGTTGTGGATGTGGTTGCGGCGGATGGTCACGTCGATGGCGGCATGCAGCTTGATGCCCGCGGTCTCGGCGCCGCCCAGCTGCTGGGAGTTGCAGACGTGGTGGATGTGGCAGTCCTCGACGGTGGAGAACACCGCGCCCATGCGGCCCACGATGCCGGTCTGCTCGCAGTGGTGCACGTGGCAGCGGCGGATGATGTGGCTGCCCACCTTCTCCTTCAGCCAGCCGTGATACTGGCCGCGGCACACGGCGTCGCGCTCCATCTGGGTGGGGCTCTTCACGTGCTTGGTGTAGAAGTACATGTCGTTCTCGGGGTCGCGGTACTTGCCCAGGGAGATGCCGCAGCACTTGCTGCCCCAGACCGCGCAGTCCTCGATGATCCAGCCCTTGGACCAGTGGGGGCCGATCAGGCCGTCCTGGTAGGCGGCGGGCGGCGCCCAGGTGGTCGCGCCCTTGTTGATGTCGAAGCCGGAGACGGTGATGTAGTTGATGCCGTTCTCATCGGGCATGAAGCAGTTGCGGCGCACCAGGATCTCCACCTTCTGGGCGTTGGGGTCCAGGTCGTGGAAGTTGGCGTACAGCACGGTCTCGTCGCCGTCCTGCTCGGTATACCACTTCCAGGTGGAGGCCTCGGCGTCCCAGGCGCAGGGATCGGCCTCGCCCGCGAGGCACTCGTCCAGGGTGACGGTCTCATACATCATGGCGTCGTTCAGGAACACCGCGCCGGTGTGGCGCACGGTGGGGGCGAAGTACCAGTCGCCGCACACCATGTTGATATAGGGGTTATAGCTGCCGAACACGCCGTTGTTGACCCGGTTGGTCCACACGCTGCCCTTGAATTTCGTCCAGCCGGTCAGCATCTCCGCGCCGGTGATCACCGCGCCCAGGGGCTCCTCGGAGCGGTACACGATGCGCGCGTCTTCCGTGCCGCCGTGGCGGGGGGTCACCTTCTCGCGATAGATGCCGGGGGCCACGAGGATCTCGTCTCCGGCCACGGCCACGCGGGCCGCGTCGTCGATGTGGCGGAAGGGGGTCTCCTTCAGGCCGTTGCCCTCCATGGGGGCGTTGGCGTTGACGTAGTAAATCATGTGGATCATTCCTCTCTGTTTTTGGTAAGGGGGGTTATTCAAGGGAACAGGGTCCAGGGAACAGGGATAGTGGCTACCGCCGTTTCTGTTCAAATGTTATCAAAGTCAGCGCGGCAGCAGCATTTCCTGTTCCCTGTTGACTGTTTCCTTACACTGGTAAACTACATTTATTGTTTCAAACCATCGAACCGACTGAAGATCATCCCTTCACCGCGCCGGCCATCATGCCCTTGACCAGCTTGTCCTGGAAGACGATGAACAGTATGATCATCGGCAGCGCGGAAAGCACCAGCACCGCCAGCATCAGCGGCATGTCCATGGCGTGCTCGCCCTTGAACTGGCCCAGCGCCAGGGGCAGGGTCTTCTGGTTGGCCGACAGCAGCAGCGTGTTGGCGAAGGCGAACTCGTTCCACATCGAGACGCCGTTGTAGATGGCCAGCGTGGAAAGACCGGATTTGGACAGCGGCCAGATGATGCGGAAGAACATGCTGTACTTGTTGCAGCCGTCGATGACAGCGGCCTCCTCGACCTCCCGGGGGATGGTCATCATGAAGCCCGTCAGTATGAACACCGACATCGGCAGCGCGAAGGCCACGTAGGGGCCGATCAGCGAGAACTTGTTGTCGTAGAGGCCCATCCAGTTGGTCATCTTGAAGATCGGGATCAGGGTGACGTGCATGGGGATGGACATCATGGCGATGATGCCGGCGTAGATGAGGTTGCGCAGCTTGAACTTCATTCGGGACAGCGGATAGGCCGCAAAGGAGGAGATGACCAGCATCAGCACCAGCGAGATGGCGACGATCAGCACCGAGCGGCCGAAATAGCCGAAGAAGCCGTTTCGTATGATGTTTGGGTAGTTTTCAAAAACCCAGGGCTGCGGCAGATGGAATACGCCCTGCGTGAACATGTCAAACTGCTTGCGGAAGGAGTTGAAGATCATGAAGGCGAAGGGAATCAGCGCGACCAGCATCCAGAAGCACGCGAGGAACCATGCGATGATCCACGAGACGCGGCTCTTGACGCGCTCGCGCTTGTATTTCTGCTCGGCAAGCTGCTGCTGTGCCAACTTGACATCGTTGGTCATGTCAATAATCCTCCTTTACGACAAATATCTTCTGGAACAGCAGCGCGATGACGGTGATCAGTATGAACATGCCGGCGGCCACGGCAGAGCCGTAGCCCATCTTCCACTGCTGGAAGGACAGCTTGTACATGTAGGTCGCCATCAATTCGGTGCCGCCCGCGGGGCCGCCCTGGGTCATGTTCCAGATCATGTCGAAGTACTTCAGGGAGCCGATCATCGACATGGTGCAGGCCGTCTTGAAGATCGGGCCCAGCAGAGGTATGGCGATCTTGAACAGGTACTGCCGGCGGTTCGCGCCGTCGATGATCGCCGCTTCGTACAGCGAGGTGGAGATATTGGAATAGCCGGCGATAAAGTACACCATGTAGAACGGCGTGAACTGCCAGGCCATTACGCCGATGACCGCGAACAGCGCCTGCGGGCTCTTGCCCAGCAGGTCGACGATCGTCCGCTTGCCGTTCAGCAGCGTGGCGATGGAGGTGAACAGGCCGTCGTTGGTGCCGAGGATGTAATTGAACAGGAACGCGATGGCGACCGAGCTCATCAGGTAGGGGAAGAACCAGATGATCTTGAAGATGTTTGACTTGCGCCCCACGCTGTCGAGGAACGTGGCCAGCAGCAGTCCTATCGGGATCTGCAGCAGGATCGAAAAGACCATGACGATCAGGTTATGGGAAAAGGAAGCCCAGAACTTGGAGTCCTGAAGCAGCGTCTTCCAGTTGTCCAGGCCGATAAATATCCTGTCCGCAGAAATGCCGTTCCACTGGTACTGGCTGGTGACAAAGGTATCAATTACGGGATAGATCATGTACAGGGCGATCAGGATGAGCGCCGGAGCGAGGAATATCGTCGCGGCCAGGGCCGTGCCCTTTTGCGACGTCTCCGCCAGCATCCTTCTGGAGTGTTTTCCCATATGGCTTCCGCCTCCTTTTAGTTATAATCCAATGCGCCCCGGCAACCGCCCGTCCACTGCACGCAATGCGGTTGACCGTCAGCTGGCGCGACGCATTCGATTGGCCTTATGAAGGAATACCCGCAGGGAAAGTCCTGCGGGTATTCCGCACGAATGCCAAAGGCATTCAGTGTTCGTTCGATCAGCCTTCGCGGGCAGCAGCCATGGCCGCATCCTGCATCTCGCCGATCTCCTGCGGGGTCTTGGTCAGGCCGAACAGCTCGGTCATGCAGTCCTTGTGCACCTCGGTGACGGAGGCGGGCAGGTACTGGTCATACCACAGCTGCACGTTGGAGGCGTTGAAGAAGGTGTCGATGACGACCTTCATGTTCTCGTCCTCAACCTGGTCGAAGCCCTTGATGGAGGGGGTACGGCCAACGGCGACCTGCTCAGCGTTGTACTGGTCGTCGCTGTAGTACTGGGTGGCCAGCACGTAGCAGGCATCCAGCTTCTCCTGATCGACGGAGCCGTCTTCCTTCCAGCAGTTGAAGGAGAAGGCGTTGCCGACCGCGGTGCCGATCTCAACGTTCTGGGGAACGCCAGCCGCTGCGGCTTCGGTGTCCTCCGGGAAGCGGAAGGTGCCGAAGTTGGCCTTGTACCAGTCCATGTTGTCCGTCATGACGGAGCCAACCTGCCAGGAGCCATGCAGCATCATCGCGCAGGTGTTGTTGTACATCAGCATGCGGTCTTCGCCGTTGTCGGTGATCATGCTGTTGAAGCCGTCGTTGAAGTAGCCCTTCTTGACCCATTCCTGGATCTTCTCGCCGGCCCAGATGAAGGCGGGAGAGGTGAAGGAGCCGGTGCCGTCATAGGCAGCGTCGAACTCGGCATTGCCGGAGTGGCGGGCGACCAGATACATGTAGTACATGGAGCCGGTCCACTTGGAGCCGTTGGCCAGGGAGAAGGGCACGTAGCCCGCCTCGAGCAGCTTGTCGCAAGCCGCTTCCAGCTCGTCGATGGTGGTGGGAACCTCAATGCCGACCTCGGCAAAGATGGTCTTGTTGTAGAAGATGTCGCAGCCGGACAGGCCGCCGAAGGGGATGGACAGGACCTTGCCGTCGTAGGAAGCCTGGGCCACAGCGGCGTCGATGAAGTCCGGATGATCATACTTGTTGTACATCTCGGTCAGGTCATTGACGAAGCCGGACTTGTAGTACTCGGCCATCGGGCCGCCCGCCCAGTGGATGTACATGTCGGGGCACTCGTTGGCGCTCATGGCCACGACCAGCTGCTGCTTGTAGTTGTCGTTCTGCTGGTGCACCTGATTGACGGTGATGTTCGGATAGTCCGCCATGAAGCGCTGCACGGCGCCTTCCTGGATGGACTTGTTGGGCTCTTCGGGAGCGATGTCCCAAAGGGTGATCGTCAGGGGTTCCTTGGTCAGCTCGGGAATTTCCGCCAGAGCCGCCATGGACGAGATGACCAGCATCAGGGCCAGCATCAGAACCAGGATCTTCTTCATAAGTGAAAGCCTCCTTTTTTATTTTTCAGCCGCCTGACGGCGGACTAAAAATCCGTGGGGAAATGTTAAAACGCACCTCTATATTTTATATTTTATAGCTACTTTGCTAATTTGTCAATGCTTGTTTTGATTTTTACTGCTCATTCGTTGCGTTATTGGGCTTAACCCTGGCGGCACAATCCGGACGAAAAGGGGGTATATAATAGGTATAAAAACAGCCCGTCCCGGCGCGGCGTCGATGCGCCGCGTTCGGACGGGCTGTTCAATTATGAGCGTCGGTATGGGGGCCGGGCCGGCAGGGTCGCCGGGCCGTCTGCTCAACGGATCTCGGTCTTGCCGCCCATGTACATCCGCAGGGCCTCGGGGATGCGGACGCTGCCGTCGGCCTGGAGGTTGTTTTCCACGAAGGCGATCAGCATGCGGGGCGGGGCCACCACGGTGTTGTTCAGGGTGTGGGGCAGGTACTTCTTGCCGTCCGCGCCCTTGACGCGGATCTTCAGCCGGCGGGCCTGGGCGTCGCCCAGGTTGGAGCAGGAGCCCACCTCGAAGTACTTTTTCTGGCGGGGAGACCAGGCCTCCACGTCGCAGCTCTTCACCTTCAGGTCGGCCAGGTCGCCGGAGCAGCACTCCAGGGTGCGCACCGGGATGTCCAGCGTGCGGAAGAAGTCGACGGTGTTCTTCCACAGCCGTTCATACCACATCATGCTGTCCTCGGGCTTGCAGACCACGACCATCTCCTGCTTTTCGAACTGGTGGACGCGGTACAGGCCGCGCTCCTCGATGCCATGGGCGCCGACTTCCTTGCGGAAGCAGGGGGAGTAGGAGGTCAGGGTCTGGGGCAGGTCCTTCTCGTCCAGCATCTGGTCGATGAACTTGCCGATCATGCTGTGCTCGCTGGTGCCGATCAGGTAGAGGTCCTCGCCCTCGATCTTGTACATCATGTTCTCCATCTCAGCGAAGCTCATCACGCCGGTGACCACGTTGCCGTGGATCATGAACGGGGGCACATAATAGGTAAAGCCGCGGTCGATCATGAAATCCCGGGCGTAGGACAGTATGGCGCTGTGCAGACGGGCGATGTCGCCCTTCAGATAATAGAAGCCATAGCCGGTGGTGCGGCGGGAGGAATCCAGGTCCAGGCCGTTCAGGCGCTCCAGGATCTCGGTGTGGTGGGGGATCTCCCACTCGGGCACGACGGGCTCGCCGAAGCGCTCGTTCTCCACGTTCTCGCTGTCGTCCTTGCCGATGGGCACGGAGGCGTCGATGATGTTGGGGATCACCAGCATGCGCTTGCGGATCTCGTCGGCGTACTCGGTCTCCTTCTGCTCGATGTCCGCCAGCTCGTCCTGCATGTCCTTGACCTGCTGCTTGGCGGCCTCTGCCTCGTCCTTCTTGCCCTGGCCCATCAGCATGCCGATCTGCTTGGAGATCTTGTTGCGCTGGGAGCGCAGGTAGTCCGCCCGCTGGATGGCATCGCGGTTCTTCTTGTCCAGCTCCAGCACCTCATCCACCATGGGCAGCTTCTCGTCCTGGAACTTCTTCTTGATATTCTCGCGCACGAGATCGGGATTGGTACGGATCAGATTGATGTCCAGCATGTTCTTTTCCCTCGATTTATCGTAGATTTTGATGCCAGTATTATAACCCCATCATAGGCTTTTTGCAAGTAAAGAAACAAAACCCGGGCGAAGGCGGCAGCCAGGGCGGCCGTTGCCGGAATCATCAGATTGTGCGCATTTTCCCATTGCGTCCGGGGCGTTTTTTTGTTAAAATATCGTTGGGTGATGGGCATGCAGGAATCCTTCTTCAAGCTGAGACAGATCGAGCACCACGTGGACGACTCGGTGCGCCTCTATCGCAACCGGGAGGCGGACGACTATCCGGCGCATTGGCACAACGCGGCGGAGGTCATCATGCCCATGGAGAACGACTACACCGTCATGGTGGGGCAGACCGCCTACAAGATCGAGCCGGGGGAGCTGTTCATGGTGCCCGCGGGCGTGGTGCACGAGATCTTCGCGCCGGAGGAGGGCTTCCGCTACCTGTTCCTGATCGACCAGAGGGAGTTCTATACCATCGAAGGGCTGCCCCAGGTGCAGCGCGTGCTGTATCCCTGCGTCCACCTGCGCGCCGACCGGGACGGCGCCGCGCTGGAGGAGATCCGCGGCTACTTTATCAACGCCGTGCGGGAATTCGGCCAGGACAAGGCCCTTTCGCCCACGGCGGCCCGGCTTTGGCTGCGGCTGGTGCTGGTGCGCACGGCCCAGTATCTGCTCTCGGATGAGGCGGGGGACCGCGTCCAGACCACGCCCAGGCAGCACCTGGCGATGACCGTGCTGGCCAACGCCTGCACTTATATCGCCGAGCACTGCGACGAGAAGCTGACCCTGGACGACATGGCCGCCTACTGCGGCTACAGCAAATACCACTTCGCCCGCACCTTCAAGCTCTATTCGGGCATGAGCTTCTACGACTATTATATGCGCCAGCGCCTGGTGCTCTGCCGGCGCCTGCTGTCCAATCCCCAGCTGCGGGTGACGGAGGTGGCTCTCCAGGCCGGATTCGACTCCATCGCCACCTTCAACCGCGTGTTCAAGCAGTACGAGGGCGTGACGCCCTCCCAGTACCGACGGATGCGCCAGCACGCGCCGGGGACGGTTTGATACTACAAATTAGCAATATCTGAGAGTTTTATAGAATGATTTGATAAGATGCGCTCACTTTTTACATAGTATAATACAAATAATGAGGGATGTTTTTTTACACTATTCCAAATTGATTGCGTAAAGATGGCATGGGGCTGCCAAAATGACCCCGCAATGAAAGGAGGAGGCTGCGCTTGAATACCAATGCAAGCAGACTGCCGAGCAATCGGTCGTCGAATTTCAAGGCCTACATGCGCCGCTACGGAACACTTTATCTGCTTCTGATTCTTCCCCTTGTTTTCTTTATCATCTTCCGGTACGTGCCGATGGCCTGGATTCTCGGCGCGTTCAAGGAAAACAACATCTTCAAAAATCCGTGGGAGCTGAAATGGGCGAAGAACGGCGGTTTTGAGTGGTTCGTCAAGGCATTCAAGGACCGCACCTTCATCAACGCCCTGCGCAACACCATCATGCTGAACCTGCTGGACCTCATCTGCGGCTTCCCGGCGCCGATCCTGCTGGCGCTGCTGCTGAACGAGCTGTCCTTCAAGCGCTTCAAGAAGATCACCCAGACCGTGCTGTACATGCCCCACTTCCTGAGCTGGATCATCATCTCCGGCCTGGCGCTGAGGCTTCTGGCCAGCAACGACGGCCTGGTGAACATCCTCTACAAGCGCATGACCGGCAATGCCGACGCGTCGATCCCCTTCATGAGCAACACCAACTGGTGGGTCGGCACCTACGTGGTGCTGGGCATCTGGAAGGAAGCTGGCTGGGGCACCATCATCTACCTGGCCGCGCTGACGGGCATCAGCCCCGAGCTGTATGAGGCCGCCGCCGTGGACGGCGCGGGCCGCTTCAAGCGCATCTGGCACGTGACGCTGCCGGGCCTGCGGCCGACCATCATCACGCTGCTGATTATGAACCTGGGCCGCATCCTGGGCTCCGAGTTCGACCGTCCCCTGGCGTTGAGCAACAAGCTGGTGTCGGACGTCTCCCAGGTTATCTCCATCTATGTGTACCAGAACGGCTTGAAGGCCAACAAGTTCGCCCTTACCACCGCCGTGGGCCTGTTCCAGTCCGTGGTCGGCGTCATTTTCCTTGTTGCCGCCAACGCGATGGCCAAGCGCATGGGCGAGCGCGGCATTATGTAAGGGGGTGCGCGATCAATGATTAAATCCAAATCCACTCAGGTGGGCGACTGGATCATCGCCATCATCAGCTTCATCGTCATGTTTGTGTGCCTGGTGCCGCTGCTGAACGTGCTGGCCCGTTCCCTCTCCTCCGCTGAATACCTGATCCGCAACGAGGTCGTCCTCTGGCCCAAGGGCTGGAACGTGGACGCCTACACCACGGTGCTGAAGGACCCCAAGTACGTCCACTCCCTGTGGTACACCGGCCTGCTGACCGTGGGCTGCACGCTGCTGTCCCTGGCGATGACCATCATGTGCGCCTATCCGCTGACCTATAAGGAACTGAAGGGCGGCAAGGTCATCAACGTGATCGTGCTGTTCACCATGTACTTCTCCGCCGGCATGATTCCCCACTATCTGTGGCTGCGCAACCTGGGCATGCTGGACACCATCTGGGTGCTGGTCATCCCCAGCTGCCTGAGCGTGTACAACATGATCATCATGCGCTCGTTCTTCTACGGCGTGCCCGAGAGCCTGAGGGAGGCCGCCGAGATCGACGGCGCGGGCCCCATCCGCACGCTGATCCAGATCTACCTGCCCCTGTCCAAGGCGGTGCTGGCCACGCTGGCGCTGTTCTACGCCGTGGGCCGCTGGAACGGCTTCTCCGACGCCCTGCTGTACCTGAAGAAGCGGGAGGACCTGTATCCCATCCAGCTGCTGCTGTACAACATCCTGCAGAACACCACCAACGTGGAGGTGGCCACGCAGGAGGGCTTCTCCTCTCCCGGCCTGGGCGAGACCCTGAAGATGGCGACCGTCATGTTCGCCACCGTGCCGATCCTGCTGATCTATCCCTGGCTGCAGCGCTACTTCGTCACCGGCGTCACCCTGGGCGCGGTGAAGGGCTGATCGCGCTTGCGCGCGAGAGTTAAGAGTTCAGATAATGAGTGCCAGGGAATGGCATGGCATTTGATCCCCGCACGGCCAGCTTATTTAACTCTAAACTCTAAACTCCCAACTCCAATTTGTATCCCTGGGCTGGATGCCCATAATATAGTAAGGAGGACATAGACATGAAGAAACTTTTGACCCTTGTGCTGGCGCTGGCCATGCTGCTTTCCGTGTGCGCCTTCTCCGCGTCCGCTGAGGAGCTCGTGGACGGCAAGTTTGCCGAGACCCGCCACATCACCGTTGAGATCTACAACCGCAACAACGACGGCGGCACCGATCCGACCAACAACGTGTATACCGACTACATCAAGGCCGGCATGCTCGAGAAGTACAACGTCGAGGTGGAGTTTGTCTCCATCGGCCGTTGGACCGAGGTCGACGACATGAACACCGCGCTGGCGGCTGGCGATGCCCCCGACGTGTGCGTGACCTACTCCTATCCCACCATTCAGTCCTATGCCGACATGGGCGGCATCATCAACCTGAATGAAATCGGCGGCAAGGCCCTCGAGGAGTACAAGGACGTCCTGCCCAACCTGTGGAACCTGCTGGGCGACACCAACATCTTCTGGGATCAGGATCCCGACTCCGGCGACCTGTGGGCCGTCGAGGCGACCCTGGCCGACAACGCCCGCATCAACACCTTCATCCGCAAGGACTGGCTGGACAAGCTGGGCATGGAGCTGCCCACCACCGAGGAAGAGTTCTACAACTGCCTGGTGGCCTTCCGCGACAACGCCGAGACCCTGCTGGGCGGCGACGCCTCCAAGATGGTCCCCTACAGCACCAGCTATGACATCGGCTGGCGCAACGACCTGCTGTTCATGGCCTATGTGCCGGAAGACGCCAAGGACGAGGACCTGTACATCAACGGCTTCGACGATCGCCACCTGCTGTATCCCAACTACAAGGAAGGCGTCCGCGTGCTGAACAAGTGGTACAACGAGGGCCTGGTCTGGAAGGACTTCGCCGAGTATGCCTCTGACTCCACCCACGAGGACGACATGATGAAGGCCGGCTTCGTCGGTGCCTTCCAGCACAACTGGGACTACCCCTATCGCGGCGGCGAGGATTCCATCCAGGCCAACCTGCAGCGCAACGTGGGCGAGGATGCCTGCTACGTCGCGGTGGATACCTTCGTGAACGAGGCGGGCCTGCATCGCAAGTTCCTGGCTCCCTCCATCGACCGCAAGGTGTTCTTCCCGGCCACCAACGAGGAGCCTCTCGCTTCCCTGCTGTACCTGGACTTCATCTCCGATCCCGAGACCATCGCGTTCCTGCAGCTGGGCAAGGAGGGCGAGACCTACAACGTGATCGAGGGCGGCTATGAGAAGATCGCCACCACCGGCGACTACCTGCAGAACAGCCTGAACAACATCGACTACACCATCACCGTGAACGGCCTGTACCTGGGCGATGCCACTGCCGTGACCACCGCTATGGGCTATGAGAAGGTTGCTCCCGAGCTGATCGTCACCGCCAACGCCGCTGCCAAGGCCGACGGCCGCATCGTAACCACCTATCACTGCGGTGCCATCGAGGCCGAGCAGGAGTACGGCACCCGCCTGCCCGAGTTCCGCGACAGCCTGCTGAACAAGGCCGTCACCGCTTCCGTGGACGACTTCGACGCCGTGTACGATCAGGGCATGGATGACTACCTGACCAACGGCGGCCAGGAGATCATCGACGAGCGCGCCGCGAAACTGGAGCAGTACTACGGCTACACTGCCGAATAACGGCTGAAGGGCGACTCACGTCGTCCGGATCAGGGGGAGCGGTTTCAAACTGCTCCCCCTTTTTTAGAACCGCCCCAGGCGCGAGTCTTTGGGGCTTGAAGGGAAGTAAACGGGCAATGCAACGACTGATCAACGACAACTGGAACTTCGTCAAGCTGGCGCCAGGCAGCGACCTGGAGGCTGTCCAGCGCCTGCCGGAGGCCTCCTGGCAGGCGCTGGACATTCCCCACGATTGGCTGATCTGGCAGGCGGATGCTCTGTATGAGGACGGGGACGGCTGGTACCGCCGCGCGCTGGTCGCGCCGGAGGACTTCGCCGCGCTGGACTGGTCCCTGCGGTTCGACGGCGTCTACATGGACTGCGACGTCTGGCTGAACGGGACCCTGCTGACCACTCACCGCTACGGCTACACCGCCTTCGACGTGCCCCTGAACGGGGCGCTCAGGACGGGGGAGAACCGGCTGATGGTCTGCGTGCGCCACCGCGCGCCCAACTCCCGCTGGTACTCCGGCGCGGGCATCTTCCGGGATGTCACGCTGTCGGCGCTGCCTCCGCGCCATATCGCGCCGGACGGCCTGTACGTCCGCTGCGCCCCGGAGGGAGACGGCGCGTGGCGCGTGACAGTGGACGTGGAGCTGGAAGGCGCGCCCCGGGGCGGGAATGTGGTCCTGCGACTCGCCGATCCCGACGGGAACCCGGTGGATGAAGTCTCCATTGAGGATGCCGGGGACGTCCTCCGGGCGGAGCTTCGGGTGGACCGGCCCCGACTGTGGAGCTGTGACGCGCCGCGGCTGTACGCGCTGACCTGCGCGGTCGCGGGGCAGGTGGAGACGGTCCGGGTCGGCCTGCGCCGGACGGCCTTCGATCCGGAGCGGGGCTTTTTGCTCAACGGCGTGCCGACCAAGCTGCACGGCGTGTGCCTGCACCACGACCTTGGCGCGCTGGGCTCGGCCTTCAACGCCGCCGCCTTCCGCCGCCAGGCGCGCCTGATGAAGCGGATGGGGGCCAACGCCCTGCGGACATCTCACAATCCGCCCGCGGCCCGGGCGCTGGACATCTGCGACGAGGAGGGTCTGCTGGTGGTGGACGAGGCCTTCGACATGTGGGCCCTCCCCAAGAATTCCTTTGACTACGCCCGGTTCTTCGAGGACAACTGGCGCTCGGACGTGCGCGCCTGGGTGCGCCGGGACCGGAACCATCCCTGCGTGATCCTGTGGTCCATCGGCAACGAGATCCTGGACTGCCACGTCTCCCCGGAGGCCCCGGCCTTGACCGCCGCGATTCGCAATGAGGTGGAGCGCTGGGATCCCGATGGCAACACCCGGGCGACCATGGGCAGCAACTACATGCCCTGGGAGGGCGCGCAGAAGTGCGCCGACGCGCTGAAGATCGCCGGGTACAACTATGCGGAGAAGTACTACGAGGCCCACCGAGCCGCCCATCCGGACTGGGCGATCTACGGCAGCGAGACCGCCTCGATGCTGTCCAGCCGGGGCGTCTACCACTTCCCGCTGGCGGCGAAGATCCTCTCGGAGGAGGATTTGCAGTGCTCGGCCCTGGGCAACAGCATCACCTCCTGGGGCACCCAGGACATGCGCCGCTGCCTGGTGGACGATCTGAACACCCCGTGGACGCTGGGTCAGTTCCTGTGGAGCGGCATCGACTACATCGGCGAGCCCACGCCGTATCACACCCGAAGCTGCTACTTCGGCATGGTGGACACCGCCGGCTTCCCGAAGGACGCCTGGTATCAGGTCAAGGCGCTGTGGAACCCGGAGCCCATGGCCCACATCGGCGTCAGCTGGGACTGGAACCGGGGCCAGCGGATCGACGTGCCGGTCTACGCCAACGGCGCCTCCGTGGAGCTGCTGCTGAACGGCAACAGCCTGGGCGTCCGGGAGCTGGACCTGCGCGTTTCAGAGAAGAGCGTGGCGCTGTGGCAGGTTCCCTTCGAGCCGGGAGAGCTGAAAGCCCTGTGCCGGGATGAAACCGGCGCGGTGATCGCTTCGGATATTCGCCGCACCCCGGGGGACAGCGCTTCCCTGGCGCTGACGGCGGAGAGGACGAGGCTCCTCGCCGACGGCGAGGATGTGTGCTTCGTCGCCATAGAGGCCCTGGACGCGCTGGGCAACCCCGTGGAGAACGCGGTGGACCGGGTGAAGGTGAACGTCGAGGGGCCGGCGCGGCTGCTGGGCCTGGACAACGGCGACAGCACCGACGAGGACGGCTACAAGACCGACTCCCGCCGCCTGTTCAGCGGGAAGCTGCTGGCCATGATCGGCGCGACGGACGCGCCGGGAACGGCGGTGGTGCGGGCCGAGGCCGAGGGCCTCGCCGCTGGGGAGCTTCAGATCGAGTTCGCTTGCGCGGAGGGCAGGCCCGGGCACGGCCATCCGCTGGGTGTCGCGGCGCGAAGCAGCGGGGGATCCCGCCCCATCGAGGCGCGCCGCATCGACATCCGCCCGCTGGAGGGCACGCTGCTGACGCCGGAGCGCCCCACCGCGCGGTTCGCGGCGGCGCTGCTGCCGGAGAACGCGGCGGCGCAGGAGATCCAGTGGCGCGTCGTCAACGCGGCGGGCATCGAGAGCCCCTGCGCGACCCTCTCGCCGGAGCCGGGCGGCGTCCGGGTGACGGGCGTGGGCGACGGCAGGGTGTACCTGCGGGCCGTCTGCGACAACGGCGCGGACCACGCCCGGGTCATCTCCCAGCTGGAGATCGAGGCGCGGGGCTTCGGCAGCGCCGGGCTCGATCCCTATGGATTCGTCTCCGCGGGCCTCTACAGCCTGTCTGACGGCGAGATCACTCCCGGCAACGAAAAGGGCGTCTCCTTTGCCCGGGACGGCTGGAGCATGGTCGGCTTTGAAAACGTTGACTTCGGCCCGGTGGGTTCGGACGAGATCGAGCTGCCGGTGTTCGCCCTGGACGGCAGCGCGTATGCAATCGCGCTGTACCGGGGGGATCCCCGGACGGGAGGCGAGCGGGTGGCGGTGCTGCCCTATCAGAAGCCCAGCCGCTGGAACGTATACCAGACCGAACGCTGGAAGCTGCCGGTGCGCTTCACCGGCGTGCAGACGATTTGCTTCGCCATGGAGCGCAAGATCCACCTGAAGGGCTTCCGCTTTATCCGGCAGAGCCGAGCGTGGCTGCGGCTGCGGGCAGGCGAGGCCGACGCCATCTACGGCGACAGCTTCGTCCGGGACGGCGGCGCGGTGCGCGGGATCGGCAACAACGTGTCCCTGGTGTTTGCAGGCATGGACTTCGGCGGACACCGCTCCCTTCGGCTGACCATCGAGGGCTTCACGCCGCTGGCGGTGAACCCGGTTCAGGTGCGCTTCACCGCCAGGGACGGCGAGCAGACCACCCGGGAGTGCCGATTTGAAGGCGCAGCCGAGCCTGGAACGCAGTCCTTTGAGTTCATGGCGCCGGGAGGCGTCTGCGACGTGACCTTCGTGTTCCTGCCCGGGTGCAGGTTTGACTTTGAGGGCTTCCGATTTGAACCGATCGACGGCGAGGAGGAACAGAGATGAATACGCTTAAGACCATTGCCGCGCGGGCGAGCTACCGCGGCCCGTACAAGAGCGATCCCGTGCCGAGGGAGCACCTGAGGGCCATACTGGAGGCAGGCTGCGCCGCGCCCTCCGGCTGCAACAAGCAGACCACTTCCTTCATAGCGGTGGACGATCCCACGCTGCTGGACGAGCTGAAGGCCCTGGTGATGCCCCGCATCGGCGATACCGCCCCGGCCTGGATCCTGGTGCTGACCCGGCCCATCGTGGCCTACCGGGACCGGGTGTTCAACGTGCAGGACTACAGCGCCGCGATCCAGAACATGCTGCTGGCCATCGTGGAGCTGGGCTATCAGAGCTGCTGGTTCGAGGGCCACGTCACCGACGAGGACGACCTCGGCGGCAAGCTGGCCGCGCGGCTGGGCGTGCCCGACGAATACAAGCTGGTGTGCGTGCTGCCCGTGGGCGTCGCGGCGGAGGAGATCCGGCGTCCCCGCAAGAAGCCCCTGGAGGAGCGGGCCTGGTTCAACGGCTTTGGGGGTTGAACAGATACCAATTTGACCGAAAGGACGATCATGATGAGCGAAAAGACTTGCCGGTTGTGGCTGCCCCGCCTGGGGGAGATTGCGCCGGCAGCGTGCGATACGCCGCGAAGCGTGGCGGAATATGAATTGAAGGCCGGGTGCGCGGCGCTGGGTGCATCCGTTCCGGCGCTGATCGAGGACGCGGACATGGGGGAGGCCTACGCCTTCCGAGAGGGCGGGGCGGGCCCGGAGATCGTCGGCGGCCCCACCGGCCTGCTGTACGGGGCCTATGCCTGGCTGGAGGCCGCGGCCTGCGGCGAGGCGCTTCCCGAGGGGGCGCAAAAACCCTTCTACGGCCTGCGCATGCTGAACTGCTGGGACGACGCCAGCGGGGACATCGAGCGGGGCTATTCCGGCCGGTCCCTGTGGTTCGAGGGCGGCCGCATGGCCTGGGACGACGGGCGCGTGCGCCAGCTGGCCCGGGCGCTGGCCTCCGTGGGCATCAACGTGCTGTGCCTCAACAACGTGAACGTGCGGGACGAGGCGGCCCTGCTCATCGAGGACTACCTGCCGGACCTGGCGCGGCTGGCGGCGGTGTTCCGCCCCTACGGCGTGCGTCTGATGGTGTCCATCGACTTCGCCCGGCCCGTGGCCCACGGTCTGGATACCGCCGACCCGCTGGACGCGCGCGTGCAGCGCTGGTGGCGGGACTGCGCCGACGCGGTCTGGCAGGCCGTTCCCGACCTCGCGGGCTTCCTGGTGAAGGCGGACAGCGAGCATCGCCCCGGCCCGTTCACCTATGGCCGCAGCCACGCCGAGGGCGCGAACATGCTGGCCCGGGCCATCGCGCCCCACGGCGGCGTGCTGGTATGGCGCGCCTTCGTGTACAACTGCCAGCAGGACTGGCGGGACGTGAAGACCGACCGGCCCATGGCGGCCTATGAGACCTACGCGCCGCTGGACGGGCAGTTTGACGACAACGTCATACTGCAGGTGAAGAACGGACCCTACGACTTCCAGGTTCGGGAGCCCGTGTCGCCCACGCTGTACGCCATGCCGAACACCCGCCTGGCCATGGAGGTGCAGCTGGCCCAGGAGTACACCGGCCACCAGATCGACCTGTACGCCATGAACCCCATGTGGCGGGAGCTGGCGGACCAGTTGCCCCCGCAGACGGTGGACGCCGTGGCCGCGGTGGGCAACCTGGGACGGGACTGGAACTACACCGGTCATCCCTTCGCCGCGGTGAACCTGTTTGGCTTCGGGCAGTACGCCTGGGATCCCTGGGCGGATCCGGAGCGGGTGATCCGCCGCTGGGTCCGGCTGACCTACGCCCTGGCGAGGGACCAGGAGGACGCGCTGACGGCCATGCTGCTGGCCAGCCGGGAGACCTACGAGCGCTACACCGCGCCGCTGGGCCTCTGCTGGATGGTCCGCCCGGGCCTGCACTACGGCCCCAGCCCCATGGGGTATGAGTTCGACAGCTGGGGCACCTACAACCGCGCGGACCGCGACGCCGTGGGCATCGACCGCACGTCGAAGGGCACCGGCTACGCGGCCCAGTACCCGGATGGCATCCGGGCGGGCTTCGAGGACCTCGCAAGCTGCCCCGAGCGGCTGCTGCTGTTCTTTCATCGGCTGCCCTATGGCTACAAAATGTCCGACGGGCGCACGCTGATCCAGCGCGTCTACGACGACCACTTCCAGGGCGCGGAAGAGGTGGACGCCATGGCCCGGACCCTGGAGGGGCTCGACCTGCCCCAGCCGGATCGGGACGAGGCGCTGAAACGCATGGCGATGCAGCAGGCCAACGCCCGGGAGTGGCGGGATGTGATCAATACCTTCTTCCATCGCATGAGCGGCGTTCCGGATGCCCACGGCAGGAAGATCTACGACTGATCGAACTGATTGAAGCGCGGCCGCGCATAAAGTGTGGCCGCGCGTGAAATATGAAGGAGAGGGCCATGTCCGAACTGCAGAGCATCATAGACAAATCCCGGCGGATCGTGTTCTTCGGCGGCGCGGGGGTGTCCACGGCCAGCGGCATCCCGGACTTTCGCGGTCCCGGCGGCCTGTACGGGCAGGAATGGGAGGGCCTGACGCCGGAGATGGCGCTGAGCGCTTCTTTCTTCTACATGGAGCCGGAGCGCTTCTTCCGCTTCTATCGGCAGTTCATGCTCCACCCTGAGGCGCTTCCCAACGCCGCCCACAGGAAGCTGTTTGAGCTGGAGCGGGCGGACAGGCTGCGGGGCATCGTGACCCAGAACATCGACGGGCTTCACAAGGCCGCCGGGAACTGCCGGGTGTACGAGATCCACGGCAGCGTGCACGAGAACTACTGCATGGACTGCAACGCCTTCTACGGTCTGGAAAAGGTGCTGACCTCCGAGGGCATTCCCCGGTGCGACCGCTGCGGCGGCGTGGTGAAGCCCTGGGTGGTGCTCTACGGGGAGGCCCCGGACAAGTACACCTGCATGGGGGCCTGCCGGGAGATCTCGAACTGCGACACGCTGATCGTGGCGGGCACTTCCCTGTCGGTGGAGCCCGCCGCTTCCTTCCTGGGCTACTTCCACGGCAAGCGACTGGTGGTGATCAACGCCGAGCCCACCCCCGCGGACGGCCGTGCCGACCTGGTGCTTCGGGAGGACGTGGCGAAGGTGATGGGAGAATTGACGGTTTGACGTCGAAGGCGCTCGATGCTATAATGATGGCAGCGGGCGCTTTTTGCGTCCAGAATACGACGGCTCAGTTCGGGCGAATGGAGGGTTTGCTATGAAGCACTGCGTATTGCTGAAGGTGGCCGAGGGCGTGGACCCCATCAAGGTACAGGAAAAGATCTGGAAGGTGTTCCAGAAGCTGGACGACGAGCTGGACTGGATGAACCGCCCGGTCATCCGCCGCAGCTGCATGGAGACGGATTCTGACTTCGATTTGATGGCCGAGATGGAGCTGGACAGCGAGGAGCAGCTGCAGGCCTACAGGACCCACCCGCTGGTGGAGAAGCTGAACGGGGACCTGGAGAAGAAGGTCGTTCGCAGGGCCACCTTCGATCACTATTGACACACGACCCCCATTGAGGAACGACCCCGGCGCGAGGCCGGAGAGGGAGTCACAGAAAAATGAGATCAATGAAGCGACGGCTGGCGCTGTTCCTGGCGCTGGCCCTGCTGGCGGCGCTGTCTGCGCCGGCGTGGGCGGAGCCCGCGGAGGGACTGGGCCGGCCCATGGACGACTTTACCGCGCGGACCATTGACGGCGGCGAATTCACGCTGTCCGAGGCGCTCGAGACCCACGACCTGGTGGTCGTCAACCTGTGGGCCACCTGGTGCACCTACTGCGTGCTGGAATTCCCCTATCTGCAGGAGGCCTACGAGCAGTACAGCGACCGCGTGGCGGTCATCGCCCTGTCCACGGAACCGACGGACGACGATGAGAAGCTGAAGGCCTTCGCCGAGGAGCATGGCCTGACCTTTCCCATCGGCAGCGACAGCGGCGTGGGACTCGCGCGCAGGTACGTCACCTCCGGCATCCCCACCACCGTGGTGGTGGACCGGTTCGGCAATGTGGCCATCGTGGAGATCGGCGCGCAGTCGTCCACGGAGGCCTTCACCCAGATGTTTGAATTCTTCCTCAGCGACAGCTACACCGAGACCACGCCGCTGACGGGCTTCCCGACCCTGCGGCCCGGGGACGGCGGCGCGAGCGCCGAGGCGCTGAGCGCGGCGGTCAACACCGAGGGCAGCGACATCGCGTTCCGCAACCCGGAGGACGCTCGCTTCTGGCTCATGCAGCCCGTGGAGATCGACGGGCGCAGGGCCCTGGTTTCCACCAACGCCGGCGCCGACAGCACCGTGGCCGAGGTGCTCGCCACGGTGGAGGCACAGGAGGGGGACGCCCTGGTGTTCGAGGTGCGCACCTCCGCAGAGGCGATCTTCGACGGCATGTTCGTGTCCGTGGACGGCGAGGTGAAGAAGCGCTTCCCCGGCACGCGGGACTGGACTCCGTGGGCCGTGCCGCTGTCGGCGGGCACCCACGAGATCGCCCTGGGCTATGAGAAGGACGACTATACCCGCGACGGCGAGGACGCGGCCTGGATCAGCGGCGTGCGCCTGGCTCGCGGCGAGGACGCCGCGGCGGCGCTGGCGGCGCTGCCCGCCCGTCCCACCGGGGAGCGCTTTGTCCTCGACCTGGCCGGGGATGGGCTCCGGGCGGTCGCCTTCGACGACCCGACGGACGTGCTGACCCGCAGCTTTGCCCTGGACCAGTATTGGATCGTCGACGGCGCTTCCGTCGAGGCGTCCGTGACCCTGACGCCGGACATCGACCCGGACGTCGCCTTCCTCCGATTTGACCTGGGCAGCGGCTTCGTGCCGGTTTCGGATCTGCTCAAGGCCGACGGCAGCGGCTACGAGACGGCGCTGTCGATGGGGGACGGGGACTGGGACTACACCTTCCTGTACGTCTATGCCGATCCGGAGGTCCTCAGCAGCGAGGACGTGCGCGGCGCGCTGCTCTTCAAGGGCGAGGAGGGCGTGGACGCCTTCGTCGACTACCTGGCCTCCTACGGCTATGAGGTGCATTGGAGCGAGGCGGTGCCCGCCGGGAGCGACGCGGTGGTTTCGGCCGACGGGACCGCTTTGTACAGGGTGCTGTTCGTGGACCAGAACGGCGATCCCGTGCCGGACTGCGTGGTCACCTTCTGCACCGACGCGACATGCACCGCCGTCTACGGCGACGGCGAGGGCATCGCCGAATTCGAGGGCGAGGCGCTGGCCTATCACATTCAGGTGATCCAGGCCCCTGAGGGCTACGCCTTCGACGCCGAACAGGAGTATCTCGCCGAACCCGGCGGGGGAGAGGTGACCATCGCGCTGGTGAAGGAATAGGACCCGTGTGAAAACCCTTGAAGAACGACCAAGCACCATGTCGGACTTGCCGACATGGTGCTTATTATATGGATACTGTAAGGCCTCCCTCCGGCCTATTCCGCGATGTCCAGGCGCAGGGCCTGGTCGGCGGCGAGGGTGGTGGCGTTGTAGAGGATCAGCGTCTCGGTGACGCCCTCGGCGGCCATCAGCACCTCCAGGTCCCCGGTGAAGTAGCGGGGGTCGACGACGATGATCTTGCCGTAGTCCCGGGTCAAAAAGGGGATGAAGCAGTTGGCGTAGGAGTCCTTGAGGACCAGCAGCGTCCGCCCGTTGTCCACGTTGGTCTCGATCTTGATCTCCGGGTGGTTGCCGTCCAGAAAGACGGCGTACTGGTCCCGGGTGTCCAGGTGCTCCGCGCGGTAGAGGGAGGCGCTCCGGACGTTCTCGCCCACGTAGGTCACCACGGTCTGCACGCCGTCGTCCGGCGGCAGGTAGGCGTACAGGTCGTCCCGCTGGCCGGTCCGGAAGCCGCTGGCGGCGGTGAGAGTGCCGCTGAAGGCGTTGGAGAGCAGCCGGCGTTCATAGGTCGTGGCCGCGCCGGAGAGGTTCGCGGCTTTCGAGAGCTCCAGATAGGCGGCGTAGGCCCCGTCGGTGGTCCAGTGGTGGTCGGTGCGGTAGTAGAGCTGCGCTTCGGAGGCGGAAAAGGCGGGCCGCAGGTCGATCCACCGGGCGGGGGTATCCACCAGGTCCCGGGCCAGCCGGTCCAGGTAGCCGGACTCGTCCCCGTGGACGGCGAAGGCGGGCAGCGCCTTTGCGCGCGCGGTCAGCGCCGTGGGAACGACCATCACGTACTGGCTCAGGTCGCCGTGGCGGCTCAGAAAGCCCCGCAGGGCGGCGAGGGTTTGGGCGTAGCTGTCCTCGGTGGGCTCGGCGAAATCCTGGATCAGGCTGCCGTCCCGGCCCAGGAACACGCCGCCGGACTCCGTGCGCCCGGCCAGGCGGTCCATGGCGGACTTCAGTGCCACCCAGCCGTCCCGGAAGGGAAACTGGTCGCTGATGTAGTCGTCATAGCGGGCCTCGTACCGGCCGGACAGCGCGCTCGCCAGCGTCAGAACCGGCCGCTGCTGGAGGCTGCGGTTCTCCGTGGGGGAGAAGGCGCGGTCCTTCGTCAGCAGGAAGGCGGCGTCCAGCGCCAGCACCAGCGCGAGGACCAGCAGGGCCGTGGCCCGCAGGAAAAACAGTCGCTTTTTCTTCATGGAACGTCCCTCAGAACCGGAAGTAGAGGAAGGGGTTGTAGGAGCCGTACACCAGGAAGGCCACGCAGGCCAGCAGCAGCGCGGCGTTCAGCGCCAGGCCCGCTATGGGAACGGTGGCGCTCAGCCGGACCTGCCACTTGCGCAGGCCCTGGCCGCAGCAGGCGACGGACAGGATCAGCAGCACCAGGCTGCTTCTCAGGTGATACAGGAAGGCCGCGTCCGCGAAGCCCGCGCTGCCGACGCCAAACAGGCTGCCCATGTAGCGGCCCATGGCGGCGAAGTCGGTGTTGCTGAAGATGACCCAGCCGAGGGTCACCAGCAGCAGCGTGCAGGCCCTGGAGGCCCAGGCGGGCAGGCGCTCCAGCAGCGCGCCGGTGGCGTACTTCTCCAGGATCAGCAGCAGGCCGTAGTACAGGCCCCACAGCACGAAGTTCCAGCTCGCGCCGTGCCACAGGCCCGTCAGCAGCCACACCGCCAGCAGGTTCAGCATGTGCCGCCCCGCGCCGACCCGGTTGCCGCCCAGGGGGATGTAGACGTAGTCCCGGAACCAGCCGGACAGGGAGATGTGCCAGCGCCGCCAGAACTCCGTGACGCTGCGGGACAGGTAGGGGTAGTCGAAGTTCTCCAGGAACGTGAACCCCAGCATGCGGCCCATGCCGATGGCCATGTCCGAATAGCCGCTGAAGTCGAAATAGATCTGCAGCGCGTAGGCCGCCGCGCCCAGCCAGGCCGTCAGCACCGAACGGGCGGGGGCCGCCTGGATCGTCTCGTACAGCAGGCCCAGGTTGTTGGCCAGCAGTACCTTTTTGGACAGGCCCAGGATCACCCGCTCCAGGCCCTGACCCACCTGGGCGAGGGAGGCGCCGCGGTCGTCCAGCTGGGACTCGATGTCCGTGTACTTGACGATGGGGCCCGCCACCAGCTGGGGGAACATGGTGATGTATACCGCGAAGGAGACGAGGCGCTTCTGGGGCCTTGCCTTGCCACGGTAGACGTCGATGACGTAGGACAGGGCCTGGAAGGTGTAGAAGGAGATGCCGATGGGCAGGGGCAGCTCCCTCCGGGCCAGGTGGAGCCCCAGCAGGCCGTTGAGGGTGTCGACGAGGAAGCCGGCGTACTTGAAGAAGCCCAGCACCGCCAGGTTCACGGCCACGGCACTGACCAGGGCCGCGCGGCGGGCGGAGGGGCGGCGGCGCACCGAGAGCTGCAGGCCCGTCAGGTAGTTGAAGGCCACGTTGAACAGCATCAGCCCCACATACACGGGCTCGCCCCAGGCATAGAAATAGATGCTGGCCGCCAGGAGCACCGGGTTTTTCAGCCGCTTCGGCAGCAGCGTGTGCAGCAGCATCACCAGCGGCAGGAAGATGAAGAGGAAGTGCAGACTGCTGAATACCATAGGCCGCCCCCTCTATCGTATGCGGGAGAGGAAGAGCTCCTCCCACGCGTCCGCGTTCTCCGATACGCCATAGAACACATAGCTGCCCCGCTGCCAGAGTATGGCGTCCTCCAGCAGGTCCTTCTGGTCGACGCCGTAGCTGCGGAAGATGTTCAGCTGGGCCTCCACCCGGGCGGCACAGGCGCTCTCGAAGCGCTCCCGTGCGTCCTCGTCCGTGGCCTTGACGACCATCAGCTCGGACACGTTCATGATGTCGCCGGAGCCGTACAGCAGCCAGCCCTCGCAGTCCTCCGGCGCGATGCCCAGCCGGTCCTGGAAGCCGTTGGCGTCGATGGCCTCCAGCTCGCTGACGCCCGGTGCAGCGGACATGGCGGCGGCGAGCTCGTTAAAGTCCACGTTCCTCGCCGTGGTGGAGCGCACCACCAGCAGCGTGTAGACGACCAGCGCGGCCAGCAGCGCCCAGCGGATGGCGGAATAGCGGTGGTCGGGGTCGGCCAGCCAGCCCTTCCAGCCAGGGGCCGGGGCGGGCCTTGCGCCGGAGCGCGCTGCGCTTTGGGCAGAAGTTCGCGCCGGGGAAGTCCGGGCGGGGGCCTGGGCGCGCGCCGCCGCAAAGCTGCCGGAAGCGCGAGTTATGGTCCTCAATCCGGCGGCAGGAGTCGAATTCCGGGAAACCGGGGTCCTTCCCGCAGCCTGTGCCCGCGCCCCGGAGGCGCGGCGTTGGTCAACGTGATTACTGTTCATTGGATAACCCCGCAATGTCGGCAAGATAGGTCAGCCACATCGGGTAGTACTCCCGACGGGGGTGGACGCCGTCCGGGGCGTAGAGCTCCGGCATGGCCTCCAGTATGAAGCTGGCGTCGACGTAGTACGCCCCCAGTTCCTTGCACATCTTCTCCATCTCGGCGTTGTACAGGTCGATGTACTGGTAGTCGCCGTGCCCCTTGAGGGCCTTGTCGGTGACCGGCAGTATGGCCTGCACGT
This sequence comes from Clostridia bacterium, assembly GCA_030530315.1. Lineage (GTDB taxonomy): Bacteria > Bacillota > Clostridia > Christensenellales > Aristaeellaceae > UBA2862. The sequence goes on along the minus strand of JAUMVG010000003.1, from coordinate 90,946 downwards.
AGATCACCGCCTCCGGCAGGCTGATCTGCAGCCGTCGGATGCAGGCGGAGTAGCGGCCGATGTAGCGGTCCACACGCTCCTCGAACACGCCTACGTCGTTCATGCCGAAGCACATGAAGATCACCGACGGGGCGACGGCCTCCACCTGGTCCAGCATGTCCAATTCTATGGACAGGTGGATGCCGCCCTCGGCGAACACCGGCGCGTCCAGGTAGTGGAACAGCCGGGTCTGCCGGACGATGGAGTCGCCCATGATGGCGGTGCCGTCGAACCAGCGGGTCAGGTCCGCCTCGCTCCATTCGGTCAGCGCCAGGATCTTCTGCTGCTCGGCGGCGAGGTCGTCCACCAGGATGCCGTTGCGCGCGGCCAGCCGCTCCCGCCGCTGCCGCTTCAGCTCGGCGTTCAGGTCGACGGGCTCCCGGGCTTCCATCGCCTCCAGCATCGAGCGGCTCTCGGCCAGCTGGGCCTCCACGCCCTGGGCGCCGTGGTATTCCCGCGTGCCGCCGGAGAGGTACAGCCCCACGGCCAGCAGCGCGACGGCCAGCAGGCCCAGGCCCGTGCGCTTCGCGGCGGCGCGCGCCGCCTTGGATTTCTTAGACATGCGTTTGGTCTCTTTCATCGTTGATGGAATCGGTTCGGAGGGAAGCGGCGGCAGGCGCGCGCCGGATCAAAGGGGGCGTGTCCGCGTTGGGATTGGCCGTAGCGGGCGCGTCAGCGCAGCCGGAGCCTCAGCAGGTCACCGGGTTCCACGGCCTCCGGCGCGTCCACATCGAACAGCGACAGGGGCACCGAGGCGGCCGCGATGGGCCGGCCCTCGGCGTCGGTCATGCGGGCGGCGGGGAAGCTCAACCCCAGGCTGTGGGGGGAGAGCACCTCCAGGGTGTCGCCCTCTCGGATGGGGTTGCGCACCTCCACCCGGACGCGGCCGCCGTCCAGCCGCTGCCTGACCACGCCCACGAAGGCGCAGTCCTGCAGGTAGACGCCGTCCTCCGGCGCGTGGCGCTTCATCTCGCCGAAGTAGAAGCCGGAGGCGTAGGCCCGGTGGCTGACGGTGTCCAGCTCCCGGCGCAGCGCGTCGATTTCCTCCGGCGCGGGTTTTCCGTTCAGGATGCCGTCGACGCGGCGGCGGTAGGCGTTGGTGACGGCGGCCACGTAGAAGGGGGACTTCATGCGGCCCTCGATCTTCAGCGAGGTCACGCCGGCGTCGATGATTTGGTCCAGGAAGTCGATGCAGTTCAGGTCAAAGGAGCTCAGCAGGGTGGTGCCCCGCTCGTCCTCCTCGATGGGAAAGAACTCGCCGGGGCGCTTCTCCTCCACCAAGTGGTAGCGCCAGCGGCAGGACTGGGTGCAGGCACCCCGGTTGGCGCTGCGGCCCGTCAAAAAGGCGCTGATCATGCACCGGCCGGACCAGGCCATGCACATCGCCCCGTGGACGAAGGCCTCCAGCTCCAGGGCCGCGGGGGTCTTGGCCCGCAGCTGGGCGATCTGCTCCAGCGTCATTTCCCGGCCCAGCACCACGCGGGTGGCGCCCATGTCCCAATAGGCCCGGGCGGCGGCGTAGTTCAGGCAGTTGGCCTGGGTGCTGACGTGGATGTCCAGCGCCGGCGCGGCCCGGCGCATCACGGAGATGGCCCCCAGGTCCGCCACGATGGCGGCGTCCGCGCCCGCGCCGAGCAGGGCCTGGGCGTAGTCCCCCAGGGCGTCCAGCTCGTCGTTGGTGGGGAAGGCGTTCACGGTGACGTACAGCTTCCTGCCGATCCGGTGGGCCCGGCGGGCGGCCTCGGCGAGGTCGTCCATGGAGAAGCCCACGCCGCCGGAGCGCAGCTGCAGGCGAGGTCCGCCCACGTATACGGCGTCCGCGCCGAAACGCAGCGCGGTATCCAGGCGCTCCAGGTCTCCGGCGGGCGCGAGCAGCTCGGGTCGTGCGGGCATGGCTTTTCCTCCAGTTCATAACAGCGCCGCGACGGCCGTATCCGACGGCAGCCGCGGCGGAAGGGTTTGGGATGGTGCGTTTCCGGGGGGCGCTGGAATGCCAATGAGGGCGGTCAGTCCTCGTCGTCTTCGGGGATGTAGGTCACGTCGTCCCAGTTCTCCGGGCGCAGGCCGATGTTGGTGCGCGCGCCCTCGATGCGGGGGTTCAGGTAGGTCTCGCACAGCCAGTTGGCGTAGGAGACGGTGATCAGCTTGTTGAAGGCCACCATGAACAGCAGGTAGAGCAGCACCACCACCATCACGATGTGCATCTGGATGGAGGGGATCAGCAGCATGAGGCCGAAGGCCACGGCCGGCAGCACCAGCGTGGACAGCTTGATCAGCACCGAGAAGGGCAGCTTGGCGAGGGACAGCAGTACGGAGTTGCGGATGACGTCCTTCAGCTTCAGGTCGTAGGTGATCAGCATCGGATAGGCGAGCATGCTGGCCAGCGTCCAGACGACGGTCACCAGCAGCACCAGCGCCGTGGGCAGCAGGTACAGCGAGCTCTGGCTCAGCAGGCCGCCGTAGAAGCGCCAGCAGGTGTACATCAGGAAGGGGATGGCGCCGTCGATCAGCGCGACCACCAGCGACTGCTTCCAGTTGGCCTTCACGGCGTCCTTGAAGTCGCTGAGCACGAAGCTGTGCTCGTCCCGGGCCCAGTTGCGCAGCACGTAGGTGACGCCCGCGTTGAAGGGGCCGGTGATGGTGACGCAGGGCACCATGATCAGCAGGTAGGTGGCGATCAGGCTGGAGACCCCGTCCATGTCGATCCCGGTCTCGACGGTCAGCATGCTGTACAGCGTGACGACGTTTAGAAAAGTCCATATGATGGCGGGAATCCAGATGATCATGTACAGCAGGTTGACGCCGAACATGGCGCTCCAGCGCACCTTCAGCACCTCGCCGAAGAGCTGGCGGCGGTTCTGGGGAAGGTTTTCAATGGTGAAGTCTCCCTTGCCCTGCTTGCCGTAGAAGTAGTTGTTCATCAGGTTGCGAATGCCCATGGGATACCTCCGTCGCGATACGCGCAAATTCAACTACATTATAGTATACACATTCCCGTGGGCTTTTGCAATACGCAAGTATTAAAAATGACCGCAATTGGACATTCATGTTGCAATTCGGGCAAAAATAGACTATAATATCCATTATTACGGAAAGCCGGGGAAGAATCGCCGGTTTCCCGAGGCCCTGAGCGGCGAGGAGGCTCCATGCGACCGACGGTTTTGAAAATTTCCACTGAGGCGATTGTTGCCAACGCCCGCGCCATGCGCGAGCTGCTTCCGGCAAAGGTGCGTATGATGTGCGTCGTGAAGGCGGACGCCTATGGGCACGACGCGGTGAAGACGGCTTCGAAGCTGCAGGCCGACGGTGCGGACGCTTTCGCGGTGGCCATGGTCGAGGAGGCCGAGCAGCTGCACCGGGCGGGCATCCGGGGGATGATCCTGATCCTGGGCGGCGGCTGCGAGGAATCGCTGCGCCAGGCCGTGCGGGCACAGGCGTCCCAGGCGGTCTACACCCCGGGCATGCTGGACATCCTGGAGGACGAGGCCGCGAGGCTTGGCATCCGCGCGAAGGCCCATTTGAAGATCGACACGGGCATGTCCCGCATCGGCGTGCGCGACGACGAGGACCTGGCGGCGATGCTGGCCTGCTGGCGGCGCTGCCCCCATGTGGACATGGAGGGCATCTTCACCCACTTCTGCGCCGCAGAGGACGACCCGGCGTTCACCGCGCGGCAGAACGAGCGCTTCAAGGCGGCGCTGGCCCGGGTGCGCGAGGCGGGCTTTTCGCCCATCGCCCACGCGGCGGCCACCTCCGCCATGTTTGAACCCGAATTGCAGTATGACATGGTCCGCCCCGGCATCGGCCTCTATGGCTGCTGTGTGCCCCGGCTGGAGGGCAGGCTGACCTGCGCCCAGACGCTGGTCACCCGGCCCGTGCGCATCCAGCGCATCGCCACGGGGGACACCGTGGGCTACGGGCGGACCTACACTGCCCCAAGCGAGCGCGTCATCATGACGCTGCCCATCGGCTACGGCGACGGCTACCCCAGGCTCCTGAGCAACCGCGCCAGCGTGCTGGTGCAGGGCAGGCGGGCCCCTCTGGTGGGCCGCGTGTGCATGGACATGATCATGGCGGACGTCACCGACATCCCCGGCGTGTCCCTGGAGGACGAAGTCGTTCTGCTGGGCAGGCAGGGCGACGAGCGCATCACGCCCGAGGAGCTGGCGGCGTGCGCCGAGACCATCCCCTACGAGATCATGCTGGGGTTCGGCGCGCGGGTGCCCGTCGAAGTGATCGATTGAAACGCATCTGGAGGATTTGGGTATGAGCACAGGAGATATGTGGAAGGCTACCGCAACGACGACGTTTTTGCTGGTGCTGCTGAACCTGGCGCTGTTCAGCCTGAACAACACGGCGTGGATCGTGCTGGGGCTGATCGCCCTGGTGCTGGCGATGTTCTTTTCCTTCCGGCAGGGCATGGATTTCGGCCACAACGCCTGCGGGCTGCTCCAGACGGTGGAGAAGGCCGCCGATCCCAAAAGCCCCGCCCACGGCCAGCTGGACCAGAAGGTGATCAACCGGGCCTGGGGCGTGAACAAGGGCCTCAAGGGCATGTTCGCCTGCGCGCTGGTGCCCTACATCATCGGGTGCCTGTACATCCTGTGCAGCCTGCTGAACCTCGAGCCGCTGGTCATGCCCACCCGGATCCTCTCCTGGGTGCTGGCGACGCCCTACTGGCCGGTGGTGCTGCCTTGGTACAACACCTTCGATCGGCTGACCGGCGTGGTGGCCGCGGTGCTGATGATCTCGCCCTTCGTGCTGCCGGGGTGCCTGTTTGCGGGCTACATGCAGGGCCCGAAGCTGTGGGCGAAGTCTGAACAGGCCATGGCCCAGGGCAAGCGCAGGGCCAAGGCGAAGTCCCGCGTGGTCAAGAAACGCGCGCCTCGGACGCAAAAGCCTGAAATTTGATTTTTTTTCGAAAAACCGATTGCAAATATTGCACAATTATGATATAATTAAGGCAATATCATAGGTGAAGCTATGCGTATCATATCCGGAGAGGCCAAGGGACGCACGCTCTATGCGCCCGGAGGCTCCGACACGCGCCCCACTTCCGACAAGATCAGGGGGTCGCTGTTCAACATCATCGGTTCCCGGGTGCTGGATGCCCGGGTGCTGGATCTGTTCGGCGGCACCGGGGCGCTGGCATTGGAGGCGCTCAGCCGGGGCGCGGACTGCGCGGTCATCGTCGACAGTTCCCGCGCCGCGCAGCAGGTCATCGATCGCAACGCGCGCAGCGTCCTGAAGGAGGATTTTGAACTCAAGGTTCATATTTTCCGCCAGGATTACCGCAGCGCCATCGGCGCGATGGAGGGCAGGCTGTTCGACCTGGTATTCCTCGACCCGCCCTACAGGATGGTGGAGGCCTACGGCGACGCGCTGTCCCGGCTGCATGCCGGGGAGATGCTCGCGCCGGGCTGCCTGATCGTTCTGGAACGGCTGAAATCGGCACAGCCAGTGCTACCGGAGCCGTTCAGGGTGATCGATACCCGCCTCTACAGCGACACGGCGGTGGATTTCGTCGAGGTCGGCGCGGAGTGAGCCGCGCAGCGTGAACGCATTTGAACAGATGGACCGGCTCGGCCGGTTGGACTAAGCTGCATCGGGCGCCGCCGGATGCGGAAAGGAAGGGCTAAACGATGGATCGCGATCAGGAAAAGTTCTACGAGGATGAGGAGCTGGAGAACAGCGAAGCCCCGCAGGCGCAGCAAAACGATGAAGTCAACGACATGCGTTACTTCCTCGAACTGCTCAAGCACATCCGCGCGGCGATCAACGCGGGCACCAGCGTGCCGCTGACCGGCAAAAAACTCATCGATGCGGAAAAGTGCCTGATGATTATTGACGACATGGAGAAGAACCTGCCCGACGCCGTGCAGTACGGCCTGCAGATGTATTCCGAGCAGGAGCGGATCATGTCCGAAGCCGAGACCAAGGCGATGAATCGCATCAGCTCTGCCGAGATGCGCGTCAACGCCGCGCTGGAGCGCGCCCGCGAGGACGCCGAGCAGCGGGTGCTGGACGCCGAAAACGAGGCCCGCGCCATACTGGAGGACGCCCAGGAGCGCGCCGACCACATGATCGACGAGAGCGAGATCATGCGCCAGGCCCGCGAGGAGGCCCGCATCATCAAGAACGACGCCCGCGTGGAGGCCAGCGAAATGCGGCTGAAGGCCCAGCATGACGCCTACCAGCTGCTGGCGTCCGTGGAGGACCAGATGACCGAGGCCTGCAAGAACATTCGCCGCCGCCGCGCCGAGCTGGGCGACGAGAACGAGTAAGCATTCGAAACCAAGGAATTTGACCGCCGGGACGGGAAGTCCCGGCGTCCTTTGCGCTTTTGGACCTCCAATACTAAACACCGTGCCGGCGCACCGATATGGTGTTTAGTATAAGCCCGCGATCCGGTACAGCCGGTGATCCCGGGAGCGACGCGGCACGCCCATGGGCGTCGCCACCGTCTTCAGCGCTCGGACAGACGGCACACAATGATCATAATTGCCCCCAAAACGGCTCATACTGATGACAGCTTGCGCAATGCAGGGAGGATTGAGTATGAACCGTTTTTTTGCCGCCGGAAGGTGGACCGGCTTTGAGGGCGAGGGGGAGGACGGCGCGGCCATGATGCGCTGCCTCGCGGGGCTCAACGTGCCGTCCGGGGAGGCCGTGCTGCGCCTTGAGAGGCGCACATTGCGCCGCCTGGAGTCCGCTCTCACAAGGGCGCGTCGGCTGGAGCGCGGCGGCATGGCGGAAGACGAGGCGCTTTCCCGCCTGGTGCGGGATGGGCGGCTGGCCGAGAACTGCGCCCGCAGGGCCATCCGGGAGGGTGGGCAGCGCCTGCCCGCCTGGTCCGGGAGGCCGCGGATCGAAGCGGCGCTGGAGGCGCTGTGCGCCGGGGGCGACGCCGCCCTGTCCCTGTCCCGGCTGATGGATGCCCTCAAGGCGCTGGACGCTGCCCAGCCCCTGACCACCTCGGAGCTGTGGGCCGTGCCGGACGCCCTGCGCGTGGCGCTGTCCCGGTGCCTCGCGGACGTGGCGCTGTCCATCGCGGGGCGGGCGGAACGCGCCGCCCAAGGGGCCGCGTGGGCCCGCAGGCCCACGGCGAAGGGCCTGCGCAGAGACGTCGCGTTTCTCACTTCGGCCCTCAGCCGCGCCGAGAGCGCGGGATCGCCCCGGGCCCGCCACCTGCTGGAGAGGGCGCTTTTGCGGCTGGGACTGTCCGCCGAGGACGCGGCTCGGCAGGCCCAGGCTTCGGCGGCGCGGGACGAACTGCGGCTGTCAAACCTGCTGGACGCCCGCCGCCTGCTGGAGGACCTGCGCTGGCGGGATTGCTTCGAGCGCCTTTCCCGGGTGGACGGGGCTCTGCGGGCGCCCTCTGCGGGTTGCTATCGCGAAATGGACGAGGAATCCCGCGGCGCCGTGAGGGAGGAGGTGGCCCGCATTGCCCGGCGGCTGGAGCTGCCGGAGATCGCGGTGGCCCAGTGCGCCGCGGACGCCGCCCGGGAGGGGGAGGGCCTGCAGGGAGATGTCTGCTGGTGGCTCCGGGACGACGAGGGCCGAAAGGCGCTGTTCGAACGGCTGGGCCGGAGCGAGGTGCGCCTGCCCAGGCTCGTGCCCGACCCTCGCGGCAGGCGCACCGTGGCCGCGCTGCTTATGCTGACGGCCCTGCTGTGGGCGGCTCTGACCCGCATCGCGGGCGATATTTGGCTGTGCCTGCCCTGTCTGTTCGCGGCGTGGACCGCCGCCTCCGCCGTCATAGGGCGGCTGTATCCGCTGTTCTTCAGGCCCGCTCGGCTGCTGAAACTGGAGCTCGAGCGCGTGCCGGACGACCTGCGCACGCTGGTGACGCTGCCGGTGCTGCTCTCCGACATCAATCGCGTGGACGAGGCCTGCGACCGACTGGAGGCGCTGGGCTGCCTGGAGGCGGACCCAAACATTGAATACCTGCTCCTGGGGGACTTCGCGGACGCGGTCGGGGCCGAACAGACCGGGGACGCGGCGGTGCTGGCCCGGGCCAGGGAGAGGATCGCTGGGATGAACGCCCGGGCGGGACGGGAGAAGTATGCCTTTCTGCACCGCAGCCGGACGCTGCTAAAGCCGGACGGGATCTGGATGGGACGGGACCGCAAGCGCGGCGCGCTGATGGACCTGAACCGGCTGCTGCTGGGGCTGCCGGGAGCGGAGCATGCCTTCTCGGCGGAGAACGCCGCCTGCGCGCGCCTGCGCGGGCGCTTCGCCCTGGTGGTGACGCTGGACGCCGACACCCGGGTACTGCCGGACGAGCTCCGGCGCATGATCGGCGCGATGGCCCATCCGCTCAACCGGCCGGGAGAGGGCCGGGGCTACGCGGTGCTCCAGCCCCGGATGGAGATGTTGCCCTCCGCGTGCGTCAACGGCTTCGTGGCGCTGTTTGCCGGGAATGGCGGCCTGAACGCCTATCCCGTTGCCGCCTCCGACCTGTGGCAGGATGTCACCGGCTGCGGCATCTACGCCGGCAAGGGCATCTACGATGTGGCCGCATTTTACCACCGCCTGGAGGGAGCGCTGCCCGAGGGCCGCATACTCAGCCACGACCTGGTCGAAGGCTCCATCGCCGGGGCGGGCCGCCTGAACGACGTGGCGTGCTTCGACGGCTATCCCGGCAGCCTCGCCGCAGCGCTGCGGCGGCAGAACCGATGGATGCGGGGCGACTGGCAGTTGCTGCCGCTGCTCCTCTCCCGTGGGCCGCTGCCCAACGGGGCGCGGCTGGACGGCGCGGCGCGCTACCGCATGGCGGACAACCTGGTCCGCAGCCTGCGGGCCCCGGCGCTGCTGGCGCTGTTGCTCGCGGGGGCATGGACCGGGAATGCCGGGGCGTTGCTGGCGGCCCTGGCGGTGGTCTACCTGGAACCGGCGCTTCAGATCGGCGGCGGGGACGCGCTGAAATGGCGCAGGGCGACAGCGGAGCTGGCGCTGCTGCCGGCCTTTGCCGGATGCGCCCTGGACGCCGCGTGCCGCACGCTTTGGCGGCTGGTGGTGTCCGGCAGGCGGCTCATGGAGTGGGTCACGGCGGCGGACGCGGAGAAGGGGAGTGGCGACAGCACCGCGACGCGCCTTCCCGGCTTCGTCGCGGCGCTGCTGCTCGTTCCCGGGCTGTTCAACCCCGGCTGGGCGCTGGCCTCCGCAGCGCTGATGGCGCTGTTTCTCGTAGGCCCGGGCTGGATCCGGGACATGGAGCACGAACCCATTGGGAAGCCGGAGATCCCCGGCGGCAGGGACCGGTCGAAATTCGAGGCGCTGGCCCGGGAGACCTGGCGCTTCTTTGAGGCCGTCGTGCCCCCGGAGGGCTCCGGCCTGCCGCCGGACAACTGGCAGCTGGACCCGCCCGTGGGTCCGGCGCGGCGCACGTCGCCCACGAACATTGCGCTGTACATGCTCGGCTGCGTCTCGGCGATGCGGCTGGGCTTCATTGGCGTGCCCGAGGCGCGGGCGCGGATGGCGCGGACGGTGGCGACGCTGGAGGGGCTGGAGAAGTGGCGCGGGAACCCGTACAACTGGTACGACATCGATGCCCTCGCGCCGCTGCGACCCCGCTACGTGTCCTCGGTGGACGGCGGCAACCTGGCGGCCGCGCTGCTGCTGTGCGCCGCCGCGCCGGAGACGGGTTCGGCGCTGGCGAGGCGGATGCGGGCGCTGGCAGAGGGCATGGACCTGGCCGCCCTCTATGACGAGGACCTGGAGCTGTTCGCCGTCGGCATGGACGTGGAATCCGGCCGGCTGAGCGCGTCCCACTACGACCTGCTGGCCTCCGAGGCCCGCATGCTCAGCTTTGTGGCGATGATGCTGGGCCAGGTTCCCATCCGCCACTGGCGGCGGCTGGGCCGCGCCTGCACCGCGGTGGCGGGAGGCGTCGTGCCGCTGTCCTGGAGCGGCACGATGTTTGAATACCTGATGCCGGAGCTGTTCCTCCGCGCCCCGGCGAACACGCTGCTGGGTGAGGGCGTGCGCGCGGCGGTGGAGGCCCAGCGCGCCCAGGGCAGGCGCGCCAAGAGGCCATGGGGCATCTCGGAATCCGGGTATTGCGCGTTTGACGCGGCGCTGAATTATCAGTACCGTGCCTTCGGGCTGGGCGAGCTGGCCCTGGAGGGGAACGCCGTGGAGGACGTGATCGCGCCCTACGCCACGGCGCTGGCGGCGATGCTGGCCCCTCGGGCCGCGGCGGAGAACCTGCGGAGGATGACCGCGCTGGGCTGGCGCGGCGAGTGGGGCCTGTACGAGGCCGCGGACTGCCTGCGGCCAGACGGCGAAGGTCGGCCCTCCCTGGTGAAGAGCCACATGGCCCACCACCAGGGCATGATCCTCTGCGCGCTGTGTAACGTCCTCACCGGGGACTCCCTGTGCGCCGACTTCATGCGGCTGCCGGAGGCCCGGGCGCTTTCGCTGCTGCTGGAGGAGCGACCCTGTGAAAGCGCGACGCCCCGCGGGCGGGACAGGCTGGCAGCATACCCCGCGCCAGGGCGCGTCGAGCGGAGACACGCGCACCGGCTGGACGGCAACAGCGCCGTGCCGGGGACCTGGCTGCTGCACGGCGACGGGGCGACGGCCCTGTGGACCTCAGACGGCGCGGTATACTACGCCCGCTTCGGCGTCAACGCCACCCGGTTCTCCGGAGACTTACAGGATCGGCGCGACCGGGCCTGCGTCCACCTGCGGGACGAGGATCGGGGCGCGGAGGCGGTGCTGGGCGGCGAGGGCAGCCGGACGGCCTGCGAGCCTGGGGGTGTGGAGGCCTTTGCGCGCCTGGAACGGGTGGAGGCGGCGCTGAGGGTGTGCGTCTCCCCTGAGGACGGCACGCTGTACCGAAGCGTGGAGCTGCGCAACGCCGGGGATCGCGTGGCGCGACTGTCGCTGACGGACGCGGTGCCGGTGGCCCTGGCCTCCGACGGGGACTGGCAGGCCCACGCGATCTACCAGAACCTGTTCGTGGAGAGCGCGAGGCTCGCCGGGGATGGCCTGCTCTTCCGGCGCAGGCCCCGAAGCCCGGAGGAGAAGTGCCCGGTGCTGGTCCACGCGGCGACGCCCGCCCCTTCGGAGTTCGAAACGGACTACGAGCGGCTCGTCGGGCGGACCGGGGACACCGGCCACCCGGGCGGGATTACAGGGTCGCTGTCCGGCGGCACCGGCGACACGCTGAACCCCGTCAGCGCCCTGCGGGTGCGGCTGACGCTGGCTCCCGGGCAGAGGACGCGGGTGACCTTTGCCCTGGCGCTGCTGGAGGAGGAGCGCATGGCCGGGGCATGGCTGGAGCGGAGCCGGAACGCCGATCGGGCGGAGCGGGCCATGCGGCTGGCGTCGATGCGGGCCCGGGCGATGCTGGGCTTCCTCGGCCTGAAGGACGAGCGCCACGCGCTGCTACAGCGCATGGCGGCCCTTCTGGCGGACGGCAGGCTGGCTGCCCAGGCCCGGGGCCCGAGGCCGGGGGAGCCGGGGACTTCGCCAGAGCTGCTCTGGCCGTTGGGCCTCTCCGGCGACCGTCCCATGCTGCTGGTGCGCGCGTCGGGGGAAAACCTGGACGCCGCCCGGGAGGCCGTTCGGGCCCACGCCTTTTTCCACGCCCTCGGGCTGGAGGTGGACCTTATGCTGGTGGACGACGGCGAGGGCGGCTATGCCCGCCCGCTGAGGGACGCCATGGAGGCGATGATCGCCGCCTCCCACCTGAACCGGCTTCGCCGGGTATCCGGCGGCGCGTGGCTGTTGGACGGCGGCGCGCTGACCGAGGACCAGCGGCGGGCCTTGGAGCGAAGTGCCAGCGCGGCCTTCGACGCGGGCGGGGATTTCTATGCCCAGCTGCGCCGCAGGCTGTCGGCGCTGGACGCGCCACGGGGTATGCCGATTCGCCCTCTGGACATCGGCGCGTCCACCCTCAGGCGGGGCGAGCGGCTGTGCGGGAACGGCTTTGGCGGCTTTCTGCCCGAGGGCGGCTATGCCGTGGACGTGGCGCCGGACCGGCTTCCGCCTGCGCCGTGGTGCAACATCCTGGCGAACGATGCCGGCGGGGCGCTGCTCTCCGAGCGGGGCGGCGGCTTCTTCTGGCGCGGCAACAGCCGAAGCGGGCGGTTGACCCCCTATGGCAACGACGCCCTGTGGGAGGGCTGGGGAATCACGCTGTGGCTGCTGGACGAGGCCCGGGGCGAGGCGCTGTCGCTGCTGCCGGGAGTTGCCACGTCCATGCCCTTCGAGGTCCGATACGACGCGGGGTCGGCCCGCTATGCCTTTGAGACCCGGCGGCTCGCCGGGGCGATCCGCTTTGCCCAGGCGGAGGCGCTGCCGGAGACGCGAATCGAGGTGCGGCTGGAAAACCGAAACCTGCGCTCGGGGCGGTTCAGGCTGCTGGCCTGCGTGAACTGGCTGATGGGCACGGACGCCCGGGACGCCGTCCGACTGAATGCGTGGCACGAGGCCGGCGCGTGCCTGGTCACCGGCGCGATGCCTGGGTCCGGCTATCTCGCCTTCGCGGAGCCCGGGGCCCAGGCCGGGCCCGGGCGCGCGGCGCTGCTGGGAGGCGGCGATTTCCCTCGGCCGATGGGGCTGGCGGCCGCCTCCGGGGGCGAGGGCTGGTCGCTGGCGCTGCCGGTGCGGCTCAGTCAGGGAGAGGAGAAGACATTTCACCTGGCGCTGGGCTGGGCCGGAGACGCGGAGGCGGCGCTGGCGCGGGCGGCAAATCTGCGGGAGGAGTGCCGCGCGGCGGGGAAAGGCGGCGAAAAAGGAAGCGGGGGAGAAACCAGAACGTCCGGACCAAAGCCTCTCGAAGAACGCCTGGTGATCGAGACGCCGGTCGCCGGGCTGAACCGCCTGGCCAACGACTTTCTCCTGCACCAGGTCCGCGCCTCCCGGGTCCTGGGCCGCGCGGGGCTGTACCAGCCCGGCGGCGCCTATGGCTTTCGTGACCAGCTCCAGGACATGCTGGCGCTGCTCCAGGACGAGCCAGAGCGGGTGAGGGCGCACCTGCTGCGCTGCGCGGCACGGCAGTTTGAGGACGGCGACGTGCTCCACTGGTGGCATGAGTCCTTCACGGGCGTGCGCACGAGGGTGTCGGACGATCTGCTGTTTTTGCCCTGGGTGACGGCGGCCTATGTGCGCCGGACCGGGGACGCGGCGGTGCTGGAGGAGACGGTGACCTATCTGGAGCCGGTGGAGATCCCCGAGGGGCGCGAGGACGTCTACCGGGAGATGCGCCCCGGGACCGCCGAGGACACGCTGCACGGCCACTGCATGCGGGCGCTGCGCCGGGCGGCGCGGTTCGGAGCGCACGGCCTGCTGCTGATGGGAACGGGGGACTGGAACGACGGCATGAACCGGGTGGGGAACCTGGGCCGGGGCGAGAGTGTCTGGCTGACCGAGTTCTGGATCGCCTGCGCCCAGGCCTATCGGGAAATCGCCGGGGACGCCGGGGATAGGGCGTGGCTCTCGGAGGTGAGCCAAAGGCTGCGCCCCGCGGTGGAGAATTTTGGCTGGGATGGCAACTGGTACCTGCGGGCCTATGCCGACGACGGCGAGCCGCTGGGCAGCGCCGCCTGCGCGGCCTGCCGGATCGACGCCATCAGCCAGGCCTGGGCGGTGCTGGCCGGGCTGGACCCCTGGCGCTGCCGCCGCGCCATGGACGCCGCCTGGGAACTGCTGGCGGACGAGGAGCACGGCCTCATCCGGCTGCTGACGCCGCCCTTCGACGGCGCCGGGCTGGATCCGGGGTACATCGCGGCCTATCCGCCGGGCGTTCGGGAAAACGGCGGCCAGTACACCCATGGAGCGCTGTGGCTGCTGCTGGCGCTGATCCGCATGGGCGACGGCGAGCGGGCTCACCGGGCGCTGCGCATGCTGCTGCCCTTCAATCACTCGGATACCGAGGAGAAGGCGCTGCGCTATCGGGTCGAGCCTTATGTGATGGCCGCCGACGTCTACGACCGCCCCGGGAAAGCGGGGCGGGGCGGATGGACCTGGTACACCGGGTCCGCGGCCTGGCTGTACCTGTGCCTGCTGGAGCTGCTGGGCTACGAGCGCCGGGAGAACCGCGTGCGGCTGAACGCCCTGCTGGGCGACTGGCCCCGGGCCTGCGTGACCGTGCCCTTTGGAAAGAGCCGCTATCGCCTGGTCTGCGACAAAGAAGCCGCCCGCGTGACGCTGGACGGCAAAGAGGTCGAAGGGGAATTCATTGAACTGATCGACGACGGGAGGATTCACGAGGCCGTGTTCCCGGAGAGAAAGGCGCGCAGGCTTCGATGATACAAATGATTGTCGGCGTGTTTCTTCATAACCCGCCGACAATCATGTACAATTCCAAAAATCACCGGCCGCGTTTTGCGGCCGGCGTTTGCTATACGGACTTGAAGCCTTCGCCCAGCACCTCGTGGGTCTTGTTGGAGATGACGAAGGCGCGGGGATCGACGGAAAAGATGATCCGGCGCAGGCGCATGGACTCGAACCGGTTGACCACGCACAGCAGAACCTTCTTTTCAGTGCGGCTGTACATGCCCATGGCGTCCAGCGCGGTGACGCCGCGGTCCAGCTCTTTCAGGACCTTTTCGGCGATCTCGGTGCTCTTGTCGGAGATGATGAAGTAGGACTGGGCGGAGTTGGGACCCTCCAGCACCAGGTCCACCATCACGTTGCACAGGAAGGTGCTGATCAGGCCGTACATGGCGGCCTGGGGCTCAAAGGCGAAGGCGCTGGCGATGATCACCAGGCCGTCGAACAGGAAGATGCCGTAGCTGACCCGCAGCACGGGGATGAGCCTGTGCATCAGAGAGGCGAGCATGTCCGTGCCGCCGGTGGTGGCGTTGCCGCGAAGCACCAGGCCGAAGCCGATGCCGCTGATCGCGCCGCCGTAGACGGAGGCCAGCAGCATGTCGTCGGTGGCGGGGGGCAGGGGAATGTGGTCGATGAGCAGCGACAGGGCGAACATGGCGATCAACGAGCGGATGCCGAACTTAAGGCCCATGGATTTCATCGAAATCAGGAACAGCGGGGCGTTCAGCAGTATGTTCACCGTGCCCACGCTGATGCCCAGCAGGTGGTTCAGCAGCTGGCCCACGCCGGTGAAGCCGCCGGCGACGACCTGGTTGGGTATCAGGTACATCCGATAGGCCACTGCGGCCACCAGCAGGCCTATGACGATCAATAGTGTGTTCTTCAGCTCTGAGCGGAGCGTTTCCTTCATGTCGCACCCTCCCCGTGTTTGCCCGCATATTTTAGCACAAAAGGGGCTCGATTTCAACCGGAACGCAACGCTTTCCAGTGGCATAGTGATACCATGACCGGCATCGGTCAGTGCGCGGCGCGGGCAGAACCGCGCCGGGAGAGTGAGGCGTGCAAGCTATGTATTATGATTCCATGCCGCTGTATCCGACCATGGGGACCGCCTGCGAGCGCGAAAGGTGCGTGCGGCTTCCGATGTTTGAGGAATGGCACGGCCACGGGGGACCGCCGGACCAGTGCAAGCGCGTGACCTTTGAAAACCCCTGCCGGCCCGGAGAGCGGGTCGAGGTGCTGCTGGGAGTGGACGACTGCGGCAACCTGACGGTCTGCGTCCATCGGGACGGATGGCGGCCCGGCCCCTGTGACCGCCGGGAGCGGTGCCTGCCACCGCCCTGCCCGCCGGACCCCTGCCGGCCCCGTCCGCCCCGGAGGGAGGGCACAGGCGGCAGGCTGTACGGAAGCTGGCGGTGACGGCCGCCGCCAGGGCGGCTCCTCCCGACGGGAAGGCGGTTCCTTTTCGCGCCCGGGTTTGCCGTCAATCGACAAACCCGGGCGGCTGTGACGCATAATCCCGCGTGTGCCGGCATATACAGTTTCAGCGGCATACGTTGAAAGGATGATGGGATTATGGATAGGATACGCGTGATGCTGGCGGACGACAACCTGAATATACTGCGCCTGCTGTCGGATTTTCTGGAGCGCAAGCCGGACATCGAGCTGGTCGCGGCGGTTTCCGACGGCATGGAGGTGCCCGACGCGGTGCGGCAGCACGCGCCGGAGATCCTGGTGATGGACATCATCATGCCCCGGCGGGACGGCTTTATGATCCTCGAGGCGCTTGGCGCGATGGAGGAGGCCATCCGACCCAGGGTGATCGTGCTCACCGGGCTGGCCCGGGACGACTTCATCATGCGGGCCATCCGCCTGGGGGCCAGCTATTACATGGTCAAGCCCTTTGACATGAACCTGCTCTACGAGCGCATCGTGGAGATCGCCCGGGACGCGCCCCGGGCCGTCGCCGGCGACGCCCTTGCGGAGGGGGAGCGGGAGTCGGTGGACGAGCAGATCACCAACCTCTTCCTGACGCTGGGCATCCCGGCCCACATCAAGGGCTACCAGTATCTGCGTGAGGCGGTGCGCATGGTGCTGGAGAACCACGACGTGATCAACCGCATCACCAAGGAGCTGTACCCCGGCATCGCCCGCAAGTACGAGACCTCCGCCAGCAAGGTGGAGCGGGCCATGCGCCACGCCATCGAGGTGGCCTGGACCCGGGGCAGGCTTGAGACCGTGAACCAGATGTACGGCTACAAGGTGTTCAAGCGGGAGGACAAGCCTACCAACGGCGAGTTCATCGCCCTGGTGTCGGACAAGATCTCGGTCAGAAAGACGGCGTGACAACCGGGTATAAGCGAAATGAACCTCGGCGGCGGAGGGCAGGAAGCCCTCCGCCGCTTTGCACGCGGTTTGGCTTGCAATTCGCCCGGGGATGACTTATAATGATAACGATATATTGATTCATTCACCCGGGAGATAGAGACGACATGTCGATGCTGAAGAAGCTGAAGATCGTGCTGCGCAAGCACCAGTGGATATTTGAGATCTTGCACCCCTTTCACAAGGCCTACCGCACCCTCGTGATGCGGGTCGCCCAGGCGAGGTATGGCATCAACCCGAAGAAGGTGGTGTTCAGCAGCTTCATGGGCCGAAGCTACTCGGACAATCCCCGCTACATCTCGGAACGTCTGCACGAGCTGTGCCCGGACTGCGAGATCGTGTGGCTGTTCCAGGAGGACAAGATCGACAGCGTCCAGGTGCCGGATTACGTGAAAAAGCAGTACCGCATCACCCGGGAGGGACTGATTGAGCAGGCGACGGCGCGGTTCTGGGTGGACAACTTCCGGCACACCGAATCGCTGTACCTGAACGGGAAGAAGCAGTTCTACATCCAGACCTGGCACGGCGACCGGGGCTTCAAGCGCGTGGGCGACGACAATGAGAAGCTGCCCCACAAGGTGCTGCGGATGGAGGACCAGTGCGCGATGATGATCGCCGGCTCCCGGTTCGGGGCCTCCACCTACCGCACGGCCTTCCACTTCAAGGGCGAGGTGCTGATGGACGGCTGCCCGCGCAACGACCTGCTGCTGCGCAACGACCCGGCCCAGGTGGCGGAGATCCGCCGGCGGCTGGGCGTCGAGCCGGATGTGAAGCTGCTGATGTACGCCCCCACCTACCGCGACGCGCTGGAGCGCTGCGCCCAGGACGCGGTGCTGGACATCTCCCGCACGCTGGACCACCTGGAGGCGCGGACGGGGGAGAAGTGGCTGTGCCTGTACCGGGCCCACTACCTGAACACCGGGCTGAACGTGCAGCGGGATGAGCGGCTGATCGACGCCTCCCGCTGGCCGGAGATGGCGGAGCTGCTGCTGGTCACGGACATGCTGATCACCGACTACTCCTCCTGCGGCGGGGACTTCGCCCTGCTGCGCAGGCCGCTGTTCCTGTACCACGCGGACGCCGAGGAATACCTGCGGGAGAGCCGCAGCTTCTACTTTGACATCGAGAAGTCGCCCTTCCTCGTGGCCCACGACCAGGCTGAACTGGAAAAGCTGATCGACGAGACCGACGCCGAAAAGGCCCGGGAGAACTGCGAGGCCCTGGACGAATTCTTCGGCACCACGGAGACGGGCCATGCCTCGGAGGCCGTCTGCCGATACATCATGGCCCGCATGGGCGAGGAAAAGACCCGGGAGGTGAGCGCATGAGCATCGACCAGTATCCGAAGCTGGCCAGCGCGTACCGCTATCTGTTGATTCGCGGCGGGAGGCTGGTCAAGGGCATCGATCCCGACAAGGTGGTCTTCTGCTGCTTTCAGGGGCGCTCCTACGGCGACAACCCCAGGGTGATCTCCGAGCGCCTGCATGAGCGCTGCCCCCAGGCGAAGATCGTCTGGCTGCTGACCCGCGCCGCCGCGAAGCGGCTGAAGGACGAGCTGCCGGACTACATCAAGCCCGTCTACTACAAGACCAAGGAGGCCTTCTTGGAGCAGGCCACAGCCCGCGTGTGGGTGGACAACTTCACCAAGCAGCGCTATATGACCCTCGCCCGGGGCAGGCAGTTCTACGTCCAGACATGGCACGGCGACCGGGCGATCAAGAAGATCTGCTACGACCTGGGCATGAAGGAGCACCGGCGCATCGAGGAGCAGTGCGCCCGGGTCATGACCGGCTCGAAGTTCGGGGAGGGCCTGTACCGCACGGCCTTCCGCTACAAGGGCGAGTACATCAAGGCGGGAGCCCCGAGGAACGACATCCTTGTGAAGAGCGACCCGGACCAGATCCGCCGCGTGCGGGAAAAGCTGGGCATCGCGCCGGAGGTGAAGCTGCTGCTGTACGCCCCCACCTATCGGGACAACGCCGATGTGCTGCCCAAGAGCGCCCAGATGGACCTGGACCGCACGCTGCGCTGCCTGGAGGCCAAGACCGGGGAAAAGTGGCTGTGCCTGTTCCGGGCCCACTACCTGTCCGCGGGCATCGACCTCGAGGCCGTGCAGGACAGGATCGTGGACGTGACGGCCTACGAGGACATGGCGGAGCTGCTGCTGGCGGCGGACATGGTGCTGACGGACTACTCCTCCTGTGCCATGGATTTCATCATCCGGGACCTGCCCGCGCTGTTCTACATCCCGGACTGGGAGGAATACGTGGCCACCCGGGGCGTGTACTTCGACGTGCACGACACGCCGTTCATGCTCGCCCACAACCAGGGGGAACTGGAGGCGCTGATCGAGGGACTGACCCCGGAGAAGGCCCGGGAGAACTGCGCCGCGATACGGGACTACTTCGGCTACTACGAAACTGGGCATGCCGCGGACGCGGCCTGCGACTACATCATCGAGCGGCTGGGCAGCCGGAAGCGGTTTGACGACTGACAGGGCTTCGCGGCAGGCGCATCCCGGAACGCAAAGACGGCCAAACGCGAAGGAACATACGAAGGGGATGGACGAATGAACGTTGCGATCATCATCGCCGGCGGCGTGGGCAGCCGGATGAACATGGACATACCCAAGCAGTTTATCCACATCTACGGAAAGCCCGTGATCATCTACACGCTGGAGGGCTTCCAGAAGCACCCGGAGATCGACGCCATCGAGGTGGTGTGCCTGGAGGGCTGGGAGGAGACCCTGAGGGACTACGCGAAGCAGTACGGCATCACCAAGCTGAAGTGGATCGCCCCCGGCGGGTCCACCGGCCAGGAATCCATCCGCAACGGCGTATACAACCTCGAGGGCGAGCTCAAGGACGACGACATCGCCATCATCCACGACGGCATCCGCCCCATGGTGGATTCCGGCGTGCTGTCGGACATCCTGCGGGTGTGCCGGCTCCACGGCAACGGCGTGACCTCCACGCCCTACAACGAGCAGATCTTCGTCAAGACGGACGAGTACACCACCCGGCAGTACATCCCCCGGGAGACGCTGCGCAAGGTGGCGACCCCCCAGGCCTATCGCTACGACCTGCTGCTCAGATCCTACAAGCGGGCCTTCGCCGAGGAGATCGGCATCTACGGCTCCGCCTATACCAACACCATGATGGTGGACCTGGGCGAGACGCTGTACTTCGCCGCCGGGTCGGACAAGAACATCAAGCTGACCAGCAAGGACGACCTGGAGCTGTTCAAGGCCTACCTGCGGATGGAAATGGACGTGTGATCCAAACGCGAATCACAAGCGAGGTGCGATATGTTCAATCGGGAGATCTACGCGCGCGGCCTGGACGCCGCCCTGGACGGGGCTGTCGGGCTGGAGGCGCTCAACGGCAGCCGGGTGCTGATCACCGGCGCCACGGGCCTGGTGGGCTCTTTTCTGATGGACGCGCTGCTGCGGCTGAACGCGACGCGGGGCGCGGGGATCGAGCTCTACGCCGCAGGGCGCAGCGAGGCCGGCGTGCGCGCCCGCTTCGGCGAGGCGGCGGAGCGGCCCTGCTTCCACTACGTGCCTTACGACGCCACGAAGCACGTCGCGCTGGACTTTGAGCCGGACTACATCATCCATGCCGCCACCAGCGCCCACCCGCTGGCCTACTCCACCGATCCGGTGGGCACGATGCAGGCCAACCTGTTCGGCACGATGCAGCTGCTGGAACGGCTGCGCGGCCAGGGACACGGGCGCTTCCTGATGCTCTCCACGGGGGAGATCTACGGCGAGAACCCGGTGTTCGAGGAGGGCTTTTCCGAGGGGGACCAGGGCTGGATCGACACCATGAAGCCCCGCTCCTGCTACCCGGAGAGCAAGCGTGCCGCGGAGACCCTCTGCGCCAGCTATGCCGCCCAGTACGGCGTGGACACGGTGGTGGCGCGGCTGTGCCACGTCTACGGACCCACCTTCACGGCCACCAACAGCCGCGCGGACGCCCAGTTCATCCGCAAGGCGCTGGCGGGGGAGGATATCGTGATGAAAAGCGCCGGCAGCCAGGTGCGCTCCTTCTGCTACGTGGCCGACGCCGTCGCCGCGCTGCTGACGCTGCTGGCTAAAGGTGAAAGAGCCGAGGCCTACAACGTGGCCAATCGCGGCTCGATCGCCTCGATCCGCCAGTACGCCGAGACCCTCGCGGGCATCGCCGGCGTGAAGCTCGCCTTTGATCTGCCCCCGGAGGCGGAGCGGGCCGGCTACACCCGGGTCACCCGGGCCGTCCTCAACCCTGCGAAACTGGAGTCCCTCGGCTGGAAGCCGGGCTACGACCTGCGGGCGGGGCTGACGGAGACGTTTGAGAGCTGCAAGAATTGACTACGGATGGGGTTAAATGGATGAAAACCATGGGTTCGCCGCGACGCGCGGCGGACCCTTTTATGATTCTTCACAGAAGGTTGTGGGATTACGTTAAACTCCCTCAGTTACGCTGCGCGTGCCAGCTTCCTCGGAGAGGGAGCCTTTTGGCGGCAAAAGCAGGCAACTGGGCCTTCCTCCTCGAGAGAGGTGGCTCGGCGCAGCCGAGACGGAAGGGGTCGCTAACCCACAACTTCCGTGAAGAACCTCTTTTATGTTGGAAAAATTTTTACGATGTTATCCGGGTCGGCAGGTTTCAAAGAAGCGTATCGACAATCATTTGCTTCCCGCGCAGCGCGCCGTTTTTCCACCGCGTTCATAAATTTCCCACCGACGGTTCATACTACCTCCGAAACCAAACCCCACCATTTCATGATTCGGAGGGAACTGCATGACCATCGGCTTTATTCTCCTGATCCTTACGGGCCTGCTGATCCTGTTCGGCGCGGGCCAGCGGGTGCTGGACCGGCTGCGCCTGACGGACCGGCAGGCGATACTGTTCATCGCGCTGATCATCGCGGGCGGCTTCGTGCCGGACATTCCGGTGACGGACACCTTTGCCTTCAATATCGGCGGCGCGCTGGTTCCGCTGGCGCTGTGCGTCTACCTGTGGACGAAGGCGGACACCTTCATCGAGCGGGCGCGCAGCCTGCTGGCGGCGCTGCTGACAGGCGTGGCGGTGTTCTCGCTGGGCCGGCTGCTGCCGTCTGAACCGGAAAACATGGCCATCGATCCGATCTATGCCTACGGCATTGCCGCCGGCCTGATCGCCTACGTGTTCGGTCGCTCCCGGCGCGGCGCGTTCATCGCGGGTACCGTAGGCGTGATGCTGGCGGACCTCGCCAACTGGGGCTATGCCAACGCCATGGGCGCGCGCCAGCGGCTTGCTCTGGGAGGCGCGGGCGGCTTTGACGCGGTCGTGATTGCCGGCCTGCTGGCGGTGCTGATCAGCGAGCTGCTGGGCGAGATACTGGAGCGCGCCTCCCGGGGCCGCCGCAAGCCCACCCGGGAGTTCAGAAACGGGGACTTTGTCAGGAGGGAGCAGCGATGAGGCGGGCGGTTCTGCGGATCGCCGCGCTGGCGGCGGCATTGACGCTGGCCGCCCTTCCGGCGCTGGCGGAGATGGACGGCGACTGCCTGTACACGCTGCTGGACGGGGAAGGAAACGCCCTGACCCAGCGGGCCGGGCGCATGTACGAGGGGGATGAGTATATCTCCGGGGACGACGGCTGGTACCGGGTGGTCAGCGTGGACGACGCCGCCCAGACCGCCACGGCGGAGTACCTCGGCACCGCCCGGGAGGCGGATGCCGAGGCCGCCTTTGCCGCGATGGCCGAGGACGCGGCGGACGACGGCAAGAAGCTGATCGCCATGTATTCCACCCACAGCGACGAAAGCTACGTGCCAAACGATGGCACGGCCTCCAAGTGGGAGGGCGCGGGTATCTACGACGTGGGTGACAGCCTGAAGGAAGCCCTGGAGGCGCGGGGCATCGAGGCGGCCTATTCCAAGGAGACCTTCCTGCCCCACGACGCGGATGCCTACAGCCGCTCCCGGCGCACGGCGGAGGAGCTGCTGAAGCAGGGCCCGGACGCCCTGCTGGACATCCACCGGGACGCCGTGCCCGCCGAGCAGTACGAGACCGAGGTGGACGGCGAGGACATCAGCAAGGTGCGGCTGTTCGTGGGCCGCAGCAACCAGAATTCCGCCGAGAACAAGGCCTTTGCCCGGCAGATCAAGGCCGCCGCGGACGAGAAGTATCCCGGCCTGATCAAGGACATCTTCATCGGCAGGGGCAACTACAACCAGGAGCTGTATCCCCATGCCCTGCTGTTGGAGTTCGGCACCCATGAGATCGAGAAGGAAAAGGCCCAGGAGGCCACGGCCTACATCGCCGAGGTGCTGGACGACGTCCTCTACGGCGGCGGCGCCAAGGCCGAAGGCGCAAAGAGCACCCGGGGCTCCGCTGTGGCCCGGGGCGTCGGCTGGGCGCTGGGCCTCGCGGCGCTGGCAGCGCTGGCCTACGCCCTGGTCTCCACCGGCAGCCTCAAGGGCGCGTGGCAGAAGATAAGGACCCGCGCCGGAGAGCTCACCGGGGGCCTGTTTGGCGGCAGGCGGTGAAGAAGCCCGGAACACAAGGCGTTCCTTCGCGTTTTCGCGAGGAGCACAATACGATTCTCAAATAAGAAAAATGAAAAGATCCCTCACTTCATTCGGGATGACAACGGTATCGGCGTCATCCTGATCGAAGCGAAGGATCTTCCATGTCTATACTGCTTTTGCTGGGCATTCCCTTATGCATTTCCCTCCGGGATCGGCTCGATCACGTTCTTGTACAGCCGCCGGAACAGGATCAGCGTCGTGAGCAGGGAGGCGATCTCGGCGATGGGGAAGGAGTACCAGACCAGCGTGTCGTTGCCGGTGCTCATGCCAAGGCGGGCCAGCAGGTAGGCCGAGGGCAGCAGCACCACCAGCTGGCGGGCGAAGGACACGATCATCGAATAGGTGCCATAGCCCAGGGCCTGGAACACCGAGCCCATGGCGATGCAGGTGCCCGCGAACAGGAACGTGCTGCCGATGATGCGGATGGCGGGGATGCCCACCCTCAGCATGTCGGGGGAGGCGTTGAAGATCTTCAGCAGCGGCCCGGGGATCAGCATGAAGGCCAGCATGCCCAGCAGGATGTAGCTGGCCGCGAAGACCACCGCCAGCTTCACGGCCTCCATCATCCGGCGGCGGTTGCGCGCGCCATAGTTGTAGGCGATGATGGGGATGATGCCGTTGTTCAGGCCGAACACCGGCATGAACACGAAGCTGTTCAGCTTGAAGTAGACGCCGAACACCGTGGCGGAGAGCTCCTTCGCGGCGGTGTAGGAGATCAGGATGATGTTCATCAGGAAGGTCATGATCGAGCCGATGGCCACCATCAGGATCGAGGGCACGCCGATGGCGTAGATGCGGCCGATCAGGCGCGGGCTCGGGCGGAATTTGCGCAGGTTCAGCTGGATGTCGGAGTTCTTCAGATGATTCAGCGTGACGGCCAGGCCGAAGGCGATGATCTGGCCGATGACCGTGGCGATGGCCGCGCCCTTCGCGCCCTGGTGGAACACGAAGATGAAGACGGGATCGAGGATGATGTTGATGATCGCACCAATGCCCTGGGTGAACATGGTGTAGATCGTGCGGCCGGTGGACTGCATCAGGCGCTCGAACATGATCTGGCCGAACACGCCGAAGCTGAAGCAGCAGATGACCGTCAGGTAGTCCACGCCGTAGCCCACGATCTTGGCCACGTCCGTCTGGGCGGCGAAGAAGTGCCGCACGCCGAACAGGCCGAACAGCAGGAATATCGCGTAGCCCACCAGCGCCAGGAACACGCCGTTCTCGGCGATCTGGTTGGCCAGCTTCGGGTTCTTTTCACCGAGTGCCCGGGAGAGCAGGGCGTTGACGCCCACCGCCGTGCCCGTAGCCACGCCGATCATCAGGTTCTGGGCGGGGAAGGC
Source organism: Clostridia bacterium (assembly GCA_030530315.1). Lineage (GTDB taxonomy): Bacteria > Bacillota > Clostridia > Christensenellales > Aristaeellaceae > UBA2862. Next base: position 66,343 of record JAUMVG010000003.1, on the reverse strand, counting down.
CAGGGAGACCGCCGTGAGGGCGTCCTGCTCGAAGCGGGCGACGAAGTAGCTGTCCACCACGTTGTAGAGCGCCTGCACCAGCATGGACAGGATCATCGGCAGGGACATGTTCAGTATCAGCTTTGGGATGGGCATGACGCCCATCTTGTTTTCAGCGGGGGCTTTGCTTTGCATGGGGTTTCTCCTTTGAAGGTCAGCAAATAGACAGGGCTTTTGGACCATTGTATTATGCGGGTATGGGGCTGTCAAGGCCGCTGATGTTACCATATGGTATATTGCTTTCACAGCGCCTCGCTGGGCGGCGAAACCCCTGTTTTTCAGCCAGATTTAAAATCACCGTTGTAGACATTTCGCCGCCCTGTTTGCTATAATAGCGCCATGCGGACCGTGAACGCGGCGCCCGCACTCAAATGGGAAACGGTGGGATGGTTTATGAAAAGCCAGAATATGAGCAAGCAGGAGCTCTTTGCCGAAGCGCCGGTGGGACAGGCTTTGTTCGCCATGGCGATCCCCACCATCATCAGCCAGATCATCAACCTGATCTACAACATGGTGGACGCCTTTTTTATCGGGCGGACGGGCAATTCCTACATGATGGCGGCCACGACGCTGACGCTGACGATGGTGATGATGAACGTGGCGCTGTCGAACCTGTTCGGCATCGGCGGCGGCAGCCTGGTGGCCCGGCTGATGGGCCGCAAGGAGCTGGATTCGGCGAAAAAGGTGAGCGCCTTCGGCTTCTATGGCGCGCTGGGGGTGGCGCTGGTCTATTCGGCGCTGATCGGGCTGTTCCTGAACCCGATCCTCCGCTTCCTCGGCGCCTCCGACGACACCCTGGGCTATGCCCGCAGCTATGCCCTGATCGTCATCGTGCTCGGCAGCGTGCCCAGCATACTGTCCATGACGCTGGCGCACCTGCTGCGCAACGCAGGCTTCTCCAGTCAGGCCAGCATCGGCCTGAGCATGGGCGGCCTGCTGAACGTGGCTTTGGACCCGCTGTTCATGTTCGTGCTGCTGCCGAGGGGCCAGGAGGTCACCGGCGCGGCGATCGCCACGGCGCTGTCCAATGCCGCGGCCTGCCTGTACCTGCTGCTGGCCTACCGCAGGGCCTCCGGCGAGGCGCCGCTGAGCCTGAGCCTCAAGGGGGCGCGCACTCTCGAGAAGGCGCAGGTGAAGGCGCTGTTCGCCGTGGGCGTGCCTTCGGCGATCCTGACCGGGCTGTTCGACGTGGCCAACATCTGCGTGAACATCATCGCCGCGGCCCACAACGACCTCGTGCTGGCGGGCATGGGCATCGTCATGAAGGTGGAGCGGGTGCCCAACGCCATCAACATCGGCATCTGCCAGGGCATGCTGCCCATCGTGGCTTACAACTACTCCTCCGGCAACCGCCGCCGCATGAAGGATGTCATTGACTTGGCGCGGCGCACGGGACTGCTGGTGTCCGTGGCCTGCATCGCGCTGTTCGAGGTGTTCGCCAGCCAGGCCGCGCGGCTGTTCCTGAGCACCTCGGCGGGGGATGTGGCGCTGGCTCTCAGGACGGTGGGCTACGCCACGCTGTTCCTGAGGATCCGCTGCGTGGCCTCGCCGGTGCAGTTCATCAACTACCACACCTCCTATTGCATGCAGGCCATGGGCCGCGGCAAGGAGACCATGCTGCACGCCTTCGTGCGGGAGTTGGTGTTCTACATCCCCTTCATGTTCCTGCTGGATCGGCTGTTCGGAGAGGTGGGCCTGGCCGCGGCGCTGCCGGTGGGCGAGGCCTGCGGCGCGATGTTCGCGCTGTTCCTGCTGAACCGGACGCTGAAGGATTCCCGGACTTCGGTCTGATGAAACCGTTACAGACCAAAGTCTGCCAACATTGAGGTACTGACATTATGAAGAAGAACTACAACCGGACCATCGTCGCCTGCTTCGTGGGCTACATCGTGCAGGCCATCGTGAACAACTTCGTGCCGCTGCTGTTTTTGACCTTCCAGCGCAGCTACGGCATCCCGCTGGCGCAGATCACCCTGCTGGTGACGCTGAACTTCGGCGTGCAGCTGCTGGTGGACCTGGCCTCCGTCACCTTCGTGGACAGGATCGGCTACCGGGCGTCGCTGATACTGGCCCACGTGTTCTCGGCGGCGGGCCTCATGCTGCTGACGGTGCTGCCGGAGATCGTGCCCGGGGCCTTTGGCGGCATACTGATCTGCGTGATCATCTACGCCATCGGCGGCGGCCTGCTGGAGGTTCTGGTCAGCCCCGTGGTGGAGGCCTGTCCTTCGGACAACAAGGAGAAGGCCATGAGCATGCTCCACTCCTTCTACTGCTGGGGTCACGTGGGCGTGGTGCTGCTCTCCACGCTGTTCTTCCGGGCCTTCGGTATCGCCCACTGGAAGCTGTTGGCGCTGATCTGGGCGCTGGTGCCCCTGGCGAACATCTTCGCCTTTGCCCGCGTGCCCATCGCGCCGCTGATCCAGGAGGGCGAAAAGGGCATGAGCCTGAGGGAGCTCTTCGGCATGAAGCTGTTCTGGGTGCTGATGATCATGATGATCTGCTCCGGCGCCAGCGAGCAGGCGGTGAGCCAGTGGGCTTCCACCTTCGCGGAGAAGGGCCTGAACATCTCCAAGACGGCGGGCGACCTGGCAGGGCCGATGGCCTTCGCCGTACTGATGGGCGGCGCCCGGGCCTTCTACGGCAAGTACGGCCACAGGATCAACCTGGACAGCTTCATGGTGGGCAGCTGCCTGCTGTGCGTCTTCTCCTATCTGTGCATCTCCCTGGTGCCCTCGCCGGTGGTGAACCTGGTGGGCTGCGCCCTGTGCGGCCTGTCCGTGGGCATCATGTGGCCGGGCAGCTTCAGCAAGGCGGCCGCGGCGCTGCCCCGTGGCGGCACGGCGCTGTTCGCGCTGCTGGCCCTGGGCGGAGACGTCGGCTGCTCCGGCGGGCCGACCCTGGTGGGCCTGGTGTCCAGCGCCTTTTCCGACAACCTGAAGCTGGGCATCCTGGCGGCAGTGGGTTTCCCGGTGCTGCTGATGGTCGGTGTGCTGGCCTGCAGCAGGCTGGCCTCGAGGCGGAAAAACAAGGAGTGATATCTGAATAAACGTGCGGAGGTCGCGATGAGATACATCGCGTCCTCCGCATTATATTGGTTCTTCACGGTTTTCTGGGGGATGCCCCCTCTCAGTCTCGGCTTCGCCGTGCCAGCTCTCCCCCTCACGGGGGAGAGCCAAGCACAGAAACGCCATTATTCCTGGTTCTTCACGGAAAGTCGAGGGATTTGCAGAATGCAGCCACTCGACGCTTCGTACAGATCCTTCGCTCCGCTCAGGATGACAGCATTGCGTCGTTTGTCATCCTGAGCGGAGCGAAGGATCTGTACATTGCGTTGCCCTGCGGCATTGAGGGCTATGTTCTGCCATTACATCAATGCAACCCCCAACTTTCTGTGATGAGCTATTATATTGCAATCAGCTCTGTTTGTCGGGCCGGTCGGATTCCCTTTCGAGGACCTTCCGGTAGGGCATGGTCATGCCCTCGGTCATCCTGCCGCCCAGCTTGCCCCGGAGCTTTTTGTTGTTCATCATCGCGCCGACCAGGTACATGGCAGCGATGCGGCCCCGGCGCTTCTGGGGGAAATCGTAGAAGCCATGGGCCTTGTAGAATTTGTGGTCGGCCCGCATCATGCCCCGCATCTGGTAGATCAGGTCCCGGAAGATCTTCAGCCCGCCCACGCCAAAGAAGTTCTGGGGCGGCTGGTAGTCGTGTTCCAGCGCCCACAGCAGCGTGCCCGCCAGGCGGTCCACCTCGGCGTCGGGGTCGGCCTGGTCCGTGGCGACGCCCGCCAGGAAGTTGCCGCCCACCTGGGCCCGGGATTCCATCAGCATGCGCAGGTTCGGCTCGACGTCTAGGCGCCCGTCCACCAGGTAGGCCACGGGCTTGCCCATGGTGACGGTGCGGTGGCCGTTGCAGAACTGCCGGTCGTCGAACAGCTTGAAGCGGCTGCCCATGGAGTGGTCCCGGATGACATAGGCGTAGACGATGGCGTCGGCGGTCTGTATGTTCTCCCGCAGCCAGCGGTCGAAGCCGTCCCTGTAGACGCACTGGCCGTCCGCTGCGCAGTGGAAGCAGCCCAGGCAGCCCCCGGCGAAGGGAAAGGCGCTGACGTCCATCAGGGCGACCTCGGCGTTTCCCAGCCGGACCGCCAGCCGGTCCCGCATGGCCCGCAGACGGGCGTGAGCCGGGTCGGCGGATGCCTCGGGCAGGTCGGAAACGATCACGACGCGCTTCGGGGACGGAACCTCATAGGCGTCGGCGGCGGCGTCGGCCAGCCGAAGCGGGGTGGCGGTCTCCGAAAGGCGGGGGAGTGCCGGCTCCTGCCAGCCCTCTTCCATGCTCCGTAGCGTGAAGCGGAAGAAGTCCAGCGCCTGGGCGCGGCCCTTTTCGCTCAGCAGGTCGTCCATGTCCGCGGAGAGCCCGCGGACGTAGCGCAGGCCCAGGTCCCCGCAGTTGTCCTGGATGAACCGGTGGGCCGTGACGTCGTAGAAGTGCTTGGAGGTGGTCAGCTGGGTGGCCCACTTGCCGGTGAAATCCACGCCGCTGGCCTTCATCAATTCGATGAACCGGTGCAGCTGCGCGGGCGCCAGGAAGGTGTACACCGGGTAGCAGAACAGTATCAGGTCCGCGCGCTCCAGCGCCTCCCTGCAGGGCGCGAAGTCCTTCTCCATGGCGCGGATGCGCTGGCCCACGTGCAGCGTCTCGAAGCTGTGGGCGGGGAAGTGGGATTCGATGTACCGCGCTGTGAACAGCGTGATGCTGTCCTTTCCGGCGGGGGAGCCGTTCAGTATCAGTATGCGCATGGCGACCGTTCCTCCGATTGATTTATGAAAGCTGCATGATCCTGCTCTCCATGAGCAGCGTCACGTAGTCGATGCCATCCATATTGGCAATCTGCATGTCCTCGACCGGGGGCCGATCGTCGCTTGGCGCGAGGATCTCGCCGTCGTCCATGGCGTTCTTTCTCCTTTGCCGGGGCACGCAACGTCCATTATAGCGCAGGCCTGCCCCAAAATCCAGTAATCCATCGGAATGAAAAGGTGTGTAACAGCTCTGTAATGATTGCCGATGTGCTGCTTCGGGCCACGCCGACCGGGAAGGCGCACCGTATTCCCGGAGCGCGTACTGATCCGGCAATCGGGCAGCCTCCCGGTTTAGAGCTCAGGCGTCCTTCAACCCGCCGCGCGCGATTCGGCCCGCCGCACCGGGGGCAGACGGAGCACCCGCACGCCCCGGGCGTGGGCATAGGCCACGGTGGCCGCCGTGCCGCCGGGCTGGCCGTCGTAGGCCGCCAGGAGCAGGTCGGCGGATTCCACCAGGAAGTGGTTGCGCCGGAAAAAAACGCCCTTGTCGTAGGCGTGGCTGATGCGCACGACCTTGTCCGACGCCTCGATGATGGCCTCCCGGCGGCTGCGCTGCTCCGGCGTCCAGCGGTCCGCCTGGCCGTCGAAGGGAATGACCATGATCAGTCGGATCCAGGGGTACTTCTCCCGCAGGGACAACACGATCTCCGAGGCCATCAGGTCAAAGCCCAGGGCAGCCCCGGACAGGAAGTCCGCGTAGCCCATGCCGATCAGGTACTCCAGCGACTCCCGCAGCCGGAACTTGAATTCCAGGCAGGTGGGGTCCATCTCGTCGAAGCCCCAGGGCATCTTCTGAGGCCGGTAGCCCGTAAAGGCGCAGCGCTTGCACAGGCCGCGCCGTTTCTTTTGTATCGCGTTGCCAAAGATGTTTTTCATGGTTCCTCCCCGGCGCGCCGGTTCCCTTGGCACGCCCTTGATGCTTTGATTATAATATCGAACATATGTTCTTGTCAAGGCAAGCGGAGGAGATTTCACGGTTTTGACATGCCGTGTTCGATTATGGATGGGCGGCGCCGGGAAAGCAAAACGGGTATTTACAAGGGCTGGCAGGGCAGGGTATAATGGGAAAAACTGTCATAGGCAGCTGGTGACCACGGCGCCGAACAGCAGGATGTAGCCGCACCAGTACAGCCACACCATCACCGTGACCAGCGAGGCGAGGGCTCCGTAGAGCAGCGCGTAGCGGGCGCTCATGCCCACAACGCCGCTGAACAGCGCCGAGCAGGCGGCCATCGCCAACGCGGAAAGGGCGGCGGCGGCCAGCAGCCTGCGCGGCGGCACGCTGCGCGGCGTCCCGGCCCGATAGACCGTCAATACCAACAGCAGCACCGCGCAGAACAGCAGCGCGTAGCGCAGCGGGCACCACAGCCGGGAGATATCCCCGAGGGCCAGCGCGGAAAAAAGGCGGGTGGGAAGCCGATCCCGCAGCAGCGCGAAGAACCAGTTGCCGGTGAGGATCACCGCCACGGAGAGATAGACCGCCAGCAGGAGCAGCAGCGACAGCAGCGCGCTCTGGATGGCTCGCCTGATCGGCGCAGGCGCGGGCCGGTGATAGAGGCCGTCCATCACCCGGAGGATGGTCCGCAGCCCCGCGGAGCCGGAGGAGATCGCCGCCAGCAGGGCCGCCCAGAAGAGCAGGGGCGAGCGCCCCTCGGCGGCGCGATCCAGAAAGGCGAAGATCAGCCCCGGCAGCGGCCCGGGCAGCAGGGGAGCCACCGGCTCGATCAGTGCCCGGAGGTTGCTGTGGAAGCCTCCGACGACGTGGTTGACGCACAGCAGCACCGGGAACAGGCTCATCAGCAGAAAATAGGCCAGGGACGCCGCCGCCGTCGGCGCGCCGCTTTCGCGGTAGGCCGCAAGGATACGGCTGACCCGGCGCGGGACGCGCTCCATGGCGTTCACTCCTTATAGGCACCTCTAAAAACTCTCATCGACGCCGAACGGCTGAATTTTAGCCATCTTCGGCTTGCAAAAATCTTGACTGCCCACCAGGCAGCCTGCGCCTTTTGCAAGCCAAATCTGCCCCAAATTCATCGCGTCGGGCGTCGCGTTAGTTTTTAGATGTACCCTTATGGGCACCTCAAAAACTCTCATCGACGCCGAACGGATTCACCCTTCGGCTTAACAATCGGATAGTATTCCCAAATCCACGGCTTTGATGAACGACGACGCAAACGACTGCGGGAGGCGGTGCGACGATGAAGAGAGTGTTGACAGCGCTGACGATGCTGGCGCTGACGATCGCCCTGGCGGCGGGCATCCCCGGCGGGGCGGAATCCCGGCTGAGCTTTGAGACGCCGGCGGCCACGGCGGGCTCCTGCCTGGCGGTGTATGGTAACGCGCTGAGCAGCTTTCCCGGTGTCAGCCAGCGCGGCGGGGCCATCCCGGAGGCGCTGGAGGAGCTGCTGGGCTTCCTGGACGGGAAGTGTGCGGCCGCCAACGACATCCGCGAGGCGCTGGCTGCCATGGAAGAGGACGGCGACGCGTCAGCCAGGCGCGCCGGGACGCTGCTGCTCCAGGCCGCGGGCAGCCTGCGGGAAGAGGATGTGGCGACGCCCTTCGGCCCGGAGGACCTCGCCATCGCGGCGAAGCGCCACCTGCTGCCCGTGGCGGATGTCGCAGCCTTCGCAGAGGCCTTCGACGCCGCGGCCCGGGAACAGATGGACACCTTCTTCATTCTCTGCGGGGATGAACTGTTGGACGAGGTGCATAGGAACGCGTCGGTCGGCGACGCGCCACTGCTGGCGGACATCGCCGTGAACTGCGGCGTCATAGATTTCCGGGAGTACCGGGTGGAGGAGCTCTCCATGTCCGTGTTCGACGCGCCGAACTACTATGCCGGGCAGCGCATCCTGCGCGCCTGGCGGATGGGGGACACTTCCGCGCTGAGCGATGCGGAGCGGCAGACCCTCCAGGCGGCGCTGGCGGTGGCCGAAGGCGCGGAGGGCAGCGCCCTCGAACGCGAGCGATACATCCACGATGCCCTGTGCGGGATCATCGCCTACAGCGCCGAGGACGATCCGCTGGGCCGCAAGGACTGCGCCGTCGGCGCGCTGCTGGACGGCAGGGCGGACTGCGACGGCTACAGCGACGCCTTCTCCCTGTGCTGCGGGCTGGCGGGGCTCGAGACCCGCTTCATCCACGGCTTTTCCACCGAAGCGCCGGAGGAGGACGTTCCCCAGGAGACCGGGGAGGATGGCAGTCACCTGTGGAATTTGGTGAACATCGACGGGCACTGGGTGTCCGTGGACGTGACCTGGGACGACCAGGACCCGGGCATCCTCTATTGCAACTACAACCTGGGCAGCGACGCGATCGGGCTGTCCCATGCCTGGGACGGGCGGGCGCTGACGGTGGCCCTGGAGACGGACACGTCCAACGCGCTGCGGGACGGCGATCTGGCGCTGCACGCCACGGACTCCTGGGACGGGCTCTACGCGCTGTTCCGGGAAAAGGCCGCCGAGCGGCCGAAGCGCATCGCGCTGCTGATCCCCGAGGCGTCCGGGGGCGCGGTGAACGAGGAGCGGGTGAAGGCCCTGCTGTATTCCACCGGCGTCACGGCCTGCGGCTGGTACGCCCAGAACGGCATCGTGGAGCTGACCGACCTGGAATACCGGAAGCGCTTTGCCATCTGCGAGACCGCCGAGGAGGTCTCCGCCTGGATCGAGGCCTGTGCCGAGGCCGGCGCCGGTGAATTTGCCATTTACTTCACCCCGGAGCTTGGCCGGGCGCTGTTCGCGAACGACCATGCCGGGCTGGTGGCGCTGCTGAGCGCCTCCCGGCTGTACAACGTGTCCTACGGCTACGACGAGGAGAGCCGGATGGTGGTCGTCTCAGAGGCAGCCTACGGCGAGGCCGTGGTGGTCCCCGCCGGGCTGGACGACGTGCGTGCCGGACTGTCGGAGGCGTTGGAGGCCCGGAGTGCCTCGGCCCAGTTCCTGCTGCCCGACGGCACGGAATTCGAGGCGGTGGCGGAGGAGCTGTCCCCGTTCGTCTATGCCCATGGCGTGGAGAGCTTCGTCTGGCGCGCCAGCGGGCGGCGGGTGATCCTGGACGAGGTGACCTACTACCCGGAATTCGCTCGGGTGGCGGACGAGGCGGCGCTGCGCGCGTACCTGGACCGCTGCCGGGAGGCGGGCATCGCCGACTTCCGCGCCTACTGCCCGGAGGACTGCTACCGGCGGCTCTGCGAGGACGGCGGGGCCGGGTTCTTTGAGCTGCTGGACGAATCGGGCTGTTCGGTGTCCCAATTCTTCCGGGACGATACCTGCGGCGCGCTGATCGTCGAAGGCGCTCAGTGGAAATAATGGCTCTTCACGGAAAACTGGGGGATGAGACGATACGATCCCTGAGATGTCTCTTTCACTGCTGTTGGCTAAGGAAACATACAGATCCTGTGCTTCGCAATGCTTACGCGAACGCTTCGCCCAGGATGACACCGAAACGAGGCCCTGTCATCCTGAGCAAAGCACAGAATCCTGCACATAACGTTAATGAAGTAAGTGTGGTGTTAATCCCCAAGTTTCCGTGAAGAACCAAAACAGATTCTTCGCTCCGCTCAGAATGACTACGGCGGAATTCCTGCCATTCAGAACGGAGCGAAGAATCTTTTGAATTGTGCATGATTGGGTAAACGGAGCGTCTTTCCGGGTTGGCGGGTTCCAAAGGAGCAGGCCGACCATCATTTTGTTGGCCTGTCGTTCATTCGCCGCTTTCGCCATGCTTTTTGAATCCAAGGCGCTTGAACAGCCCCAGCCACTGGCACACGGACAGTATGATCTCAATGCCCAGAATGCGCACGTGGAAGGCGAAGTGCTCCTCCGGGTCAAACAGCAGCAGGATCGCCAGCACCGTCATGATCAGCATGATGATCACCCGAATGGGGGGATAGTGGTGCTCATGGACCATCTCGTCCAGTTCCCTGCCTGCCTCGAGCAGTGACAGTATGGCCCAGATGCTGCCCAGGGGGCCGATGGAGCCGGCGCCATAGGCGATCAGCATGCCGCTCAGCACAAGGGATATGAAGCAGTCGCCGACAGTGGCGGGCCCGAGGACGAGCCGATTCGTGAACTTGTCGTTCCCGCGCATGATGATGACGGTGAGGATGATGCGAACGATCAGCACCGCGCTGATCACATAGGGCGCGATTCCGGTGAACTCCTTGGGAAAGAGGATCAGCAGCAGGCCGACGGCCGCCGACAGATAGATCAGGCGATGGTCCCTCAGTTTTTGTATGATCTTGTTCATGCGTCGTTCCTCCGTAAGCCGTTGTGAATGCTTGACATAGCTTTAACACAATCATAGCACAAACGCCGGAAACGCGCAAGCGCAAATCAGACAAAGAGAGTTGGGAATGCGGAGTCTGAAACGCGCATAGAATACAGTACTGTTCCCGCCTGGCGGCGCTCATCAAACGGAGTGTCGCAACACGGCGGGAACAGACAATTCCAAAGGGATAACGTTAGGTTCAGTCAGTCCTCCCACTGGCTGTCGCCCCACTTGGTGGGGTCGTCCTCCAGGTCCGGGGCTTCGTCCTGGCTGTCGAAGCTGGAAAAGATGTCCTGCATCAGCAGCGCGTTGTCCTTGAGGCCGGAGAGTGCCTCCCGGCTGACGACGCTGTTGGTGCCCAGGCAGGCCTTGCAGCGATAGCCGCACTGGGGACAGACGCAGCCCAGCTCAAGGCCCTCGGAATGTACCATGTAGGTGTCGCAGTTGTGACAGCTGCAGCGCATATACGCCGCCTCCTTATAGGTGTTTCTTTGATTCTGAGAAGGGATAGGCGTGATCCGGGAACCGGGTCTATAATCCCGCCGCGTCCGGGTCGAAGGGCAGGGCGAGCACGCGGCCGTCCAGCACGGCCCGGGCGAGGGATTCGCCCCGGTATTCCAGGGTCAGGTCGAAGAAGGATTCCCGCCGGTCCAGCAGCGCCAGGAACACCCGGTCGCCCTCCCACAGCGTCAGGGACAGCAGTCTGTCCTTGTCGATCCAGGCCAGCTCGCCCTCGTCGCAGTCGATCATATCGCCGGCGAAGCGGGTGGCGGTGAACAGGTGCATGTCCTCGTCAGGATAGCTGTCCGAGCGGAAATGGACGATGCCCCGATACCGGCAGTCCGCGAGCGTCAGCCCGGTCTCCTCCAGAGTTTCTCGCAGGATGCACTCCAGGGGAGTCTCCCCGGGCTCGATGTGGCCGCCGATGCCGATCCACTTGTCGTGGTTGTCGTCGTGGGCCTTGCGCGTGCGGTGCAGCATCAGGTACTGGCTGCCGCGCTCGATATAGCACAGCGTGGTCTGTTTCATGGTATCCTTGCTCCTCCATGGGGAGATAAGCCTGTGGGCGGAATCGCCTCCGCAGGGGCGAGTGTTGCCGCGCGGCGCGGCCCCGGGCCCAACTTCCATTCTATGCCGGCGGGGGAAAATTGTCAAGGCAAAATGGCAAATTGTTAAACATCGGTAAATTCATGTATTGGGTTATTGACTTTCTTTGACCTTTGACTATAATGATAGATGTCAGCGGGAGAGCATAGAGCGACGCCCCGCTGAGGATAATAGCAATGTCGACCGTCCGCGCCGGGCGCGGCCCCGCGGACAGAAAAGGAGGATATGAATATGTTCGGAATGATACCCTATCGCAGCAATCGCAGCGTTGCCCCCAGGAGCTTTTTTGACGACTTCGGCGACAGCTTCTTCCGCCCGTTCTTCGACGGCATGGTGCGGGCCGAACGCCCCATGAAGGTGGATGTCCGCGACGACGGCGACCGCTACACGCTGGAGGCCGAGATCCCCGGCGCGTCGAAGGACGACGTGCAGGTGGAGCTGAACAACGACGTGTTGACCATCTCCGCCCACTACAACCAGGAGAAGGAGAACAAGGGCGAGGACGACCACTACATCTACCGCGAGCGCCGCTATGGCAGCGTGAGCCGCTCCTTCAACGTGGAGGGCATCCGCGAGGAGGACATCACCGCCGCCTTCAAGGACGGCGTGCTGACTCTGAATCTGCCCAAGCAGGAGAAGCAGGCACTCCCCGAGGCGCGGAAGATCGAAATCCAGTAATTGGCGAGAAATGCGCCGGGGGGCGGGACCGCGGTTCGGGCCCCCCCCCCGGGCGGGTGTGGGGTGTTTGCCGGGTTTTTAGCAGTAAAAAGGG
>JAUMVG010000003.1:0-54285 GCA_030530315.1 Clostridia bacterium | reverse complement strand
CAGCCGGGCCCGCCCGGGGGGGGGTAGTTTGAAACCCCTGTATTGGGGGATAATGGGGGGGGGGGGGGGCCCGGGTTGGGGGCCCCGCCCCCCGGGCGTTTTTGGGATGATCGACGGTTTATTCGCTGAACATCGGCGTGGAGAGGTAGCGGTCGCCGGTGTCCGGCAGCAGCGCCACGATGGTCTTGCCCGCGTTCTCCGGCCGCTTGGCCAGCTGGATGGCGGCCCAGGCCGCCGCGCCGGAGGAAATGCCCACCAGCACGCCCTCTTGGCGGCCGATGGCCTTGCCGGTGGTGAAGGCGTCCTCGTTGGCGACGGCGATGATCTCGTCGTAGACCTGGGTGTCCAGCACCTTGGGCACGAAGCCCGCGCCGATGCCCTGGATCTTGTGCGCGCCGGCCACGCCGGTGGACAGCACGGCGGAGGAGGCGGGCTCCACGGCAACGATCTTCACGCCGGGGTTCTTGGACTTCAGGAACTTGCCCACGCCGGTGATGGTGCCGCCGGTGCCCACGCCCGCGACGAAGATGTCCACCTTGCCGTCGGTGTCCGCCCAGATCTCCGGGCCGGTGGTGTCGAAGTGGGCCTTCGGGTTGGCGGGGTTGTCGAACTGGGCGGGGATGAAGCTGTTCTCGATGGTCGCGGCCAGCTCGTCGGCCTTGGCGATGGCGCCCTTCATGCCCTTGCTGCCCTCGGTGAGCACCAGCTCCGCGCCGTAGGCCTTCATCAACTGGCGGCGCTCCACCGACATGGTTTCCGGCATGACGATGATGATCCTGTAGCCCCTGGCGGCGGCCACGGCGGCCAGGCCGATGCCGGTGTTGCCGGAGGTCGGCTCGATGATGGTCGCGCCGGGCTTCAGCGCGCCGCTGGCCTCGGCGTCGTCGATCATGGCCCGGGCGATGCGGTCCTTCACGCTGCCCGCGGGATTGAAGTATTCCAGCTTCGCCAGCAGCGTGGCCTTCAGGCCCTCCGCGGCTTCGATGTGGGTGAACTCCACGAGGGGGGTGTTGCCGATGAGCTGATCGGCGCTCTTGAAGATCCTGGTCATGGTGAAACTCCTTTCATCCTTGAAAATTGAAGTGAAAAAAACAGGAGATCCCTTGCGAATCTCCTGTAATAGGGGTGAACCTGGCGTGCCGGCACAGGCACGCTTACAGACAGGAGAAACGCGGCTTTCTTCCACGACAACAACACCTGCTCATATGACAGGCGCGGCTGAGGTGCATGAAAGGCGCGCGACGCATGGCGTTCATCTCCCGTTCGTTTTGTACAGTATACCGCAATAAACCCATCATGTCAATAGGATAATGATGCGTAACTCAATCTTTACGCATCAGTTCCCTCAGCGTGACCCCGTAGAAGAAGTCGTGCACCGTCGCGTCGAATCTCTGCCACAGGGGCAGCGTCCGGCAGCCGTCGCAGCGGGGGCAGGGCTTCGCGCCGGGAGCCAGGCAGGCGACGGGGGACAGCGTGCCCTCGGTCAGCTCCAGGATCTCTCCCGCGGTGTAGTCCTCCGGCGCGCGGGTGAGGCGGTAGCCGCCGCCCTTGCCGCGCTGGCCCTCCAGCAGCTTGTTCTGCACCAGCGATTTCAGGATCAGTTCCAGGTACTTGACGGAGATCTCCTGCCGCGCCGCGATCTCGTTCAGCGGCACATAGCCTTCCGACTGCTGTTCGGCGAGGTCGATCATCACCCGAAGCGCGTAGCGGCCCTTTGTCGAAATCATCGTTTACCCTCCTGTCATTCGCTATTCCCATTATATCAATAGGGAGTATGAATTTCAAGGGCGGAGGTGAAAAAAGTCAGCTGGCTGTAAAAAGCGGAGGCAACGCGACGCGGGCCTCCGCAAACAGGCAGAATTTGCCCCTCAGATCACGTAAAACCAGGCGGGGTCGGCCTCGGGGATGTCGGACTGGAGCACGTAGCCCTGGCCGTTCTTGTACAGCAGCTCCTGGTTCTTGATGCTCACCCGGGTGCCGGGGGCGATGGGGTGGGTGATGAAGACGTTGGAGCCGATGACGGAGTCATGGCCGATGATCGTCTCGCCGCCGAGGATGGACGCGCCGGCGTAGATGGTCACGTTGTCCTCGATGGTGGGGTGGCGGCGCTTGCCGTGCAGCTTCTGGCCGCCCCGGGTGGACAGCGCGCCCAGGGTGACGCCCTGATAGACCTTCACATTGTCGCCGATGACGGTGGTCTCGCCCACGACGATGCCGGTGCCATGGTCGATGAAGAAGTACCGCCCGATCTGCGCACCGGGGTGGATGTCGATGCCGGTCTTGCTGTGGGCGTACTCCGTCATGATGCGGGGGATCAGCGGCACCTCCAGCTGGTACAGCACGTGGGCCAGCCGGTTGATGGTGATGGCGTAGATGCCGGGATAGGCGATGATGACCTCCGCCTTGCTGGAGGCGGCGGGGTCCCCATCGTAGGCGGCCTGCAGGTCCGTCTCCACCAGGGTGCGTATCTCCGGAAGCCGCTCCAGGAACGCGGCGGTGATGTCCTCGGCCCGGCGCTGGATCGACTCATCCTCCCGCGGATCGCCGCCTTTCAGCGCGATGCCGATCTGGCGGTTCAGATGGAAGGCCACGTCCTCGATCAGCGCGGACAGGTTGTTCTTCGGGTTGTAGATGCGATAGGTGTAGTCCCGGAAGTAGCCGGGGAACACCAGGCGCAGCAGCTTGCCGATCAGCGCCTCGATGATCTGACGGTCGGGCTGGGTGAACATCTCCAGCCGGTCGATGACCCTCTCGTTGCCATAGTCGTCCAATATGCGGTCGGCCAGCGCCTGCACGCGGGCCTCGAAGCGGTCGTTTGCTTCGGTCATGGTTTCATCCCCCGATTTGAATAATGTCAACAGAGCGGGAGCCATATCCCGTCTCTTTATCCTATCATATTTTCCGCGGCCTGTCCAATGGTTTTTGAATCGATCCCGGCGGGCCTTCCCGCGCGGAAGCGAAGCCTTGCGTCGGGCCCCGGTTTGATATATTATACTCTTCTCAATCTAAACCGCAACATCTTTGGGCGCCTTTTCCGCTCTGGCTTAGCGTTGCTTCGGTCAACGATGCTACAGCATCGCCTCCCTCCGCTCCGCGTTGCCAGATCGAAAAATCCATCCCGAATCCTGTTGCATTTTAGAATGAGAATAGTATAATCATACTATGAGCGATTGTCCCCGCCGGTGACGCAGGACTGCGGAAACACGGGGGGGCAGAGCGCGGAAAACAGGGGGGAAGGCATATGAAGTACAGGGTAAACAGGCGCACGGGGGACAGGATCAGCGAGATCGGCCTCGGCTCGTCCTATACGCACGAGGCGGGGATGGACGAGGGTGTCCGGGCGCTGCGCAGGGCCTATGAGGGGGGCGTCAACTATTTCGACCTGGCCGCGGGACACGGCGACAGCTTTCCCATCTACGGCGAGGCGCTGAGCGACGTGCGCGGCAGCATCTTCTACCAGATACACTTCGGCGCAGACTACAGCAAGGGCGAATACGGCTGGTCGCTGGAGCTGGACCCGGTCAAGCGCTCGCTGGAGCGGCAGCTGAAGGTCCTCAAGACGGACTACATCGACTACGGCTTCATCCACTGCCAGGACGAGGACTCCGACTGGGAGACCTACAAGGCCAACGGCGTGTACGACTACCTGCTGTCCATGAAAAAGGCCGGCGCGGTGCGGCACATCGGCGTGTCCTCCCACACCCCGGCGGTGGCCAGCCGGATCATCGACGAGGCCGAGCCGGACATGCTGATGTTCTCCATCAATCCCGGCTACGACTACGGCCAGGGCGAGTATGCCCACGGCGGCGTGGACGAGCGCGCGGAGCTGTACCGCAAGTGCGAGCGCCTGGGGGTGGGCATATCGGTGATGAAGCCCTTCTCCGGCGGGCAGATGCTGGACGCGGCCACCTCGCCCTTCGGGCGGGCGCTGACACCCTGGCAGTGCCTCCGCTACGCGCTGGACAAGCCCGGCGTGCTGACGGTGCTGCCCGGCTTCAAGGACATCAGCGAGGTGGAGCAGCTGCTGGCCTACTGCGACCAGCCCGAGGAGGCGCTGGACTACGGCGTGCTGGGCACCTTCGCCCCGGCGGACGCCTGGGGGCGCTGCGTGTACTGCAACCACTGCCAGCCGTGTCCGATGGGCCTGGACATCGGCCTGATCAACAAGTACTACGACCTGGCGCGGGCCGGGGACGGCATGGCGGCGGAGCACTACAGGGCGCTGGAGCGCACCGCGCAGGACTGCGTCGCCTGCGGCCACTGCGACGGCCGGTGTCCCTTCCACGTGGCGCAGAGTGCCCGGATGGAGGAGATCCGCGCCTATTTCGGGAAGTGATCGGGCCGCCGACAGGCGCTTATCGCAGGCGCCTGCCGGGCTGACCATTGAATTGTTTCCATAAGGAATAATTAAAGAAGATCCTTCACTTTGTTCAGGATGACGGGCGTTTCAATGTGGTCATCCTGAGCGAAGCGAAGGATCTTCCTGTTTTCAAGTCGGAGCAACATTGCCCCGGAAGTCATTCCACTTTGGACTGTGGCGCGGGCATGCCCATGGCGACCAGTTCGGCGACCTCCTCCGCGGTGTACAGCTCCAGCAGCACCTGGTTGGGCAGGCAGACGATCATGTTGCCGAGGATGCGTTCCTCCTTGTTTTCAAAGGAGACGATCCCCTGGCCGATGCAGTCGTGGTTTTCGCAGGTGGAGTCCTCCATATACACGCTGTCCGGGGTCAGGTGGATGAGGTTCAGCGTCTGGGTACCGTCGGGCATGACCTGGGGGAGGGGGAAGGTCTTTTCGCCCTCCGCCGGCAGCGGGAGCCAGCCGGTAAGGCCCGAGGCGGTCACCAGCACATAGCCCGGGGCGGGAAGTCCATCGGAGCCGACTTCGGTCGATTCTTCATTGGCTTCGGTACTTTCCTCTGGCGCGGCTTCCTCCGCGGGGCCTTCGGACGATTCGGCGCCAACCTCGGCGTCTGCTTCAGGCGCATTCCCGGCGGCTTCCGCGGCTGCGATCCAGACCCCGGTCTTTTCTGCGACAATCGCTCCGGACAGCGCGAAAACGCACAGTGTGAGCAGCAGTGCCGCAAAGCGTTTCATCATGTCTTTGTCCTCCGTTGGCAGATAGATTGAGAAATAAAACCTTTCCGCAATGGGAAATCAGGCCGGTATCATTCGTCCAGCACGAAGTCCTTCGCGCCGGAGGTGCCGGTGATGGTGCGGTCCCGGGCGATGAACAGCGCCTCCACGCCCTCGATGCCCTCGATCAGGGCCAGACCCTTTTCGGTGCCCAGGGCGAAGGCGGCGGTGGCCAGCGCGTCGCCCAGCATGGAATCCTCGGAGAGGATGGTCACCGAGGCCAGCTCGTTCTGGACCGGCCAGCCGGTCTCAGAGTCGAGGATGTGGTGGTAGTACGTGCCGTCCAGCTCGAAGCCGCGCTCGTAGATGCCGCTGGTGACGACGGAGCCGCCCTCGCTGCGCACCACCAGCATGTAGGCCCCGGTGGGTTCGTCGATGTCCTGTATGCCCACCTTCCAGGGCGAGCCGTCGGGCTTTTTGCCGATGGCGACGATGTTGCCGCCGAAGGAGAGGATGCCGCTCTTCACGCCGCGCTCGACGAGGTACGCCTTGACCGCGTCGGCGATATAGCCCTTGGCGATGCCGCCCAGGTCGATCATCATGCCCTCCGGGAGGGTCACCCTGTCGCCGTCGACGGCCACGCGGGTGTAGTCCACCTGCTCCGCCGCCAGCCGCAGCGCCTCAGCGTCCGGCAGGACCGCCGCGCCGGAGGTGAAGTCCCACATCGTGGAGACCGGGGCGATGGTCACGTCGAAGGCCCCGGCGGAGCGCTCGCTGACCTGCCGCGCGGCCTCGAGGATGCGCAGGGTGTCCTCCGACACCTGCACCGGCTCGCCTCCGGCATGGTTCAGCCGCCACACGTCGCTGCCCTCCACGGTGCGCGAAAGCAGGTCTTCATACCGGCCGCACTCCTTCAGGGCGTCCTCCAGCACCGAGACATCCTGAACGTAGGCCGTCAGGGTGATGACGGTGTCCAGGTAGAAGCCCACGGCGGACTCCTTTTTTTCCTCAGCCCCGCAGCCGCCCAGGCACAGCGCCAGGTAAGCCAGGGCCAGCGTCAGCGCGGTCAAGCGCTTCTTCATCATGCTCTTTCCTCCAACAAACAATACTCAGGCCCCGCTTAGCCGGAGCGCCTTGAATACCCGCTGGGCCACGAAGCCTGTCAGGCAGCCCACCGCCGCACCCAGTCCCACCAGCACCGGCAGGTAGGTGTACAGCAGCTGGGGCGTCCTGAGCACTGAGCTTGCGACCAGGATCTGCCCGACGTTGTGGGCCACGGCCCCGGCCAGCGAGGTAGCCATGATCCCGTACTGCGGCCTGCGCCCCAGCACCGTGAATACCGCGACGGCGGCCACGCACGCCAGGGCGATGAGGATCGCGCACCAGAGCAGCTGGCCCTTGGGAGAGGGGTGCCGCCAGAGCAGCGCGGCGTCGCTGGCCGCGGCCAGTATTGCGATGGCCAGGGCCCCGACCCGGGGCCGGCGGCGCACCAGCAGCATCACCGCGAGGCTGAGCGCGCCGCCGGAGAGGCTGTAGAGTATGGCGCTCAGCGAGCCGAACATGAAGCCGGACAGGAGCACCTTCGCCAGCATCAGCAGCACGCAGCTGGGCCAGTCCATCAGGTAGACGCCGTAGAGCAGCACCGTGTTGGCCAGTCCCAGCTTGATGCCGGGCACCGCGCCGCTGAGCAGGGCGGTGATGGGGATGGCCCGGTCGAAATAGCCCAGCACCAGCGCCAGCGCCGTGAGCAGGCCGAAGCGGGCGACGCCCCGCGCAGATGATTTCATATTCAATCCTCCAACAGATCCGAGGGGGAGGGGATCACTCGCCCCGCACCTCCACGGACAGCTTGTGGGGCAGGCAGATGATGAAGCCGCCCATCACCCGCAGCTCCAGGTTTTCACGGGTGACCTCGCCCATCTCCACGCAGTCCTGGTTTTCGCAGTTGGCGCTCTCCATGTACACCGCGTCCCCGGTGAGCCGCACGACGTTCTCCTCGCCGTCCGGCTGCCGCACGGCGACGGTGTGCGCCTCGCCAAAGGGCAGGTCGATCAGCGGCACGCCGTCCAGGGTGACATAGACCCTGAGCCCGCCCGCGTCCTGGGCCGGGTCCGCCGCCTGTTGAAGGGGCTCCCCGTCCAACAGCACGGTCGCCCCGCCCTTTGAAGGCGCGCGGCAGCCTGACAGCGCCAGGCAGACGCACAGAAAAAACGTTGCCAGGGCGCCCCTGAGCCATCTTGTTTTACGCAATTGCCTGCTCCTTTGCCGATCTCCGCGCCGCGACTCTGTCCGCGGCGCCGGCTGAAAACACTTTTACTATTTTATTATATTCATTTGTACAGGCGGAATCAATATGCCGGCGTCAGTAAAATCTTCAATTCATGGGACAAAACTATACTTTAACAATTGACAAGAATTTGTGTTTTTGATATGATGTTTTTGTTAGATTAGCCGTAGTATCGGCAAGAATAAGCGAGGAGGAGTACTATGAAGAAAATCTTTGCTTTGCTCCTGAGCCTGTGTCTCGTGCTGGGCTCCATGGCCTGCATGGCCGAAGGCGCCGCGTTCATCCCCGGCACCTATGAGGGCACCGGCAGGGGCTACAGCGAGACCGACCCCGTGACCGTCAAGGTCACCGTGGACGAGAACGGCATCACCGCCGTGGAGATCGTCGGCGACGGCGAGGTCCCCATGGGCCAGCCCCAGTTTGAGACCTATGCCGCGGCGCTGGTGGGCCGCACGGACGGCGACATCGACGCCGTGGCCGGCGCGACCATGACCCGCGACGGCATCAAGGAAGCCGTCGAGAACGCCCTGGCTGCCGCCACTGCCGGCGGGGCCGCGCCCGCCGAGGAGGCCGCCGCCGAAGGCGCCTTCACCCCCGGCACCTATGAGGGCGTCGGCAAGGGCTACAGCGAGACCGACCCCGTGACCGTGCAGGTCACCGTGGACGAGAACGCCATCACCGCCGTGGAGATCGTCGGCGACGGTGAGGTCCCCATGGGCCAGCCCCAGTTTGAGACCTATGCCGCGGCGCTGGTGGGCCGCACGGACGGCGACATCGACGCCGTGGCCGGCGCGACCATGACCCGCGACGGCATCAAGGAAGCCGTCGAGAACGCCCTGGCCGCTGCCCGCGGCGAGTCCGCCGACGCGGCTGAGGCTGCCGAGCTGGCCTTCACCGCCGGTGAGTACACCGCCACCGCGGAGGGCTACAATGGCCCCGTGACCGTGAAGGTCACCTACAGCGACAGCGCCATCGAAGCCATCGAGATCGTGGAGAGCGCCGAGACCGGCCACGTCGGCACCGTCGCCTATGACATCATGATCCCCGAGATGCTGGAAGTCAACGGCGCTGGCGTGGACGGCGTCTCCGGCGCCACCTTCACCACCCGCGCCCTGCGCAACGCGCTGCTGGACACCGCCGAGCAGGCCGCCTGCACCAACCTGGATGCCTTCAAGGCCGCCAAGGTCGAGCATGCCGCGGGCGATCCCGTGGAGCTCGAGTATGACGTGGTCGTCGTCGGCGCCGGCGGCGCCGGCATGGCCGCCGCGGCCCAGGCCGCCCAGGACGGCAACACCGTGCTGGTCATCGAGAAGAACGCCGAGGTCGGCGGCAACACGCTGGTCTCCGGCGGTCAGTATCAGTCCGTGATGCCCTACCTGGTGTGGGATCCCGCCGATCCGGACGCCACCACCGGCGTCTATGAGTACGACGGCCAGACCTACGACAAGGTCAAGTCCGTGCAGGGCTGCATCGACGAACTGAAGATGATCCTGAACTGGTCCGAAGAGCCCTTCGACGCCGACTACTACGTCGAGAACGAGTTCGTGGCCGGCGACGCCGCCGAGCTCTCCAAGCACGGCGTGCACGAGGAGTACCTGCCCGTGCTGCAGGCCCTGAAGGCCGAGATCCAGGAGTACCTGGATTGGGCGCAGCCCCAGCTGGACGCCGGCACCCCCGAGGGCCAGCTGACCCTGTTCTCCACCCTGAACCTGCACATCTTCCAGACCTACTACGGCGGCCTGCGCCAGAGCGCGGACAAGACCCAGTGGATCTACGGCGACGTGGACCTGGTCAGCCAGTTCATCAATGACGGCCAGGGCCTGAAGGAGTGGCTCGAGGACCAGGGCGCGACCTTCCACGAGGACAGCCAGCAGACCCTGATCGGCGCGCTGTGGTATCGTGAAAACGAGTTCATCGGTTCCACCATCGACCTGGACGGCGACGGCGAGAACGAGATGGGCCGCTGGGGCAGCTACTTCGCCGCTCCCATGAGCACCCTGTATGCCGCCAATGAGAAGAACGACATCATGATCCGCACCACCGTCACCGACCTGATCGTCGAGGACGGCCGCGTGACCGGCGTCAAGGCCGAGCACTATGACGGCACCCCCATCACAGTGAAGGCCGGCAAGGGCGTCGTCCTGACCACCGGCGGCTACGCCGCGAACATCGACATGGTGCTGGAGAACAACGTGTACTGGTCCACCGAGTACCTGTCCAACGCCACCAAGACCACCAACCGCTCCTCCATGCAGGGCAACGGCATTGCCATGGCGGAGGCCGTCGGCGCCGCCACCACCGGCCTGGGCTTCACTCAGCTGATGCCCATCTCCTGGGTGGACAACGGCAACCTGGCCTTCGGCGGCGGCAACTACGCCTGCTGGATCAACCCCACCACCGGCCACCGCTTCGTGGATGAGGGCTCCGAGCGCGACGTGCTGTCCCTGGCCGAGTTCAAGAACGGCATGGAAGTGAACGGCACCAAGGGCGTGTTCCTGGAGTTCTACAACAAGGAGCAGATGATGCCCGCGCCGATGCAGCTGGCCGAGGGCGACTATCCGGGCCGCTACTATCGCCGCACCATCGCCGAGCTGCCCGAGCTGTTCGCGGAGCTGGGCGTGACCGCCGATCCCGAGGTCGTCATCCAGACCATCCGCGACTACGACGCGGCTGTGATGGGCCAGGGCGAGTACCCCGACTGCGGCAAGGCCATCGCCTCCCGCACCGTGGGCAACGTGGAGAAGAACGAGGACGGCAGCTACAACGTGGAATCCTATGATCTGGACAACGCGCTGCTGACCATCCGCCTGATGGCGCCCTCCACCCATCACACCATGGGCGGCATCGTGGTGGACACCGACCGCCACGTGCTGAACACCGACGGCGAGATCATCCCCGGCCTGTACGCGGCTGGCGAGGTCACCGGCGGCATCCACGGCGGCAACCGCCTGGGTGGCAACGCCATCGTCGAGATCTTCGTCTCCGGCCGCACCGCGGCGAAGGCCCTGACCGCCGACAACCAGTAATCCAATCACCTCGCGGGGCAGGCGGCTGCCTGCCCCGCGCCTTCCCGGAATCGTTCACGAATGGAAAAACCTTCCGGGCCGGCGGGTTACCAAAGCCGCGCCGGCAATCACTGGCGGCAAGTCAAGGGGCTTCAACACCGCCAACGCGGAAAAGATCCGCTGAAATGTCTTGTTTTATCAGGGATTAGTATTAGAGCTCCGACTTGGGAGCGGGGCCGCCAGGGCCCATCGGCAGAGCTTCTCCGCGCATGATCGGAAATCCTTCCGGGCAGCCTGGCCCGGTGAGAGCATCGGTTGGAGCCTCCGTCCAACCGAATCTGAGTGTGATATACCTGGGGCAAGGGATCGACACCCCGCCTCATTCATGATATAATCCCGATTGAAAACCGGGATTCCGCGCTGGGGCGGCGCTGTGCCGCACCTGGCCGGAATAATGCGAAACCAAGCGGCAGTTGCCGAATTAAAGCATCGAGGGGATGATATGAGAATGGAAAAGAAGACGATTGTCAAGCTGGTCGCCTCCGCGGCGATCGTCGCGCCGACAGTCATCTACTGCACCGGCCTTTTCTCGGGCGGCAGCCTCGTCTATGAGACGCCCAAGGTGGATCGCAGGGCCAAGAGCGGCACCTACAGCGCCCTGAGTACCAACAATTTCAGCTCGGTGCTGGTCAACATGACCATCGACAAACATGCCATCACCGAGTGTTCCATCGAATCCACCGGCGAATCCGACCTGATGACGGACGAGATCCGCACCCAGTGGGCCGAGGCCATCGTGGAGAACCAGGGCGCCGACGCCGATGTCATCAGCAGCGCCTCGCTGGTCTTCTCGGCGGGCTCGGTGAAGGAGGCTGTGGACGATATCATGGCCCAGGCCGTGGGCGACAAGCCCGTGGTGCCCGTCACGCTGGCCGACGCGCCGCAGCCGGCTGAACCCGAGCCGGAACCCGAGCCTGAGCCCGAGCCGGAGGCCGCGCCCGTCGTGGAGGAAGCGCCAGCCGAAGCCGAGCCGGAGGCGACAGAAAACGACATCGGTCGGTTTATGCGCCCGCGTCCGGCGTCCGCCCAGAGCGGTGGCGCCGCCGCTGCCGAGGAAGCGGAAGACGACGGCATCGGCCGGTTCATGCGTCCGCGTCCGGCGTTCGCGGCCAGTGCCGCCGAGACGGAGCAGGCCGAAGCCGAAGGCAATGATGCCAACCGGTTCATGCGTCCGCGTCCGGCGATTGCTGAGAGTGCCGGAGCCGAGGAAGCGGAGGCCGAGGTGACCGAAACTGCCGACGCCAGCCGATTCATGCGTCCGCGTCCGGCGATGGCCGCGAGCGCCGGAGCCGAGGAAGCGGAAGCCGAGGAAAACGAGGTTGAAACCGCCGACGCCAGCCGGTTGATGCGTCCGCGCCCGGCGGTTGCCGAGAGCATCGGAGCCGAGGAAACGGAGGCCGAGGCGACTGAAACCGCCGACGCCAGTCGGTTCATGCGCCCGCGCCCGGCGATGACCGAGAGCGCCGAAGCCGAGGAAGCGGAAGCCGAGGAGACCGAGGTTGAAACCGCCGATACCAGCCGGTTCATGCGTCCGCGTCCGGCGGTTGCTGAGAGCGACGAAGCCGAGGAGGCGGAAGCTGAGACGACTGAGGTCGAAGCTGCCGATGTCAGCCGGCTCATGCGTCCTCGGGCAGCGAACGCAGAGGAAGCTGACGGTGCGGAAGCGACAGAAGAGACCGAAGTCGGCAATGCGGATGCCGGTCGGTTCATGCGGCAGAGGCCGTCCTTCTGACATAGCGCCGATACAATTCCAAGAATAAAGGATCCTTCACTCTGTCCGGGATGGCGAGAAGTTGAATTCCCGTCGTACCGGACAGAGTGAAGGATCCGTCTGTTTTGGGTCTATGAGGTCAAGGCTTCTTCGGACAGGGACTCCCTGCGGAAAATCCCCGACCAAAGTCGCCCGGGCCCGCGCGACGTTTGGACGTTGCGCGGGAAGCCGAATCTGTGGTATACTGACGCCGGCCGACAGGGCCATGCGGTCATGCACGCCGCGCCAGGTCGATCCTGTGCGGCCGGTCAATCCCGCCGCGACGCGTCGGGTTTTCCCACGCTGCGCTGGACGGAGGCGAAGAGGCAGATCGACAGCGCGGTGCCGACGATCCAGCCCACGGGCCAGGCGGACCAGATGCCGCGATAGCCCATCCGTGGGGAGAGTATGAACGCGAACACGATGCGCAGAACAAGGTCGGTGAAGGTGGCGGCCATGAACTGCTTCATCAGACCGGAGCCCCGCAGCACGCCGTCGGATACCAGCTTGGCCGCCACGACGAAGTAGAACGGCGCGACGATGCGCAGGAAGGACACGCCGGACTCCAGGGCCAGCCCCTCGGCGGATTTCAGGAACACGCCCACCAGCACTGGGCCGGCGAAGACGTACAGTGCCGTCAGCGGCAGGCACAGCAGCCAGACCAGGCTGATGCCGGCCCGGAAGCCCGCCCGCACGCGCTCGGGTTGATTCGCTCCGAGGTTCTGGGCCGTGTAGCTGGAGATGCCGTTGCCCAGCGTGGTCAGCGAGGTGATGACCATGTTGTTCAGCTTGATGGCGGCGGAATAGCCCGCGATGACGCTGGAGCCGAAGCCATTGATGATGCCCTGGATCACGATGTTGCCCACCGAGATGGAGCTCTGCTGGAGGATGCTGGGCACGGCGATGGCAGTCAGCTGCCGGAAGATCGGCAGGGAGAAGCGCGGCGCATATCCGTCCCTCGGCAGCGCCTTCAGGCGGCGGAACACCGCCAGCACCGCCAGCGCCATGCTCACGCCCTGGCACAGGAAGGTGGCCCAGGCCACGCCCTCCACGCCCATGCCGAAGGCGGTGACGAACAGTATGTCCACCAGGATGTTGGAGGTGGAGGAGGCCGCCAGGAACAGGAACGGCGTGCGGGAATCCCCCAGCGCCGAGAAGATGCCGGTGGCCACGTTGTAGTAGAACACCGCCGGCAGGCTGCCGATGTAGATCACCAGGTACAGCCGCGAGGGCGCCAGGATGTTTTCTGGCGTGTGGATGGCGGCGAGCATCTGCCGGTTGAGGGCGAAGCCCAGCGCCATCAGCGCCAGGCACAGCGCCCCGGTGGCGATCAGCGTGGTGGAGACCGTCGAGCGGACGCCGGCGTAGTCCCGCGCGCCGAAGTATCGCGCCGTCACCACCGAGCAGGCGATGTTGCAGCCAAAGGCAAAGGCGATGAAGATCAGCGTGATCTCATAGCTGTTGCCCACGGCGGCCAGCGCCTCCTCGCCGATGAACTTTCCGGCGACGAAGCTGTCGGCGATGTTGTAGAGCTGCTGGAAGATGACGCTTCCGAACAGCGGCAGGCAGAAGCGCCACAGCACGGAGGCCGGCTTTCCGACGGTCAGGTCCCGATTCATAGTGATTTCCCTCTTTCGCGCCCTGCCCTTGTGGGCGGGCGTCTGAACCATTATAAACCAGGACTAACTCCAATGAAGTGAATTGTTGCAGAAGTGTGTGTAAAAAAACACCGGCGCCGCGGCATGCGTGCGGGCAGCCCGTGGTTTTCGGCTCGGCAGCGGTCGATTGGATGTGGCGCGCCTCTGTGGCGCGAAGCTGCAGACGGGAGAGATGGCAATGGAACAATGGCCGGTCTATCATGGGGAGGTGCCTGATTTCCTGCGGGATTACCTGCGGCTTCCGATGCTGCGGCGCCTGCGGGACGTGGGCATGAACTGCGGCTGCGAATACACGTCCTTCCCGCGCTTTCGCGTGCTGGAGCCCTATTCGCGCTTCGACCACAGCGTCGGCGTGGCGCTGATCGTCTGGCATTTCACCGGCGATGCGGCCCAGGCGGTCGCGGGCCTGCTCCACGACGTCGCGACGCCGGTTTTTGCCCACGTGGTGGACTTCATGCGCGGCGACTACATGAATCAGGAGGCGACCGAGGCAGGCACGGAGGCGATGATCGCCGGTTTCCGGGAATTGCAGGCCCTCCTTGAGCGGGACGGCCTTGCGACGGGGGATGTGTGCGACTACCACCGCTATCCCATCGCGGACAACGATTCGCCCCGCCTGTCCGCGGACCGGCTGGAGTACACCCTGGGCAACAGCGTGAACTTCGGCCTGCGCAGCCTGAACGAGGTTCGCCGGATGTACGGGGACCTCGCCGTCGGCGTCAACGGGGAAGGACAGCCTGAGCTGGCGTTTGCCCACGAGGCCCTGGCCTCGGACTTCGCGGACGCGGCGCTGGCCTGCTCCGGGATCTATGTGTCAGACGAGGATCGCTACGCCATGCAGCGGCTCTCCGAGCTCTTGAGGCGCGCCGTGGATCGGGGGATCCTCGGCGAGGAGGACCTGTACGCCACCGAGCCGGAGGTCGTCGAAAGGCTGCGGTCGGACGCGGATACGGCGGCCCGGTGGGAGGCGTTTCGTGCCCTTCGGCGCATCGAGACCGCGGCGATGCCGGGGCCGGAGCAGGGTTGGCGGCGGATCGCCGCGAAGAAGCGTTGCATCGACCCCCTGGTGTTGGGCCGCGGAAGGCTCAGCGAGCTGTCGCCGTCGTTCGCGGAGGCCCTGCGGGATTTCCGGGAACGGAGTCAGGACCACTGGATCCTGGGAAGGCCGTGACGCCCTGTGGGGAGAGGTGCCGAGGCGCCCACAATGCCGGGTCGACGGGTGCCCGCGAGAAAAGCGCCTGGGGATAAAATCGAGGGCAAATATACTTGAAAACTGCATTAATTTAATATATAATAAGATTGCATGATACTGTAAGGAGGCTTTCCAATGAAGACGGATATCACCAGAATCGATAATCAGGGGAACGGCTTCTCCAGCGCGCTGGAGGAGACGAAAAGGGCCGCTGCTTACGCTGAGCTGAACCCTAAAAACGCCATACAGCTGCGCATGTTGACCCATGAGATGCTCTGCCTGGCCAGGAGCATCACCGGGGAAATGAAGGCGGACTTCTGGATTGAGCGCGAAGACGGGCGCTTTGATCTGCACATGACCACCGAGACCGAAATGGACGCGGAAAAGCGCGCTCTGCTGATCCGGTCGGCATCTTCCCAAAAAAACGAGGCGGCCAAGGGATTCCTCGGACGGCTGAGGGACAGCGTCGAACAGGCGTTGGCGACGCCGGTCGATCATTCGCAGGAGGCCATCCCCAACGATGTTTGGGCGGATATTCCGTCCCAGCCGGTGGGAGATCCTGACTGGGATGGATATGAGCGCTCGGTGCTGCGCAGTTTGGCGGACAATGTGAAGGTCGGCATTCGCGGCGGCAAGGTGGAAATCACCGTCAGCAAGACCTTCGAGGCGTGATCCTGGAACGACGAAACGGCGTCTAAGCGCCTGGAATGAGGAGGATGGATTTATGAAGATCACCAAGAGCCTGAACGGTACTGAGCTGACGGTTGCCCTGCAGGGCGAACTGGATACCCTGACCGCGCCGGAGCTGGAGAAGGAGCTGAAGGAGGGCCTGAACAGCCTGACTGCGATCACTTTTGACTTTGCCGAACTGGATTACATCTCCTCCGCCGGTCTGCGGGTGCTGCTCATGGCCCATCACGGAATGAGCTTTGGCGGTACCATCAAGGTCATCAACGCCAATGAGATCGTGCGCGAGGTCTTTGAGGTGACCGGCTTTACAGATATCATCACCGTCGAATGAGGGAGGGCCCGGCGATGAAGACGGACATCGTTTCAATCTCGTACAATGGGCAGAACACGCAGCTTGCAGAACTTCAGGCAAAAAAGATCGCCGAGTACAAGGACCTGTCGGAGAAGGATGCGCTGCACCTGCTCCTGCTGACTGAAGAGATGATGGGACTGATGCGCTCCATCACCGGCGCGACCAACGGAAAATTCTGGATCGAGGATGAGGACGGCGTCTACCGGCTCCACCTGGTGGTGGGAGCGGTGATCGACAAGCAGACCCGGGAACAGCTGCTTGCCACGGCGTCCAGCGGAAAAAACGAGGCGACGCGGAGCCTGTCGGGAAAGCTTCGGGAGTTCTTCTTCCGGGGCGGGGACGACGATGTCGCCGCCTACAGGAACCCCTATTTCAACGAGGGCAGGACGGGAATGGGGGACGCCTCCATGCCCGCGCAGGCGTGGCAGTGGTCGCTGGCGCAGTACCGCCAGGCCCTCCCGCCGCGGGAGGAGTGCCGCCCGGACGCGGAGGCCGCAGAAGCCTGGGATGAACTGGAAAAATCGGTCATCGCCCACGTGGCGGACGATGTGAAGGTCAGCATCCGCGGCTACCAGACCGAATTGATCCTGGAAAAGAAATTGGGGTAATACACAGACTCGTGATGGGGCGCCGGCATCTGCCGGCGTCCCATCTTGAATACCGGGCGGAATATGCGGCGGCATCAGAGTCTGTTTCATGATCTGCTCGAAACTGCGCATCCCTCACTTTAGAAACACACTCTAACCTTGAAAAAAGCGTGTTTTTAGTCTATAATGGATGCAGGATTTCAGCACAATGCCGCGCGATACCCGCGAGGGCATTGAAACAGTTCGATGGGGAAACGGGCTGTTTATCTTTCTGGATCATGGAGGTATGAATGAAGCGCATCAAGAACCTGGTCATCGGCGGCATTGAGAACAAGGTGTTCAACCTGATCCTGGTGACGGTCATCCTGCTCACCGCCGCGTACATGGCCGTATCCGTGAACCACAGCAATATGCTGGCGAAGCTGGCCGCGGAGTCCAACGCGCAGCAGCAGGCCGCCATCGAGGAGATCACCAACGCCACGATGTACACCGTGGTGGAGCAGTCGATGGGGCAGTCCACGGAGTTGGAGGCCCATATCGCCGACGGCTTGTTTGACGGCCTCAAGACGCGGGTGGAGATGATGGGCGAGTACGCCCAGATGCTGTTTTCCGATCCCTCGGCCTACTCGCGAATGGCCTTCGCCGGCCCCGACCCGGCGCAGAACGGCGAAACCGTCGCCCAGCTGATCCTCGCCGACGGCGTGGACGGGACCGACCCGGAGCTGGCGGACCGCATCGGCCTGGCTGCCAACATGTCCGGGCTGATGGTCAGCCTGTACGGCGTCTCGGCGGAGACCAACTCCTGCTTCATCGCCCTGCCGGACGGCGTGTTCCTGGTGACGGACGACCGCAGCGCCACGAAGTTTGACGAATCAGGCGCGCCGATCAGCTACGATCCCCGCACGCGCCCCTGGTATCAGCTGGCCGTGGAGAAGGGTGAATTGGCCTTCACCGACGTGGAGATCGACGCGTTCACCGGCGATATCGGCGTCGTCTGCGCCATGCCGATCTACGTGGACGGCGAGCTGGCGGCCGTGGTCGGCTCGGACCTGTTCCTGACCTCCATGCAGGAGGGCGTGCAGTCCTCCGACTCCTACGGGAGCTACGTATGCATCATCAACCAGAACGGCCACGTCGTGTTTTCTCCCCGGACGGAGGGCGAGTTCCGCGTGGTGCCCGCCTCGGAGGCCGAAGACCTGAGGCAGTCGGACAACGAGGCGCTGGCCGCAGTGGTGAGCGACGCCCTTCGGGAAAAGACCGATCTGCGCACCGTCGACCTGTCGGACGGCGCGGCCTATGTGGTCGGCGCGCCGATAGGAACGATGGGCTGGACGCTGATCTCCGTGTGCAGCGTGGAGGCGGCCAACCAGACGTCCGTGGCACTCCGGGACAGCTACGACCAGATCCAGGCGGCGTCCACGGCGACCTATCGTGAAAAGACCGCCAGGTCCAGGCAGGCATCCATCATACTGCTGGTGGTGATAACGCTGGTGATGCTCGGCGGCGCCCTTGCGCTGGGCAAGCGCATCGTCAGGCCGCTGAACACCATCACCAAGCGGATCTCCGAGCTGAGCGAGGGCAACCTCGAATTCAAGATGGAGGACGCCTATCGCACCGGCGACGAGATCGAGGAGCTGGCGGAGTCCTTCGCCTCGATCTCCCACAAGACCGTGCTGTACATGGACAGGGTCAGGAAGGTGACCGCAGAGAAGGAGCGCATCGGCGCGGAGCTGTCGCTGGCGACGGACATCCAGGCGGCCATGCTGCCGCACATCGTTCCGGCGTTCCCGGACCGCACCGACTTTGACATCATCGGCAGCATGGACCCGGCCAAGGAGGTCGGCGGCGACTTCTACGATTACTTCCTGATCGACGACGACCACCTGTGCATGGTGATCGCGGATGTCTCCGGCAAGGGCGTGCCCGCGGCGCTGTTCATGATGGCATCGAAAATCATTCTGCAGAGCGTGGCCATGCTGGGCCGCTCTCCGGCGGAGATCCTCGCCAAGACCAACGAGGCGATCTGCTCCAACAACGAGGCGCAGATGTTCGTCACCGTGTGGCTGGGCATCCTGGAGCTGTCCACCGGCAAGCTGACCGCCGCCAACGCGGGCCACGAATACCCGGTGTTCAAGCGCCCGGACGGTTCCTTCGAGCTCTTCAAGGACAAGCACGGCTTCGTCATCGGCGGCTTGGAGGGCGCCCGGTACCGGGAGTATGAGGTGCAGATGGAGCCCGGCTCCAAGCTGTTCGTCTATACCGACGGCGTGCCGGAGGCCACCAACGCCGCAAAGGAGTTGTTCGGCACCCAGCGGATGCTGGACGCGCTGAACGCCGCGCCGGACATCACGCCCCAACAGGTGCTGAAGAACGTCCGCCAGGCGGTGGATGGCTTC
The DNA here is from genome assembly GCA_030530315.1 of Clostridia bacterium. Taxonomy (GTDB): domain Bacteria; phylum Bacillota; class Clostridia; order Christensenellales; family Aristaeellaceae; genus UBA2862. Next base: position 35,233 of record JAUMVG010000003.1, on the reverse strand, counting down.
GTGCGGGACGCCGAGCAGTTTGACGACCTGACCATGCTGTGCATGGAGTACAAGGGCCCCGACGCGAAAGGCGGTGAGGAGAAGTGAAGGCACTTAAACTGAAGGCCCGGGTGGAGAATATCCCCCAGGTGACGGAATTCATCGACGCGCAGCTGGAAGCGCTGGACTGCTCCATGAAGGCTCAGATGCAGATCGACGTGGCCATCGACGAGCTGTTCGGCAACATCGCCCAGTACGCCTACGGCGGCGGGGAGGGCGAGGCGACGGTCCTGTTTGGCTTTGACGCCGCCGAGCGCATGGCCTCCGTCACCTTCGTGGACGGCGGCGCGCCCTTCAACCCGCTGGCGCAGGACGACCCGGACGTGACCCTCTCGGCGGAGGAGCGCGTGGCGGGCGGCCTGGGAATATTCCTCGTCAAGAAGACGATGGACGGCGTGGAATACCGCCGGGAGAACGACGAGAACCGATTGACGATCTATAAGCGCATATAGCAGGAGGAAACAGATATGAAGATCACCAAGAAGCAGGACGGAACCAAGCTGACCATCGCCCTGGAGGGCCGCCTTGACACGACCACCGCGCCGGAGCTGGAGAAGGAACTGAAGGACTGCCTGGATGGCGCCGACGAGCTGGTGCTGGACTTTTCCAAGCTGGATTACATCTCCTCCGCTGGCCTGCGGGTGCTGCTCCAGGCGCACAAGACCATGGCCGGCAAGGGCGGCATGAAGGTGACGAATGTCAACGAGATCGTGGGCGAGGTGTTCGATGTCACCGGCTTTGCCGACATCCTGACGATAGAGTGATGGCCATTGATAAAGGGGATCGCGATTCGAAGTCATCCTGCGCGAAGCATTGCGAAGCGCAGGATTTGTACGTATGTCCGCTGACAGCGCATCGTTGCTCCCTCAACCGGCGAAGACCATCACCAGCGCTAATGGCAGGCAAAAAGGGCAGAGGAACGGAGGATTGACATGAGGATCGGGAGCATCAACCGGGGCTGGCGATTCGGACACGGACCTATGGACAACGTCGGGCGACTGACGGGCAAGTTGGACGAGCGGATCGTGGACCTGCCCCATGACTATATGATCGAGGGGGACGTCTTTCCCGAGGCGCCGTCGCAGCGGTCCAGCGGGTATTACAACGCGGGCGTGGCCCATTACTGGAGGGAGATCGACATCCCCGCGGAGTGGGCGGGGGACCGCGTCGCCCTCCGCCTGGACGGCGCGATGATGAACGCCACCGTCGAGGTCAACGGCGCGAAGGCCCTGCTGCACCACTACGGTTACACGCCCTTTGAGGCGGACATCACGCGGCTGGTCTATCCCGGCGAAAAGAACACCGTCGTCATCACGGTCAACCCCAGCATGCAGCCCAACTCCCGCTGGTATTCCGGGGCGGGACTCTTCCGGGGCGTCGACCTGGTCCACACGCCCAGGCTGCACGTCGCCTTCGGGGGGCTGTCCGGCTGGACGAGGAAGATCGAGTACGCGGCGGACGGCAGCCCGGAGACCGCCTACCTGCAAGTGTCGGCGGAGGTCTGCAATGAATGCGCCGAAAACCGGCTGGCTGCGGTGGAGTTCGCGCTGATCGACGACGTCTCCGGCGAGACCGTGCGCGCCGGCAAGGCGCTGGTCCAGGTGCCGCCGCTCTCCAGCGCCACGGCCTACACGGCCCTGACGGTGGACGCGCCGCGGCTGTGGAGCGCCGAGGCGCCGAACCTGTACCGGCTCGTCGCGCGGGTGAAGGAGGCGGGAACCTACAAGACCCGCATCATCCCCAGCGAAGCGCCGTCCGTGGATGAGGAGGGCGTGCTGTTCGGCATCCGCACCATCGAGGCGGACGTGAAGCACGGCCTGCGGATCAACGGCAGGGTAGTCAAGCTGAAGGGCGGCTGCCTGCACCATGACAACGGCGTCATCGGCGCGGTGAGCCTGTACGACGCCGAGGCGAGGAAGGTGAGGCTGCTGAAGTCCGTGGGCTTCAACGCCATCCGCACCACCCACAACCCGCCCTCCGCCGCGCTGATCGAGGCCTGCGACCGGCTGGGCATGTACGTGTTCGACGAAGCCTTCGACGCCTGGGGCATGGGCAAGCAGCCCGGGGATTACAACCAGTTCTTCGACGGCGACTGGGCCGGGGACCTCGCCGCCTTTGTGCGCCGGGACCGCTGCCATCCCAGCGTGATCCTGTGGTCCACCGGCAACGAGATCACCGAGCGCGCGGGCCTGAACGACGGCTATGTCTGGGCCACGCGGCTGGCCGAGGCCGTCCGCGCCCTGGATCCCAGCCGCCCCGTCTCCAACGGCATCTGCTCGTTCTGGAACGGCCTGGACGACAGGATGATGGGGGACCAGTTGGCCAGGCGGGATGAGGCCGCCGGCGGCCTGCAGAACGCCGACCTCGGCGGCGAAGGGGACCTGCTGTGGGAGAAGTACACCGAGGCCTTCGCCAACGGGCTGGATATCGTCGGCTACAACTACCTCGAGGACAAGTATGCGCGGGACCACGAGCTGTTCCCGGAGCGTGTCATTCTCGGCTCCGAGAACTTCCCGGTGGAGGTCGGCCGGCATTGGCCGATGATCGAGCGCACGCCCTGGGTGATCGGAGAATTCACCTGGACCGCCTGGGATTACATCGGCGAGGCGGGCATCGGCCAGTCGGTGTTCCGCGAAGCCGCGGCGCGGAATTATGCCGATACCTGGTCCATCGGCGCTCCCTATCCCTGGCGGACGGCCAACGACGCGGACATCGACATCACCGGCGGCATCCTGCCCCAGGGCGTCTATCGCCGCATCGTCTGGGGCAGCCCGGAGACCGGCCTGTTCAGTTATGATCCGGCGAACTTCGGGAAGAAGGAACTGCTGACGCGGTGGGGCTTCCCGGGCGTCCGGGAGAGCTGGAACTGGGCGGGCAGCGAGGGCCGGCCCGTGAACGTGCTGGTGTTCAGCGGCGCGGAGGAGGTGGAGCTGCTCGTGAACGGCAGGCGCGTCGGCCGCGTCCGCACGGGCGAGGCGACGGTCCATGACATGCCGGGGTCGTTCCTGTTCCACACGGCCTATGAGCCGGGCACGCTGGAGGCGATCAGCTATTCCGGCGGGAAGGAGGTCTCCCGGGCGGCCCTGAGGACGACCGGCGCCGCGCACGGGCTGAGACTTGTGCCGGAGACCAAGGCTCTGAGCGCCGACGGCGCTTCCCTGGCCTACATCCGGGTGGATGTGGTGGACGCGGACGGCAATGTCGTGCCGGACGCCGAGGTGAAGCTGACCGCAAGGGCGAGCGGCGCCGCGTACCTGCTGGGCTTCGGCTCCGCCAATCCCGTGACCGACGAGAACTACAGCAGGGGCGAATTCACCAGCTACCGCGGCAGCGCGCTGGCCGTGCTGCGGGCCGGGTATGAGGCCGGCGAGGCGCGCCTGCGGGTGAGCGCCGAGGGCATCGGAGAGGCGGAGATCGCTCTTCCGGTAAAGGCGTGACGCATTCCGCATTCCGGCCCGGCGGCCTGAGAGAGATTGTTCGAACAGGACCGAAGCATATGGCCAAGCCATTGCGGACCGTTGAAGGAGGGATTTCGATGATGAAACCCTGATAATGGTCTTGTGATGGGCACAAAAAAGGTTCATCACGGAAACCTGGGGAATGATAACACCTCATCCGGCCCTACGGGCCACCTTCCCCTCAAGGGGAAGGCAACTCGGCACTGAAAGGCTTCCCCCCAGGGGGAAGCTGGCACGCGAAGCGTGACTGGCGTTAGCCTAGCGTAGCGTCTGAGGGGGGGTTAGCCCCAACTTTCCGTGAAGAGCCACAAAAAGGGCGGATGAGAGGGGAAGCATCCCTTTCTCATCCGCCTTTTGTCGTTTGGCTCACTTGCGGGCGAAGCGCCTGAGGTCCATTCGGTTCAGTATGAACAGCACGCCGATCATCAGCGCCACGCAGACGACCAGCGCGATCCACGGCGTCAGCGTGAAGCCCGCGATCAGGTAGCCCACCGCGCAGACGGCGGCCACCAGGGTCGCGTAGGGCAGCTGGGTCTCCACGTGCTTGATGTGCTCGCAGGCCGCGCCGGTGGAGGCCAGGATCGTGGTGTCGGAGATGGGCGAGCAGTGGTCGCCGTACACCGAGCCCGCCAGCGTCGCGCCGAGGGTGGGCACCAGCAGCACCCCCGCGCCGTCGGCGGAGCAGATCATCGTCACGATGGGGATCAGCATGCCGAAGGTGCCCCAGGAGGTGCCCATGGAGAAGCTCATCAGCGCCGCCACCACGAAGATCAGGAAGGGCAAGAAGCCCAGCGGCAGGTGGGTCGTCGTGACGAAGCCGGAGATGAACACGCCCGTGCCGATCATCTGCCGGCACACGCCGCCCAGGCTCCAGGACAGGATCAGGATCAGCATCGGCGGCACGATGTTGCTGATGCCGGAGACGATGTTGCCGATGAACTCCCTGGGCGTCATCAGCTTCCGGGGGATGTACAGCACAAACGCCGTCACCAGTCCCGCGAAGGCGCCCAGCGTCAGGCCCGCGGTGGGGTTTTCGCCGATGGCCTCGGAGAAGCTGACGCCGCTGAAGAAGCCGCCCACCCAGGCCATGCCCAGGATCGCGCAGACGATCAGCACCAGGATCGGCAGCACCAGGTCGATGACGCGGCCCTTGGCGTTGCCCTGCGCCGCGCTGTCCTCCGCCCCGACGTCCTTCTGTGCCGCCGCGAGCTCCGCGGCCTTCATCGGGCCGAAGTCCAGGCCGGTCAGGCAGATGAACACCACCATGATGATGGTCAGCAGCGCGTAGAGGTTGTAGGGGATGGTGGAAAGGAAGATGTTGAAGCCGCCGGTCTGGCTCACCTCGCTGGCCACCGCCACCGCCCAGCTGGATACCGGCGCGATGATGCATACCGGGGCTGCCGTGGCGTCGATGATGTAGGCCAGCTTTTCACGGCTGATCTTCAGCCGGTCGGTGATGGGCCGCATCACCGTGCCCACGGTCAGGCAGTTGAAGCCGTCGTCGATGAAGATCAGCACGCCCAGCAGCGACGTGGCGAACCCGGCCGAGCGCTTGGTCTTCAGCCGCTTCTGGGCCCAGCGCCCGTAGGCCTCGCTGCCGCCGGACTTCGACACCAGCACAACCACCGCCCACAGCAGGGCCAGGAAGATGATCATGTAGGCGTTGTCCGCGATCTTCGTGGACATCATGTCGAAGGTCGTCGCCGCGGTGTTGACGATGGTCCCGCCGCTGGCAAAGGTGTAGATCAGCATGCCTGAGAACAGGCCGATGAACAGCGAGGAATAGACCTCCTTGGTCATCAGAGCCAGCGCAATGGCGATGATCGGCGGCAGCAGTGACAGCCAGCCGGTTTCGATCATTGTGAATTCCATAGTTTCACCTCATCATGGTCAGGTCGGTCTAAAGGTCTTTTCCGGCCAGCAGGGCCTCCACCTGCTCGCGCTGCTCGTACAGCACGCAGCCGCCCACGTGGTCGTTGTCCAGCACGCCGCCCTCCCGCAGGGCCATGAACAGCGGGGATTGCAGCGCGCCGCGCACGCCCAGGTCGCGGACGTTCACGTCCGAATAGGGGGAGAAGGGGCAGGGCTCCGCGCCGCCGTGGGAGTTGATGTGGAAGAAGCCGCGCCCGGCGGCCATGCAGCCGCCGTCCGCCTTTTCGTCGCCCGGGAAGGCCAGCGCGATCAGCTCCGGGAAGGTCTGGCGCAGCTTTTCCATCGCCGAGAGCAGGTATTCGCGCTCGGGGTCGGCGGGCGCCAGGTGCCGGGCCTCTTCGGTCACGGGCACGAATTCGATGAAGATCGCCAGCTTGCAGCCCCGGCTGACCAGCTTTTCCATGAATTCGGGGGAGGTGACCTCCCGGATGTTCTCGGTGGTCACGGTGATGGACGCGCCGAACAGCAGGCCGCGCTCGTGCAGGCGGTCCATGGCGGCGATCAGCTTGTCGTACACGCCCTCACCCCGCCGCGCGTCGGTGATCTCCCTGCCGCCCTCGATGCTCAGCACGGGGATCAGGTTGCGGCACCTGTCCAGCTGGGCGAAGGTGGTGTCGTCCATGTAGGTCCCGTTGGTGAAGATCGGGAACAAAAGGTTCTTCATCTGGCCCGCCGCCTCAATGACATCCCAGCGCAAGAGCGGCTCGCCGCCGGCCAGCATGATGAAGCTGACCCCCAGCGACTCGGCCTCCCTGAAGATGCCGGCCCACTCGCCGGCGCTCAGCTGCTTCACCGGCTCGCTGTCCACGGTGGCCTCGTTGCAGCGGGAATAGCACCCGGCGCAGTGCAGGTTGCAGGCGCTGGTGATGCTGGCGATCAGGAAGGAGGGCACGTGCAGCCCTTCGTCCTCCAGCTCCAGGCGGCGCTTGGTGGCCTTGCCCGCCGCCGCGGCGAACTTGACCATGAAAGCGCTCTCCCGGGGGTCCCGCAGCGTGGCCTTCAGCGTGTCCGTAACGATCTTCTCAACGCCCCTGGCGATGTGTTCCTGTAGATTAAAGCTCTGATTCATCCTGTCCTCCCGTTTGTGACGCCCTGCGGGGCTCCGCTCCGCTGCCCGAAGCGCAGTCGGCCCGGGCCCGGGGCGGCCTTCCATAGTCTATGCCGCTGCTTCCGGCGCGATGGATGCCGGCTCCCGGGGACATCCCCGGAAGACGCCATGTAAGCATTGCACCTTTACAACGGAAACCTTATCGTATATACTATAAGATACAATATATCATTTGTCAATGACGCAGGAAAGATTGATTAAGTAAGAAAAAGCTTACAGGAGGACGAAGCCATGTCACAGGCGCACAACTGCCCGTGTTCCGAATTCTGCGCGCTGCAGGGCGCGCTGGGCAGCATCGGCGGCAAGTGGAAGCTGCCCATACTCTGCTCGCTGCTGGCGAATGGGGACAGCCGGTACAACGAACTGTTGAGGAACATCCGCGGCATTTCCAATACGATGCTCTCCAAGGCCGTGAAGGAGCTGGAGGAGGACGGCCTGGTGACGCGGGCGGAGTACCTGGAGGTTCCGATCCGCGTGGAATACGGGCTGACGGAGAAGGCGAGGCGGCTGCAGCCGATCCTGGCGCAGCTGATACAATGGTCGCTGGAAGACCCGGCGGCGCGGGAGTCCTGAGGACTCGGCGACGGCTATTGCGGAACCGCGGGCGTGAATGATATGATTCGATTTGTCAGAAATAACTTGAGGCATGGCGTCAATGCCACGCCCTTTTCCCGCAGGCAGACGCAGATCGTGCGCCGGGTCCACGCCATGGCGCTGGGCTGCGGGCCGACCGCGCTCCGCGAACTGCCCGGCCTTGCGCGCCGGCTGGGCGTCAGGGCGGTGCTGGTCAAGGACGAATCCACGCGGTTCGGGCTCAAGGCGTTCAAGGGACTGGGCGGGTTCTACGCCATGTTCAGGATGATCTGCGAGGCGCTGGGCCTGAATCCGGAGGAGACGACGCCGGAGACACTGCGGATGCCGGCATACCGCGACAGGATCCGGGGGATGCGCTTCGCCACGACCACGGACGGCAACCACGGCAAGGGCGTCTCCTGGGCGGCGGGGGTGTTCGGCTGCCAGGCCCGCGTGTTTATGCCGAAGGGGACCGTGGAGGTCCGCGCCCAGGCGATCCGGGATGCCGGAAACGCGGAGGTGACGATCACCGACATGGCCTACGACGACTGCGTGGCGTGGACCTGTGCGATGGCGAAGCGCGAGGGCTGGCAGCTGATCCAGGACACCTCCTGGCCGGATTACGAGCGGGTGCCATTGTGGATCATGCAGGGCTATACCACGCTGTTCTTCGAGGCAATGGCGCAGATGCGGGCGCTGGGGCATACTGAGCCCACGCACCTGCTGCTCCAGGCGGGCGTCGGCGCGATGGCCGGGGCTGTGGCCGGGGCGGCGCTGGAGACCTGCGAGGCCGCGCCGTTCATCGTGACCGTGGAGGCGGACGAGGTCGCCTGCTTCTATGAGTCCTTCGCGGCGAACGACGGACGCCCTCACCGGGCGACGGGGAGCGGCGAGACCATCATGGCGGGCCTGAACTGCGCGGTGCCCTGCACCCTGGCCTGGGACATCCTCTCCGGCTGCGCGGCGGGCGCCTTTGCCTGCGGCGACGAGGTTTCGCGCCGGGGCATGCGCCTGCTGAGCCACGAGAATCCGCCCATCGTGTCCGGGGAATCCGGCGCGGTGACGGCGGGCCTTCTGGACGCGCTGGCGGAGCCTGAAAACCGCGGGCTGCGCGACGCGCTGGGCTTGGACGAAGGCTCTGTGGTGCTGCTGATCAGCACCGAAGGGGACACCGACCCGGAGAACTACAGGCGCATCGTCGGAATGGGCGATTGAAGGTCGGCCGGAGGCGCGTTTGGCCCAAAGCTGAAAAAAGAGTCAAAAATGGCGAGCCGCTCCTACGGGGCGGCTCGATGACGTGAATCCGCAAGCGCCATGCGAGAAGGCGCGCTTTCGACAGAAAAAGTGCCTTCAGAGGCGCGCAGACGGTTGGAAAATGACGAAAAATGCGCTATAATGGAAAGGAAGTCAGGAGCGCTACAAGCGCGCAGGCATCGCCGGAGCCCGGAAAGCGACAGAAGGCCGACCCCGTTGGGTTCTGTTTTCTTTTTTTGTGGAAATCAGGCGTCGGACTGTGACAGTTCTGTGCGATTCGAAGTGTATAATACAAGACAGAAACAGGGCCTGACAGTCCGAGACAGTCAGGGGCCCGGAGGGAGGACGACAGCATGGGCGTGTTTTCGAAGTATCATCGCTTCCGCGAGGCGGGAGAGGCGGCCAATGTCAACAACGTGGCGCGGTTCGGAGAGCCGGCGAATTCGCTCTTCACCACGACAAAGGTCTTCACGCTTCACCATCACATCGACATCACCGACGCGCAGGAGCGCGTGGCCTACGAGGCAAACTCGAAGTTCCTCTCCATCCATGATAGGACGGACATCAGCGATGCCCAGGGCAATCACGTGGCCCACATCGAGCGCAAGTTCTTCAGCCTTCACCAGCGCCACTTCATCACGATGGCCGACGGCGACCGCTTCGAGGTTTCCACGGAGCTGCTCCACCTGGTGAAGGACATCAACAACATCGAGGGGCTGGGCTGGCAGCTGCGAGGCAACGTCCTCGCGCTGAACTTCGAGCTGTACGACAGCGACGGAAGCATCATCGCGGTCATCGGCCAGAAGGTGGTCTCGCTGCACGACAAGTACTGTGTGGACATCTACAAGCCCGAGCATGAGCAGAAGGTGGTCGCGATACTCGTGACGCTCCAGCACATGATCCGGGATCGCGAAAATTCGTCCTCCAGCGCTTCGTTCTCCTCGGACGACTGAAGGAGCCGGCGGGAGACCCCCGCGAACACGCCTGAACCCGCGGCCACAGGGCCGCAGACGATAGAATAGAAAAACAGATCCTGCAAGGAGGATGATCGTTATGAAGAAACTGCTTATCGCGATGATCGCGCTGGTACTGGCGGTGCTGACGGCGCTGCCGGCGCTGGCGGATAAGCCGTACACCGGCACGTATCCGCTGTACGTGAACCGCAACAAGATCTATGTATACAAGGAGCAGACCAAGGAGTCCAAGAAGCTCAAGACGCTGAAGGGTGCCAGCAAGGTGCTGCCCGAGCTGGTCAGCGACGACGGCGAATGGTACGGCGTGCTGATCGAGGACACCAAGCACGGCGGCCAGAAGATGGGCTGGATCCGTTCCGAAGCGGTTGTGGACTACTATCCGCAGAGCTACTGCGACCACAAGTGGGGCGAGTGGACGGTGGAGAAGAAGTCCACCTGCACGGAGAAGGGCTACCGCTGGCGCCTGTGCACGCTGTGCGGCATCCGCGACGAGCAGGAGACCAAGAAGAAGGAGCACGACTGGAGCAACTGGAAGGTCGTCAAGGAGGCCACCTGCTCCAAGAAGGGCGAGCGGACGCGCAAGTGCAATGTCTGCGGCAAGGAAGAGAAGGAAGAGTACTACGACGAGCACACCTTCGGCGCCTGGGAGCTGACCAAGGAGCCGACCTGCACGGCGACCGGCGAGCGGCAGCACACCTGCAAGGTGTGCGGCACCGTGAAGACGCAGACGCTGGACACGCTGCCCCACGAGTACGAGTATGAGATCACCGTCGAGGCCACGGACCACTCCGCGGGCGTCCGCGCGAAGGTCTGCAAGAACTGCGGCGCGAGCACGGCCGAGGAGAGCTTTGATCCGGAGGGTACCCTGCGTCGCGGCGACCGCGGCGAGGAGGTCCGCGCGATGCAGCAGCTGCTGGTGGAGCAGGGCTACCTGAACGCGGGCGGCGCGGACGGCATCTTCGGCGGCGGCTCCGAGAAGGCGCTGATGAAGTACCAGCAGGACCGCAACCTGAACCCGGACGGCATCGCGTGGCCGCAGACGCTGGCGGACCTGCAGCACGATTTCGGCCCGTGGGAGATGGTGAAGCCGATGACCCGCGCGGAGTCCGGCGAGCGCGTGCGCGTATGCCAGGGCTGCGGGTTTGAACAACGCGAGGTGCTGGACGCGGGCATCGTGTTCGAGCGCGGCCGCAGGGGCGAGGACGTGCGCGCCCTGCAGCAGATCATCAAGGAAGTGGGCTACGACGCGGGCGGCTTCGACGGCATCTACGGCAAGAAGCTGGACGCCGCGCTGGCGAGCTTTGCCGCGGCGAACGGCATGATCGTGGAAGAGGGCAAGGTTCGCCCGTCCGATGTGGACGCGGTGGTGAACGCGTGGCTGGACATGCAGCCCGCCGAGGCCTGGAAGGGCGAGGGCAGCGTGGACAGCGCCGTGAACCTGGCGCTGAGCGTGGAGCCGGCCGGCGAAGCGGACGAGACGGGCATCCAGACCTACAAGTGGTCCGTGACGAACCTGGGCAGCGAGAAGGCGATATTCAACGCGCTGCTGCTGACCTTCGGCGAGCCGGACTTCCAGAGCGAGGACCTGGTGATGGTGCTGGACGGCGTTGAGCTGAAGGCGAACGCGGACAACAGCGCGTCCGGCAGCTTCAACGTGGACGCCGAGTGGGGCGAGGGCAACCTGAACTTTGCGGCGATGGCGGTGTCCCAGGCGGACGGCGCGAAGTGGCTGAGCAACACGGTGACCTACGACAACGCCGTGAAGCCGGCGGAGAAGACGGTCGCGCCGATGGCGTATGAGATCGACGTGAACAACCTGGCCGACGGCATCTACCCGGTGTCCTTCAACCAGGGCGACGTGCTGGGTGGCGCGTCTGGCATCTTCATGAACGCGGTGCACATCTACACCCAGGATTGGTACGACCTGGTGGACGTGAGCAGCCTGAAGGTGGGCGACACGATCATCGTCGAGGGCGAGGAAGTGCCGGTGCTGAGCGTTGAGGAGACGGAGTACGGCATCGCGGTGAACGAGGATCAGGAAAATGTCCGTGCGTTCTACCTGGCGGGCGAGGAGGACTCCAACGGCTTCGCGGTGCACGGCCTGGACGATTTGACCACCTACACCGAGCATGGCGTGACCACGCTGGTGGTGGACGCGGCGGCGACCTACACGGATTCCTCGGACATCGAGAGCGATCCCGTGACGGTGAACTTCGACGGCATCGTCGAGGCGCTGCAGACCTCCGGCAACAATTACTTCGTGCCCTACAACACCACGGTGCGCGTCGAGGGCGGCAAGGTCGTCGAGATCAACCGCGTGTACGTGCCGTAAGGAGAGAACCGCAGGATGAGACGTTTCAAAGGGACGCTCACAGCGCTACTGGTCGCGGCGGTCTGCCTCATGGCGGCCGCCGCGGCGGCCGTCGCGGACGAGGACATGGCCGGGCGGTTTATCGGCAGCTGGGACAACGACGACTTCATCGTTGAATTCTCCTGTGACGAGGAGCGGGACTTCATCGTCTGCCGCATGGCCCGGGATGATGGCGACACCATCGCGATGTGGGAATACGATTCCTGCTGGTATGATGAAGAGAAATCCGCGCTGTTCTGCGTGAACTGCACCCGCTGGCGCGAGGGCTATGACCCGGAAACCCTGGAGACGGTGGAGACGGACTGGTCCCTCGACGACATGGAGTGGGCGCTGTTCAGCCTCTCCGAGGACGGCGAGCGCCTCTTCGGCGCCGACATCGCGGGGCTGGACGGCACGCTGGAGCTGAGCCGGTGCGAGGATTTGGATTTCTTTGACGACTGAATACACAAGGAGCAAAGGACACATGAAAAGACTGATTGCGACGATTATGGCCCTCGCGCTGCTGCTCTGCGGCATGGCCGCGCTGGCTGAAGAGAATGACACCTATGATCCCGAGGCGGCCTTTGAGGGCGTCTGGGGCAGCGGCAGGGCGACGCTGACCATCGAATCCCTGGACGACGTGATCTACTGCACCGTGCTCTGGGGCAGCAGCGCCTGGGAAGTCGTCCGCTGGGAGTACGCGGGTTGCGTGTACGACGCCCAGAACGACTGCCTGGTCTCCGGGAACGACGGCGTGATGAGCATCCTGACCTACGGCGACGACGGCGAGATCGCCTCCGAGGAACAGGTCTACGACAACGGCGAGGCCGTGTTCCGCATCGACGACGAGGGGTATCTCCTCTGGGAGGACAAGGTGGAGAACGCCGCCGAGGACATGCGCTTTGAGCGGACCGTCGAGGTCGTGGAGGCGATCCCGGTGGAGGAGCTGGCCGAGGGCTATATCCCGGCCATCCTCGGCATCGAACAGGGCAGCGCCGGGGCCTCCCTCAAGCTGGCCCAGGCGGCCCGCGAGGTGGCGGGCTTCGCCGCCGGCCACGACCTGTCCGAGGCGGAGGACGCAAATCTGACCGCCTGCGTGATGATCGCCGTGGAGGCGCTGAGCGGGGAGGAGGTCGCCCGCTTCGCTGAGAACTTCGGCGAGGTGCGCGGCCTGCTGGACGCCTGCTTCGAGGACTGGGAGGCCAACCGCCCTGCCTTCGAGGACGCCGGCGCCGCCGACATGGAGAGCCTGGCGGGCGACGAGGCGGTTCGCCTCAACTGGGAGAAGCTGCGCGACGCTACCCAGGCCGCGCTGGACCTTATGGCGTTCTGACCTGAGCTCGGGATTCGCCAGCCAAAGGCGCGGCGAATCCTGTGAAAAATGAATACTGGACGTGCCAGAAAGCGCTGATGGCGTTTTCTGGTATGCCTGTTTATTTGGCAGCGTGGGGAAACCGCCGCCGGAATTCCAAGTAACACACACAAAAGGAGTTGAAGGTATGGAGGGTTTGCTCGTAAGCGGAAGGTTCGATTTCCTGGAGTTCTTCTGCAAGCTGTTCTTTGGCGCGATGCAATGGCATTATGTTGTCATCGGCGTGCTGTACATGATCGGCCTGTGGAAGATGTTTGAAAAGTCCGGCATCAAGGGCTGGTGGGCGCTGATCCCCGCGGCCCGGGAATACCAGCTATCCCGCTGCGCCGGGCGCGAATCCGACGGGCGCTTGCTGTCCGTGTTTACATTTTTCAGTACGATAATCACGGCCTTCGACTGGACGCTCCTCGTTTTCCTCACCCGTGGCGGCATGAGCGAGAACGCGGCGGACACGCTGTACAATGTGCTGTCCGTGACCATCGGCATCGTGGTGCTCATCTACTCCATCCGCGTCTATGTCGGCCTGATCGAGGTCTACGGCGTGAAGAAGCGCTGGATGTGGCTGTGGGTGCTGGGCTTCACGGAGTTCATCCCCGCGCTGGTCTGGGGTTTCAGCCCGAAGTACCAGCCCCAGTGGAAGGTGGAGGACATCAAGGCGGAGCTTGCGAAGCTGGCCACCGAGGGCAGCGCCACCGTCATGGACGAGGGCCTGACCGTGAACCTCAAGGAGCGCAGCGCCACCGAGTTCTTCCAGAAGAAGGTGCTGCTGCGCGACATCCACATGTCCATTCCCCAGGGCCACATGGTGCTGCTGCTGGGCGGCTCCGGCGCGGGCAAGACCACCTATCTCAACGCCATCAACGGCTATGAGAAGGCCAAGGCCGAGGTCATGCTGAACGGCAGCAACATGTACACCCAGTACAAGAAGATGCAGTACGAGGTCGGCTTCGTCCCCCAGAGCGAGATGATGCGCGGCAAGGACACCGTGCTGAACACCCTGCTGGACGCGGCGAAGCTCAGGCTGCCCATGGAGGTTTCCGCCAGGCAGCGCCGCGAGCGCGTGGACGAGGTCATGGAGATCTTCGGCCTCAAGCCCGTTCAGAACAACCTGGTGGAGAAGCTGTCCGGCGGCCAGAAGAAGCGCCTGTCCATCTCCATGGAGTTCATCTCCAATCCCTCCCTGTTCATACTGGACGAGCCGGACTCCGGCCTGGACGGCGTCATGGCCCGGGAACTGTTCGTGCAGCTTCGGAAGATCGCCGACACGGGCAAGATCGTCATCGTCATCACCCACACCCCCGACCGCGTGATCGACCTGTTTGACGACGTGATCGTGCTGGCCAAGGACTCCGCCCGCACCGGCCGCCTGGCCTGGTACGGCAGCATCGAGGACGCCCGGAAGTTCTTCCAGCGGGAGCGTATGGAGCAGATCGTCAAGTCCGTCAACCGCAAGGAGGAGGGCGGCGACGGCCTGGCCGATGAATTCGTAATGAAGTACGCGGAGGTGCAGCATGGCTGAGAGGAATAATGGCGAAGTTCGCCGCAGGTTCAAGGCGCGCCATCGCGGGCGCATCGAACAGGTCTGGATCTATCTTGGAAAGCTGCTGAGAATGTTCATCTACCAGAGCGACTGGAAGGTGCTGCCCATGGCGGCGCTGATCGCCGGCCTGGTGGGCATGGTCATTCGCAGGCGGATGTTCCTGAACATGGAGGGCACGCTGATGGGCTCCTTCGCCCTGGTGTGCGTGGCGATCTGGAACGGCTGCTTCAACTCCATACAGGTCATCTGCCGCGAGCGCGATGTGATCAAGCGCGAGCACCGTTCGGGCATGCACATCTCCTCTTATATCTGCGCCCACATGCTGTACCAGCTGCTGCTGTGCGCGGCCCAGACGGGCGTGACGCTGTACATCACGAAGATCGTCGGCGTGGAGTACCCCGCGAAGGGCATGTTCACGCCCTGGCTGATCGTGGACTTCGGCATTTCGATGCTGCTGATCACCTATGCCTCCGACATGCTGTCGCTGTGGGTGTCCTCCCTGGCGCACACCACCACCACGGCCATGACGATCATGCCCTTTGTGCTGATCTTCCAGCTGGTGTTCTCCGGTGGCATGCTGACCCTGCCGGCCTGGACGGAGCCGCTGACCCACTTCACCATCTCCAACCCGGGCCTGAAGGTGATTGCCGCCCAGGCGGACACCAACAACCGCCCCTTTGTGACCATTTCCAACATGATCGGGAAGATGCGGGACAATGAGATCAGCGCCACCGTGAGCGTGGGCGACGCGCTGGACCTGTTGACCAACCAGGACAACCCCACCATCGCCGAGATCCGCGCCGCCGAGATCGGCGGGACGTTCACCCTGGACGAGGTGAAGCAGGCGCTGGAGGGCTCCGCGTCCTACGCGAAGCTGCGCGAGGAGCACCTGCTTGAGGATGTCACCGTGGGCGACGTGGTGACCCTGCTCCGGGAAGATGAGGAATTCGCGGCGCTGCGCGACACCCGGATTCCCAATACGGATGCCGCCGTGGGCGACATCCTGAACCTGCTGGGCGACATCGAGGAGTTCAAGCCGCTGCTGGAGCGGAAGATCACCCACCTGACCACCGTGGGCGACGTGCTGGACGCCGTGGACCTGGCGGGCATCCTGGAAAAGTACGGCGATGTGCGGCTGGGCGGCACGACGACCGTGGGCGAGATCGTGGACCTCGCGGCTGCCAACCCGGACGTGCAGGCCCATCGGGACGCCTCCTACACCTTCAGCACCACGCTGGGCAAGCTGCTGGACATCGTGGGGGAGGAAAACGTCAAGACGTTCCTCGAAGAGAAGGCCGCCCAGGCGAGCTATGTGGCCGACTACGAGTACACGGAGGACAACATCACCCGCTATTGGCTGCACCTGGCCCTGTTCATCCTGGCCTTTGCAGCCCTGGCGACCATCACCCTGGAATTCATCGACAAGGACAAGCGATAAGCGACCGACGGAGGCACGCGTATGATCAAGAGATTGGTGCGGCAGATGCTGACCGCACAAATCCTATCGGCACTGACGGTATCCCTGTGCCTGCTGATCGACAACATCATGATCGGGCGGTTCCTGGGGGAGCGCGCCCTGACCGCCTACGGGCTCGCGAACCCGGTACTGCTGATCATCGGCGCGGTGGGCAGCATGCTGTGCGCCGGCGTCCAGGTGGCCTGCGGAAAGTCCCTGGGCAGGGGCGACCGCGAGGAGACCAACGCCGGCTACTCCTCCGCGGTGGCCGTCGCGGCGGTCTTCTCCCTGGCCTTCACACTGCTGGCACTGCTGTTCCGCGTGCCCGTCTCCCGGCTGCTGGGCGCCAATGAGCCCGCGCTGCTGGAGGATACCAGCCGCTACATGGCGGGCTTCAGCATCGGCGCACCGGCATCGATGGGCGCGCTGATCCTGGTGCCGTTCCTGCAAATGGCGGGGCAGAGCAATCTGCTGATCGCCGCGGTGCTGGGTATGACGGTGGCGGACGTGGGCCTCGACCTGCTGAACGTGCTGGTGTTCCACGGCGGCATGTTCGGCATGGGCCTGGCCTCGGCCCTCAGCTATTACATCGCCATGCTCATCGGCGGCGGCTACTTCCTGTCAAAGAAGTGCGTGTTTGCCTTCTCAGCGAAGCAGATTCGCTGGGCGAAGATCCGGGAGCTGCTCGCGGGCGGCGTGCCCACCGTGTTCGGCATGGCGTCGTCGGTGGCGCTGATCTTCGCCGTCAACCGCATCCTGCTGGATGCCGGCGGCAAGGCGGCGGTGGCGGCCTTCTCGGTCGTCAATACCCTCATCAACGCCAGCAACTGCATCAGCACCGGCTCCGGCGGCGTGGCGCTGACCCTCTCCGGCGTGTTCTACAACGAGGAGGACCGCTCGGCGCTGTCCGAGCTGCTGCGCCTGCTCAGCCGCGCCGCCATCGCGCTCGGCGTCGTGGTCATGGGCTTGCTGCTGGCCTTTGCGAACCCGCTGGTGCGGCTGTTTATTCCCTATGCCGGCGAGAGCCAGGCCATGGCGGCGCGCGGCCTGCGCACCTTCTCGACCGGACTGGCCTTCTGCTGCCTGACCAATGTGCTGAGAAGCAGCTACCAGGGCACCGGCAGAGTCCACCGCATGGAGGCCATCTCCGTGCTGGACAACGCCGTCCTGCCGATCCTCGCCGCGCTGGCGTTCAGCAGGATCGCGGGCGTGAACGGCGCCTGGTTCCTCTTCCTGGCCGCCGAGGCGCTGACGACGCTGGGCATCCTCGCCTGTGTGTGGCTCGAAAAGCGGCGGGTCACCCTCCGGGCGGAGGACGTGCTGCTGCTGCGGGACAGCTTTGGCGTGCCGGAGTCGGACCGCCTCGAGGCGAACCTGCGGGATCTGGACGGAGTCATGGAGTTCTCGCGGTCCGCGGCGGACTTCTGCCGCGCCCACGGCGGCGGCGAGCGCCTCGCTGCCCACCTGGCGCTGTGCGTCGAGGAGATGGGCACCAACATCGTCGCCCACGGCTTCGCGCCGGACGGACGCAGCAACCTCTCCATACGCCTGCAGGTCAAAAACGGACACTGGACGCTGCGCTTCCGGGACGACTGCTTTGCCTTCGACCCGGTCAGCCACGTCTCCGAAGCGGGGGCGCCGGATGAAAGCGTGGGCATCCGCCTGGCCATGCGCATGGCGGACGAGGCGCGCTACACCTACTCCATGAACTTGAACAACCTGACGCTGATACTGCGGCAGGCGGCGTAACCGCCGCCGGGGAGGCGGACATACCAGGGCGAAAACGATACGAACGGGAGAGATGTCAATGGCAACTGTGGACGCCTTTTTCCAGGCCCACCCCACCACGTGGGAGGTTCTGAAGCTGATCTTCACCGTGGCGGCCACCACCGCCGTGGTGACTCTGCTGCTGCGGCTGGAGCGAAAGGCCTCGAAGCGGATGACCCAGATGCGGAATAACATCAACCTGCGCTACGTGGAGAGCGCCGTGCGCTTCATCGTCATCTTCCTGGCGGTGCAGTGGGTCATCATGAGCTCGCCGCTGACCCAGTCCTTCGGGCGGGTGCTGTTCCAGGGGACCACGGTCATCGCGGCCATCGCGGGCTTCGCGGCACAGCCGGTCATCGCGGACATGATCTGCGGGCTGATGATCAGCGTCACCAAGCCCTTCAATATTGGCGACCGCATCGAGCTGGAGGACGGCTCGGCGGGCATCGTCAAGGACATCACCCTGCGGCACGTCACCCTCCAGGACATCGACACGGTGGTGCGCGTCATTCCCAACAGCAAGCTGAACGGCATGAAGATCACCAACATGAGCTACCAGATGCGGGTCCGCTCCGTGCACATGCGCTTTGGCGTCGCCTATGACACCGATCCAAAGCAGGCGATGGCTGTGATCGGCCATGCCGTGGAGGAAAGCCCCTACTCCATTCCGGGAAAGCCCGGGAAGGACGGCGCGGGGTACGGACCGGTCTACTTCATCCAGTATGCCGACAGCAGCCTCGTGATGGCGACCACGGTCTACTATGAGCCGACGACGCCCACCGAGGTGGTCAAGAGCGACATCAACACCCGCGTCAAGCAGGCCCTCGACGACAATGGCATCGAGATCCCGTACAACTACGTCAACGTCGTGATGAACGGTCCGAAGGAGTGACGCTTCCGCGGCGGCTGCTCTGGCGGGAAACCAGCGGTAAAATGAAGACTGCCTCAAATGATCTCCCGGGATCATTCGAGGCAGCCTTGTCTATTGGGTATTGTGTGCTTGATTCGGCGGATCACGCGACCCGGCCCTGGCAGTTCATCTGCGCGGCGAAGTTCATCAGCATGACGGCGTCGGACTGGTCCTCCAGCCGCACGTCGATCTCGCGGATGCCGCCCAGCTGGTCGGCCATGCCGGAGCGGATTAAAAATTGCGCCATGGACTTCAGGTCGGTCACCTTGCCGTCGGGCTGCACGCAGCGGGCCTCGCCCTTGCAGGCTGCGATCTTTCGAAGGAACTTGCCGGCGCTGGGAATGTTGTAAAGCTTCATATTTTTGCCCTCCCGTTTCTGTCGCTGACGTGATATAATGGAATCGGTCGGCGGTTGATGTGCTCTCTTTGATGGTTCAAGTATAGCGCATCAGAAGCGCAGAAACAATCACCGGAGCGCCAAATACTTTAAATATCGTGCCAATCGACGGGAGGAGAATGAATCATGATCCACTACGTCAGCGAGTTTTCCGTGACGGACAACCTGCGGGAATCCCTTCGCAGCGGCGCGGGCGACCTTCCCTTCTCCGCCCAGGAGCTGAACGTCATCGAGTACGTGAACAACTGCGCCAAGTGGCACTGGCACGAGTTCGTGGAGTTCAGCTTCGTCGTGGAGGGCGAGGTGGAGTGCTGCACGCCCAAGGGCACACTGACCGCCCGAGCCGGCGACGGGTATTTCATCAACGCCAACGTGCTGCACATGGTGCGCATGGCGTCGGGAGCCACCGACGCGAAGTACCGCGTCCTACAGTTCAATGCGGGAATGCTGGGCGCCGCGGACAGCATCCTCGGCAGGTACGTCGCCCCGGTGGAGAAGTGCCGGCGGATCGAGGCGGTTCGGCTGTCCCGGGAGGTTCCCGGGCAGGGTGCGGTGCTGGATCAGATGGCCGCGCTGTTTGCCGTCGCCGAGAAGGAGCCGCCCTGCTACGAGCTGGAGCTGCTGCGCTGCATCGCCGGACTGTGGGCACGGCTGTTCGCGCTGATCGAGCCCGAGCTGCGGGAGGAGAGCGCGCCGGTCACGGACACCGCGGCAGCGCGCGTGAAGACCATGCTCGCCTTTATCCACGCCCACAGCGCTGATCCCATCGACGTGGAGGACATCGCCGCCTCGGCCAGCATCAGCCGCCGCGAGGCCTTTCGCGCCTTCCGCCAGGTGCTGGGCACGACGCCGACGCTGTACGTGCTCCAGCACCGCGTGAACTGCGCCGCGCGGCTGCTGATTGAGACGGACAGGAGCGTCACCGAGATCGGCGCGGACTGCGGCTTTGCCAGCTCCAGCTATTTCAGCAAGGTCTTCCGCGACCTGACCGGCGTGTCTCCCCGGGATTTCAGGCGGCACAGCGGGGTGAGCCGGGAAACTGTCTGATTATAATATGAGGAGGCGCGGACTCAGTCCCGCGCCTCAAACTCTTGACAAACTCCGGAGGGGCATGGGGAGGTTCGCAAACCTCCCCATTTCCAATCAGCGTTGGCGGCATGTACGTCAACGCTGCATTTTTCGGGAACAAAGGTGGATTTGCCACATCTGAAAGATGTGTCAAATCCAGTCGCAAAGCGACCATTTTTCCCTTTGGGGAAAATGCCTTCGCTTGCGTTTGTGGAGAAAAATGGGTTCCTGCCAGTCAGAAAATTCGTGTCGCAAGGCGCGAATTTTCGCGTTCTCCCTACTCGTTGAAAAACCAAAGATTTTCAACGAATTAAGGCGCGGCTTCAGTCCCGCGCCTCCTCCAGCATCTGGTCCAGTATGTGCGCCGCCTGCCAGGCGAGCTCCGGGCAGGGGCGTTTTTTGTAGTATTCGGCGGTGCGGGCCTCGGGGACACCGCCCGGCGCGGCGGATTTCGCGTCGACGCCCGCCTTCGCCAGCAGCTCCCGGCAGATGATGGAGCCCTCCGCCTGGCGGAAGCGCCCGGCGAAATCCCGCACACGGGCGTAGTGCGCCTTCTTGGCCTCCGGGTCCTTCGGGTCGGAATAGCCCAGGACCATGCCCAGCACCATCGACGCCGCGCTGACCGTTCCGCAGACCTCCCGAAGCCGCCCCAGGCCGCCGCCGAAGGAGGAAGCGAGCCGGGCCGAGGTCTCGAGGTCGAGCCCGGTCACGTCAGAAAAGGCGCAGAACACCGACTGCGCGCAGTTATAGCCCTCATAAAACAGCGCCTTCGCCCTGTCCGCGTGCTGGTTCATCGCGCTCCCTCCACTTCCGAATTCGCTGTGATAGATCTATTATACGCCTCCCGCGTCAGAATGCAAGAGCATGGCGAGCTATCTGCCCTTCAAAGCCCCGGCGGCGGAAGAGGTTTGTCATGCCCGGGCATTCGCCCTTGCCACCGCGCATCGGGTGCGGTATAATGGAGGCAGGCGCGGCTTCGCGCCGCGAAGAGAGAGGGGGATGTGACGCGCATGATCAAGATCGTCGCGAAGATGCTGGTCCGCGAGAACAGGGTCGAGGAATTCAAGCAGACCGCCCGGGAACTGGTGGAGAAGTCCCGTCAGGATGCCGGGAACGTCTACTACACGCTGAACGTGAGTGAGGAGAACCCCAGGCTGCTGGCCTTCATCGAGTGCTGGCGGGATTGGGATGCCATCAACGCCCACGGCGAGACGGGGCATTTTACCTCCATACTGCCCAGGCTGGCTGCCATGTGCGAGGAGGCGCTGCCGGTGGAGCGCTTCGACGAGATCGAGTACTGATGGCTTGTGCCGGCCGGGAGGCCGCCCATAATGTGGAGGGGGAGAGTGCGCCTATGCGCGAGAGTAAGGCGTCGGGGACGCCGGGACAGCTGTTCCTCACCTTTTTGAAGATCGGGGCCTTTACCTTTGGCGGCGGCTACGCCATGATCCCGCTGATCCAGCGGGAGGTCGTGGAAAACCGCCGCTGGGTCAGCGAGGCGGACATACTGGACGTGGTCGCCATCGCGGAGTCCACGCCGGGTCCCATCGCCATCAACGCGGCTACCTTCATCGGCCGGCGCGTGGGCGGCCTGAAGGGCGCACTCTGCGCCACGCTGGGCGTGGTGCTGCCGTCCTTTCTCATCATCACGGCGATCTCCTATGCGCTGGAGGCCTTTGAGAGCCTCCGGGCGGTGCGGTATGCCTTTTGGGGCATCCGCGCGGGGGTGCTGGCGCTGATCCTGAAGGCGCTCGTCACGCTGTTCAGGCAGTGCAAAAAGAGCGTGTTCGCCTGTGCGGTCATGGCGCTGGCCTTCGCCGCCGTGGCGCTGTTGAACGCCGGCGCGATCGCCGTAATCCTGGCCTGCGCGGTGCTGGGCATCCTCGCGAGGCAGATGGGGTGGGTGAGGTCATGATCTTTCTTGAACTCTTCTGGTCCTTCTTCAAGACCGGCCTGTTCACCTTCGGCGGCGGCTATGCCATGCTGCCGCTGATCCAGTCCGAGGTGCTGGCCCACGGCTGGCTGAGCGCGGAGGAGATCGTCAACTTCATCGCCGTCAGCGAGAGCACGCCGGGGCCCTTCGCGGTGAACATCTCCACCTACGTGGGGCGGGTCACGGCGGGCATCGGCGGAGCGGTCTGCGCCACGCTGGGCGTGGTGCTGCCCTCGTTTCTGGTGATCCTGGCCGTGGCGCGGTTTTACGAGCGCTTCAAACGCAGCCGGATCGTCGAGGGCGCGATGATCGGGCTTCGGCCGGCGGTCGTCGGCCTGATCGCCGCGGCGCTGCTCTCCCTCGGCAGGGGCGTGTTTACCCGCGCCGCGAGCGAGGGATGGCTGCCCCTGCTGGCCAGCGCGGCCATCTTCCTGCTGTCGGCGGTGCTGGCCTTCAGGAAGAAGCACCCCATACTGATCATCGGACTGTCCGCCGCCCTGGGCATCGGCGCGGGCTTCGCGCTGGGGCTTTGAGGGCCCCGGCCCGAACGGGCTCGTGTCGTTCAAGGAAATCTGGCAATACAATCAACCGCCTGGGGAATGAAACGCGATGGCCGCCTCGAAAACCGAGGCGCCTTGCCTGAAATGGCCAAAACGACCCGGCGGCGGGAGCCTGCCATCGCACAGGATGGGAGGGACCCCGCCGCCGGGTTTTCCTTTTCGGGAAGACTGTACTTTAATCGTCGATCAGGCAGACGTTGGCGTAGTGGGTGAGGTAGGTTTTGCCGTTGATGGTGACCTGCACCACGTCGGAGTTGGTGAAGTCCAGCCAGGAGGACAGCTTGCCCTCCACGACTTCGCCGTTGGGCAGGGCGACGACGGCCCGGTCGAAGCGGTTCTTCGTGTCGATCAGGCGGCGGTTGCCGTGGGTGATCTCCCAGTAGACGATGACGCCCGTGAGAATCAGGGCGAGTATGACGACGATGGCGATGATGACCTTCGTCTTGGCCTTCATGATGTATCCTTCCTTTCGGTATGGGTAAATCTCAGCGGTTGATTACAGCCACACAAGTATAGCACATTTCCGGGGAAATGACAACCCGCGCGGATCCCCCCGCAGCCGGCGCGCCGCCCTTGTTTTAAGGCGGAAAACGTAGTATAATGATCCAAACGAAACGCAAAGGAAGGATGTAACCATGACGTTTGAAACCCTGCACAATGACATGGTCGCCGCCATGAAAGCCCGGGACAAGGCGCGCAAGGCGGTGATCTCCAACCTGATCGCCGACGTGAAGAAGGCCGCGATCGACGCGGGCACCCGGGAGGACATCGGCGAGGAATTGGTGGACCAGGTCATTTTGAAGTCGAAGAAGACCGCCAAGGAACAGCTGGACAGCTGCCCGGACGAGCGCGCGGACCTGAAGGCGGAATACCAGTACAACTACGACGTGATCTGCGAATACGCGCCGAAGATGATGTCCGAGGACGAGATCCGACAGTTCCTCGAGGGGAACTTTGCCGAGGTCCTCGCCTCGAAGAACAAGGGCCAGATCATGAAGGCCGTCATGCCCGCGCTGAAGGGCAAGGCGGACGGCAAGGCCATCAGCGCCGTCGTGGCCGAGCTGTGTAAGTGACGCCGGAGGCGGCATCGGCAAGGCGACGACAAGAGCATCGCAAGGGCGGGCGGCCTCATTTTGGAGGCGCCCGCCCTTCTGCTTGGCTGTGAAAAAAGAAAAACATAAATCCTTCAAGGTTCGTTTAAGCCTCGGGCGGTATCATCTATCCCGTCAAGAGGAAAGCAAACAGAACCTTTCAGGAGGGTGAATAAAATGAAAAACCGTATTATCGCAATGTTTTTGATCCTCGCAATGGCAACGATGCTGACCGTGAGCGCCTTCGCGGAGAACGGCTCCGAAAGCATGGGGAATCCTCCCGAGGGCGGCCCTGAGGGCATGGGCGGCCCCGGCGGAGGGTCCGCACCCGGTGGTGCACCCGGTGGCGCTCCCGGCGGTGGCTTTGGCGGAGGATCGGCTGACTTCGAGTACGCCGCGGCGACGGAGATCACCGAGGCCACGGACGCGGTGGACGGAACCTATGCCTCCGATACCGCCGACGAGAGCGCGCTGATCGTCGATACCGACGAGTACGTCACCCTCACCGGCATCACCGTGTCCAAGACCGGCGATTCCGACGGTGGCGACAACTGCAACTTCTACGGCCTGAACGCGGCGCTGCTGGTGATGGGCGGCTCCACCACCACGATCAGCGGCGCGACCATCACCTCAGACGCCGACGGCGCCAACGGCGTGTTCAGCTACGGCGGCAACGGCGGCCAGAACGGCGCGGCGGGCGACGGCACCACGGTGATCATCTCCGATTCCACCATCACCACCACTGGCGACGGCTCCGGCGGCATCATGACCACCGGCGGCGGCGCGACCTATGCCACCAACCTGACGGTGGAGACCTCCGGGCGCTCCTCCGCGGCCATCCGCACCGATCGCGGCGGCGGAACCGTGGTGGTGGACGGCGGCAGCTACACCTCAAACGGCCTCGGCTCCCCGGCCATCTACTCCACGGCGGACATCACCGTCTCCAATGCCACCCTGACCAGCAACCTGTCCGAGGGCGTGTGCATCGAGGGCATGAACTCCATCACGCTGGAGAATTGTGACCTGACCGCCAACAACACCCAGATGAACGGCAACGCCACGTTCCTAGACACCATCATGATCTACCAGTCCATGTCCGGCGACGCCGACAGCGGCACCTCGTCCTTCACGATGACCGGCGGCAGCCTGACCAGCAGGAACGGCCACATGTTCCACGTCACCAACACCCACGCGGTGATCACCCTGGCGGGCGTCGAACTGATCAACGAGGACGCCGGGAACATCCTGCTCTCCGTCTGCGACGATGGCTGGAACGGCGCTTCCAACATCGCCGAGCTGAACGCGGTGGGGCAGAGCCTGGCCGGCACGATCCTGGTGGGCGACAACTCCACGCTGACGCTGAACCTCACCGAGGGCTCCTCCTTTGAGGGAACCATCAGCGGCGAGATCGTCAACAGCAAGGGCGACACCGTCTCCACCGAGGTGGGCGCCGTGACCGTCGCGCTGGACGAGACCAGCACATGGACGCTGACCGCCGACACCTGGATCACCGAGTTCAGCGGCGACGCGGCAAACGTCATCGGCAACGGCTATACGCTGTACGTGAACGGCGAAGCCCTGGAGGGCATCAACTGAAAGAAAAGTATACAAATAAGCGCAGCTCCACAGGCGGAAAACCTGTGGAGCTGCGCTTATGTCGCCCTGGTTTTACGAGTCGAAGATCCTGCGGCCCCAGCTGAAGGACTTCTTGTAGCTGCCGGAGCTCAGCTTGCTGACGGTGACCTTCTTGTCCGTCGAGGAGGCGTGGACGAAGTAGCCGTAGCCCAGGTAGATGCCCACGTGGCCGTAGATGTCCGAGCTGTCCTTGAAGTTGAAGCACACCAGGTCGCCGCGCTTCAGGTCGGAGATGGAGGAGATCTTCTTGTAGCGATCGTCGTGCACCTGCCCGGCCAGGGTGCTCTTGACCCGGCTCGCCTGGGCGCTGTTGTAGCACAGCTCCACGAAGGAGGCGCAGTTGAAGCTCTTCGGCGGCTCGGAGAAGAAGGCGTAGGGCCTTCCCAGCAGGCTCTGGGCCACGTAGATCGCGTGCTCGATGGGGGAGTTTGCGGCGGCGTCGGAGGAGGCGGCCAGCAGGCTCTGGGGACGGGTGGTGAGCGCGGTCCTGACGACGTAGCCGCCGGTCCTCGAGCCGTTGCTCACGCGGGCGTAGTCGCCCTCCATGCCCAGCACGTACACCTGGGTGCCCTTGTCCAGCTTGCCAAGGACGCCGGAGCCATCCTCGCCGTACAGGGGCGCGTCCTCGCTGACGTAGGCCTTGACGGGGTTCTTCAGGTTCAGGGCGCGCAGGGCGATGTAGCCCGTCCTGCCCTTGTAGGTCACCTTGCCCCAATTGTCCGAATAGTCTTTGAGGGTCATCGAGACGCCCTTCGGAATGGACACAGACGTGCCGGAGAGGGACTCGGAGGGATAGACCTCGGTGCTGGCGTTGGTCACGACGGATATGGACGCCGCCATCGCCGGGATGAGCCCGCACAGCAGCAATATTGCCGCGATGACGCAGGCCAGTTTCTTGGTATTCATAGCGATTTCACCCCTGTCGGGCTGTTATGGGGCGCATTCGGTCGGATTGTGACCGAAAAACACGTCCCTATGGCTCAATATATTACACCATGAACGTTAAGTTAACACAAAAATCACGGAGGGAATATGGATATCTCCAAGACAGAATTGGAAACAAATTGTTAACGAACGGCACCCGGCCTTTACAAAGCTCGCCCGGACGCAAAAAAGCGGCGCTGGATGAAATGCGCCGCGATGGTTTGCCAGGGCGTGGACAGACCGGTATAGGCCCGCATTTGAGGGGGCGTTGAGACAAGGGGGCCTGCCGGGCGCGCTGAACGCTTCAACGGATGCTCCGGGTCAGCGCTTCGACGGAAAGCCCAGCGCGGCCAACTGCCGCCGGAGGAAGTCCTCGTGGTCGGCGCGGCTCTCGGTGATGAATTCATGGGTCAGGTATCGCGGCGCGACGCGCTCCACCAGCCGCCGGGCGGCGGGGGAGTCGAAGGGGCGGTGCCGGTCCACGCCCAGCACGTACTCCATGGCGTGGCCGAAGCGGGTCCAGTAGTCGCCCGTGCGGTCCAGGCCGCTTTGCAGCGCCTCGCGCACCCAGGCCCCGGTGAGGCTCTGGTGCAGATGCATGCCGCGAATCCAGCCGGCGGCGCTCCCGTGGGCGTCCAGCTGCCGGAGGATGTAGTCCACGGCCGCCTCCTGAGTGGCGAGGTTCCGGCAGGTGTGCATCAGGTGGCCGGTGTCCAGCATGATGCCCTTGCGCGGGGCGCGGATGGCCTCCATCAGCTCCCGGGTGACCTCGGGGCGGGTCAGCGTCAGGCCGGGCCACCACAGGTTTTCCACCAGGAAGTCGAAGGGATCGTCGCGGCCCTCCGTGAGCCGGTTGATCAGCTCCGCCGTGGCGGTGCAGACCGCCTCGTCGGTATGCTCCATGCGGTCCGACAGGCACTCGTCCACGGTCACGTTGGACACGTGGAGCACCACGTACCGCGCGCCGAGGGCCTTCGCGAAGTCCAACGCGGCGCGCAGCATGTCCAGCACGCAGCCGCGATCCTCCCCGCCGAACACGGCGCGGACGTTTTCCCAGGCGCCGTACTCCCGCAGCAGCGCCGCCTCGTCGCCCCGCCAGAGGTCCAGCCAGCTGGTGTAGAAGGGCAGGTGGACCCCGGTGATCCGCTCCGGGGGCAGGTGATACAGCTCCCAGCAGCCGGCCATGGGCATCAGCTCCAGGCAGTCGAGGCCAAATTCGTCCAGGAAACGGCGCAGGTCGTCGGCGTCCCGGTAGCGGGCCAGGTCCATGTCCGTATTGGTGATGTTCGTGGATATCAGCATGGCGGTGTCAGCCCTTCGGGGCGGGGTAGTTGCGGCTGTGGAAGGGGATCTCCTCAAAGCCGCCGGCGTGGTTCAGCCACAGCGCCAGCAGGAAGAAGTACTCGGAGCACAGGCTGACCAGGTCGATCAGCGCCTCGCAGCCCTCGCCGGTGCGCTGGCAGTGGCGGTAGATCAGCCGGACCAGCGCCTTGCAGTCCACCCGCAGCAGGTGGGCGGCGCAGGCCCGGGGCGTCCCGGCGGGCAGCACGAAGCGCTCGCAGAGGCCGCGGGTCTCTTCCTTCAGCGCGGCCACGCGCTCCCCGAGCCAGGCGATCTCCTCGTCCGTGACGCTGAAGAAGGTGCGCAGGGTGGGGTTGGCGTGGTAGACCAGCGCGTCCACGCGCAGGAGTTCCTCCCGGCGCTCCGGCACCGTCGCCGCCAGCCGGCCGATACCGGAGGCGAGCCGGTCGGTCATGATCTCGAAGTCGCAGCGCAGGTCGCCGTCCGGGTCGCACAGGAAGGGGTAAGCCTCGTAGGGGCTGTGGTAGACGCTCATTTCAAGTCCCTCCAGATGTCAAAGGAATCCCGCATGAAGCCAGCGATGTCCGTGTCGTAGACCTCCCGCAGCAGCGCGGCGTCGGCGATCTCGGAGAAGCGGCCCTGGGCGACGATGCGCCCCTCCCGCATCAGCAGCACCCGGTCCGTCAGCCGCAGGGCCAGGTTGATGTCGTGGAGCACGCCGATCACCGAGTGCTCGCCGGAGGCGGTCCAGCGGTGCAGGTAGTCGATCAGCTCGATCTGGTGGCGGATGTCCAGGTGGTTGGTGGGCTCGTCCAGCAGTATGACCTCCGGGTCCTGGGCCAGCGTCTGGGCCAGGAACACCCGCTGCCGCTGGCCGCCGGACAGCTCGTCGATGCGGCGGTCCCGCAGGTCCTCAAGCCCCACGGAGGCGAGGCACTGCTCCACCTTGTCCCGATCCTCGCCGGTCACCCGGCCGAACAGGCGGCGGCTCATCTGGGGGTAGCGGCCCAGCATTACCGTGTCGTACACGGTGTAGGGGAAGTACAGCGCCGACACCTGGCTCATCACCGCCAGCTTCGTGGCGATGTCCCGCCGCTTGAGGCTGCGAAGCGGCGCGCCGTCGATCTCGACGACGCCGGTGGAGTCGATCAGCCCGGCGACGGCGCGCACCAGCGTGGTCTTGCCGCAGCCGTTGGGCCCGAGCACGCAGTAGTTGGCGCCGGTCTCGAATTCGGCGGTGATGCCGTGGAGCACCTCCCGCCCGGCGTAGCCCGCCCGCAGGTTTTCAAGCCTCAGCATCACAGGCCACCCCGCTTTCTGCGGAAATAGATGTAGGCGAAGAACGGCGCACCGATCAGCGCCGTCACCGCGCCCACGGGCAGCTCCTGGGGCGCCAGCAACGTGCGGCTGGCCAGGTCGGCCAGCACCATCAGCAGCCCGCCGAACAGGGCGCTGGCGGGCACCACCAGCCGGTGGTTGGAGCCGAAGAAGCGGCGCACCGCGTGGGGGGCGATCAGGTCCACGAACCCGATCACGCCCACCAGCGACACCGCCGTGCCGGTGAGCAGCGCGGAGATGCCGATCAGGATCAGCTTGACCCGCTTCAAATCAACGCCCGCGGACAGGGCCTGCTCCTCGCCGAAGGTCATCAGGTCCATCTCCCGGGCGTAGCGGGTCAGCGCCGCCACGCAGATGATGAGCACGGCGAATTGCAGCGCCACGTTTTCCCAGGTGGAGCCGGAGAAGCTGCCCATCTGCCAGTAGATCAGCCGGGCCAGCCGGTCGGCGGAAAGCGCCGTGACCAGCGTCAGCAGGGCGTTGACGAACAGCGACAGCACCATGCCCACCAGTATGACCGTCTGGTTCTCCAGCGTCCGGTCGAAGTGCAGCGCCAGGGACATGGCGATGAACACGGTGCCCAATCCGCCGATGAAGCCGGAGAGGGGCAGCGTGTACCGGCCCAGCACATTGAAGCCGGTGACGATCACCAGCGCCGCCAGCAGCGAGGCGCCAGAGGACACGCCCAATGTGTAGGACGAGGCCAGCGGGTTGCGCAGCACGGACTGCATCACGGTGCCGCTGGCCGCCAGGGAAGCCCCCACGGCGAAGGCCATCAGCGCCCGGGGAAAGCGCAGATTCCATAAAATGGACGGCGTCACCGAGGGAAGACCCTCCGGCAGCGCCGTGCCAAATATGCGGTTGGAAAGCACCGCCAGCTGCACCGGCAGCGATATGGAGGTGCTGCCCAGCGCCACTCCCGCCGCGATCGCCAGCAGCGAAAGCAGCAGGAGCAGCGCCATGCGCATCGATTTCTTCATGGGGATCAGGCCGCGGCGTCAACGCCCGCGTAGGCCGCGTAGGCATCCGGATAGAGGGCCAGCGCCATCTCGATCATGGCCTTGACGATGTTCTGGTCCGGCAGGGAGCTGGCGGCGTTGTCGATGTAGTACACGTCCTGGTTGGCGACGGCGGTCACGTTCTCCCAGCCGGAGCGGCCCAGGATCTCGCCCACGGAGTCCTCGATGTAGTTCACGCTGGTCAGGATGACGTCCGGGTTGGAGGCGACGGCGTCCTCCTCGGTGACGGAGACCCAGCCCTCCATGTCGCCCAGCACGTTCTCGCCGCCGATCAGCGCGATCATCTCGTCGATGAAGGTGCCCTTGCCACAGCTGTAGATGTAGGGCAGCGCGGAGATCTCGAACAGCACGGTCTTCTTGTCCTCGATGGTGGCGCCGATGGCGGCCAGCTCATCGATCTGGGCGAGCATGTCGGCGGCCAGGGCTTCGCCCTCAGCCTCGAGGCCGACGCAGGCGGCGGTGAACACGATGTCGTCCGCCACGCCCTGGATGCTGGCGCTGGAGGGGATCTCGATCACGCAGATGCCCATGTCCACCAGCGCGTGGTAGGGGTCGCCGTCGATGTAGCTCATGCCGGAGGTGAACACCACGTCCGGCTCCAGCGCAGCGATGGCCTCCACGTCCGGGGCCATCATGTCGAACTGGGGCACGGCGTCAAAGCCCGCCACATAGAGGGGTGTCTGGGTGTCCACGGCGATGATGCGGTCCTTCGCGCCGATGGCCTCGAGAATCTCGGTGGTGGCGGGCGCCAGGGAGATGATCTTGTCGGTCGTCTCGGGAATGGCAATGGCGTTGCCCGCACGGTCCACAGTGGGGACTTCGGCCAGGGCGGCGGCGCTCAGCAGCATCGCCAGCGCAAGCAGGGTGCAGATCAGCTTTTTCATGGTTTGTTTCTCCTTTTCCTGTCTTTTGAAATGAAATCAGGAGGAAACGGCGAAGCGCCGCGTGGACAGGCCGCGCGGCGCTCAGGAACGGCGCACAGCCGTTCCCTTCGGCACCGCCCCAAGCCCGGGGGCGTCGACGTGCCGTCGAGCGATTCCGTATTCTGACTTGGGGCGTAGCGCGCCGGTCCGCCTTCTCAGGTTGCCCCAATGGCATGTGGATCGGCGCTGCCCGTCACAGCAGCGGCCCTGTCGGGGAATTGCACCCCTGTTCCGTCCTCGCTCAACCTTCGGATTGTATTTCAAAGACAGTATAAAGCAGCGGCGGGCGGGTGTCAAGAAAAAACGCGCTAAATAAAGTAGGAATTCCCCGGCGGCGCGGCAGGGCGGAAAATGGCGTTTTTCAGATGAAATGCCGCTTTGGCGGGAACAAGGCTTGTAATATGGGCCAAAATGGTGTAATCTTAAAATAATGGATTATGCGGCCGGGCCGGCTTCGGAAGGCGCGGACGCGCGTAACAAATGCAGAACTGCATGGAGGAAAAGAGGATGAAGATCAATAAGACTTTGAACGGAAGCGCGCTGACCCTCGCCGTGGAGGGACGGCTGGACACCACCACCGCGCCGGAGCTGGAGCAGGAGATCAAGGCGCTGGACGGCGTGGAGACGCTGACGATGGACTTTGCCGGCCTGGACTACATCTCCTCCGCCGGGCTCCGCGTGCTGCTGTCCGCCCAGAAGCAGATGAGCAAGCGGGGCGGCATGAAGGTCGTCAACGTCAGCGAGCTGGTGATGGAGGTCTTTGAAGTCACCGGCTTCTCGGACATCCTGACGATCGAATAACCCCATCTTTCATGCCTGCCGGAGCCGCGCGGGAGCGCCGCGCCCCGGCGGCGCGGCATCCGCGGCCTATCCTCGGAATCCCGGCCGCGGCAATGAGGGGAAGGAGGGAACCGTTCGATGAAGGAATTGACGCTGGCCGCGACGATCGAAAACATCGCCGCGGCGACGGCCTTCGTGGACGAACAGCTCGAAGCGCTGGATTGCCCGATGCGCGCGCAGATGCAGATCGACGTCGCCATCGACGAGCTGTTTGGGAACATCGCCCACTACGCCTACGTCCCGGGTACGGGAGAGGCGACGGTGCGGGTGGGGTTTGACGAGTCCTCGCGCCTGGTCAGCCTCACGTTCATCGACAGCGGCGTGCCGTACAATCCCCTGGAGAAGGCGGACCCGGACGTCACGCTGTCCGCCGAGGAGCGGGCCGTGGGCGGACTGGGCATCTTCATGGTGAAGAAGATTATGGACGGCATGGCCTATGAACGGATCGACGGGCGGAACGTGCTGACCGTACAGAAGAGGATTTGACATACAGGTGACCGCGGGCGCTCCCGGGCGGCGACTTCCATTGAGGACGCGCCAACCGACGGAGCGCCTGCGGGCCAAGGGAGTGAAGGCATTGAGGATCGTTTTTGTGCGCCACGGAGAGCCGGACTATGTCCGCGACTGCCTGACCGATACCGGCAGGCGGCAGGCCGCCGCGGCGGCGGAGCGGCTGGCGGGGGAGGGCATCTCCGAGATCTACGCCTCGCCCTGCGGGCGGGCCAGCGAGACGGCGGGCTACACGGCGCGCCGGCTGGGCCTGCCGGTCACCGTGCTGGACTACATGCGCGAGATCTCCTGGGGCGGCGAGTGCATACCCGAGGGCGGCCATCCCTGGACGCTGGGCGACTGGATGATCGATCGGGAGGACTTCGACTTCTACGGCGAGAGCTGGCGGGAGCACCCCTATTTCGCGGAGAACGCGACCCGGCGCTACTTCGACCGGATCGCGGAGGAATTCGACCGCTTCATGGCCGAGAGGGGCTATCGCCACGAGGGCACGCGCTTCTTGTGCCAGGGCGGGCGGGACGAGACCATCGCGCTGTTCAGCCACGGCGGGTCGGGCGGCTGCGTTCTGGCGCACCTGTTGGCGCTGCCGCTGCCCTACGTGCTGTCGGTGCTGCCCTATGACTTCACCTCGATCATCATACTGAACTTTCCGGTCCTCGAGGGCGAATACGTGCACCCGAGGCTGGAGCTGTTCAACGACTGCGCCCATATCGGCGGGAACCTGTCGGGACCGGCCATCCAGCAGACGCCCGACTGACAAAAAACCATACTTCTGACAGGGATTTCGGGGTGGACAAGGCGCGAATTGTTTTGCTATAATTGAAGAACGCGGTATGGGAAAGGCGGGATGAAGCGTGAAGAGAAACTCGATCAAGGGCAACGGCATGGCGCTGCCGAGGGGCGTTGCCGCCACGGGCAGGCGCGTCGCCGACGGCCTTTATCGCGCCGAATGCCCGCGGAGGAAGCGGCTCCCGGCCCCGCCGAAGAAAGTGTGACGCCATGGGACGCGTTTCAAAATTCCTGTTTCGCATTATCCGCAGGTGCGTGGCGCTGGTGTATCCCAGGCCGACCCTCGAGGGCACGGAGAACCTGCCCGAGGGCGCCTGCGTCATCGTGGGCAACCATGCCCAGATCCACGGCCCCATCGTGGCGGAGCTGTATGTCCCCGACCCACACTACACCTGGTGCGCCGGGGAAATGATGCACCTGAAGGAGGTGCCCGGCTACGCCTACAGGGACTTCTGGTCCCAGAAGCCTCTGAGCGTGCGCTGGCTGTTCTGGATCGCCTCGCGGCTGATCGCGCCGGTTTCCGTGTGCGTGTTCAGCAATGCCAGCTGCATCGGCGTGTACCGGGACCGGCGGGCCCACACGACGTTTCGGGAGACGCTGAAGCGCCTGGAGGAGGGCAACCGCATCGTGATCTTCCCGGAGGAGGACGCGCCCTGCAACCACATCCTCAGCCGCTTCCAGAACGGCTTTGTCAACGTCGCCCGGATGCACCACAGGCGCACCGGCCAGG
This sequence comes from Clostridia bacterium, assembly GCA_030530315.1. Taxonomy (GTDB): domain Bacteria; phylum Bacillota; class Clostridia; order Christensenellales; family Aristaeellaceae; genus UBA2862. The sequence goes on along the minus strand of JAUMVG010000003.1, from coordinate 1,441 downwards.
CGCTGCAATTCGTGCCCATGTACACCGCCCCGAGGCTGAGAAGGGTGGTCTTTGGCCAACCCGTGGCCTATGACCCGACCAAGCCCATCGAGGAGGAGCGGGAGCGCATCACCTCGGCGATGGTCGAGGCCATCACGGCGCTGGCCATGGCGCTGCCGGAGCACACGGTGGTACCCTATCGCAACATACCGAAGCGGGACTATCCCCGCAGCAGGCCCAAGGAGGAGGAAAAAGTGTGAAGAAGCCCGTCGTGGACTACCGGGGGCTGCGCCCCTGGAACCTGAACGCGCCGGAATACCGACATGTCAAGCTGCTGGCCGGGTGGCTGGGCTATCTCGCGCTGTACTTCCTGACGGAAAACCTGATTCCCCAGTCCCGCTGCCACGTGATCCACTGCGCGCTGGACGACATGATCCCCTTCTGCGAGGGCTTCGCGGTGCTGTACTGCTACTGGTACGTGCTGCTGGTGAGCTCGCTGCTGTACTTCTTCCTGTACGACATACCCCGCTTCAAGCAGCTGCAGGTGTACATCATGCTGACCCAGGCCATGGCCATGACCGCCTACATACTCTATCCCAGCGTGCAGAACCTGCGGCCCGCGAGCTTTGAGCGCAGCAACTTCCTCACCTGGGTGATGGGGCAGATCTACGCCTTTGACACGCCCACCGGGGTCTGCCCCTCGCTGCACGTGGCCTATTCCGTGGGCATCGCCTCGGTGTGGTGCCGGACGGAGTATTCCTCGAAGGGCTGGAAGGCGTGGATGATCGCCTCGACGGTGCTGATCTCCATCTCCACGGCCTTCGTCAAGCAGCACTCCGTGGTGGACATCCTGGCGGCGCTGCCGGTGTGCGCGGTGTGCGAGGGGCTGATCTTCGGCAGGCTCGGCGGCAGGCCCGGCAGGCGGCTGCGGGCATACCTGGAGACGGAAAGGACTTGAGCGTGGGCGCCGGAGGACCGGCGAGTGAAATGGATCGGAGGCGAGAACCGTGAAGGAATGGATACGGGTCGTCAAGTTTACCTTTTTCTCCATCAGCGCCGGCCTGATCGAAATGGGGGCCTTCGCGCTGCTCAACGAGGTGCTGGCGCTGCCCTACTGGCTGAGCTACTTGCTGGCGCTGGTGCTGTCCTTGCTGTGGAACTTCACGCTGAACCGGAAGTTCACCTTCAAGTCCGCGGCCAACGTGCCCGTGGCGATGCTGAAGGTGGCGGCGTTCTACCTGGTGTTCACGCCCCTGTCCACAGGGCTTGAGCACTGGTACACCATGGCCCTGGGCTGGAACGAGTACCTGGCCACAGCGGCGAACATGGTGCTGAACTTCGTGACCGAGTTCCTCTACCAGCGCTTCTTCGTGTTCGGCAGCTCCATCGATACGAACGAGAAGGCGAAGAAGTGAGGGGTCAAGGTATATTATTGTGAGGGAACAGGGAAAAGGGAGAAGGG
>JAUMVG010000112.1 GCA_030530315.1 Clostridia bacterium | reverse complement strand
AATTCTCAATTTCTCAAGGAGCGAACACCAGCTATGATCTTCGAAATGAAGCACATCACCAAGACCTACGACACCGTCGTGGCCAACGATGATGTCAGCCTCCACCTGAACCCCGGGGAGATCCTGTCCATCGTCGGCGAAAACGGCGCGGGCAAGTCCACGATCATGAAGATCCTGTACGGCCTGGAAAAGCCGGACTCCGGCGAGATCATCGTGGGCGGCGCGCCGCGGCACTTCCACAACCCCTCGGACGCCATGGCGGCGGGCATCGGCATGGTCCAGCAGCACTTCATGCTGTTCGAGCAGATGACGGTGGCGGAGAACATCGTGTTCAAGAACGAGCTGCGCAAGGGCCTGTTCATGGACATGGACAAGGCCGTGGAGACGGTGCGGCAGCTGTCGGACCGCTACGGTCTGAAGATCGACCCCAAGGCCCGCATCGCGGACTGTCCTGTGGGCCTGCGGCAGCGGGTGGAGATTTTGAAGATCCTCTACCAGAACGCGGAGATCATCATCTTCGATGAGCCCAGCGCCGTGCTGACGCCCCTGGAGGTGGAGGCCCTGCTGGACACCATCCGGGGCCTGGCGAAGGCGGGCAAGAGCATCGTGCTGATCACCCACAAGCTCCAGGAGGTCATGGCCGTGTCCGACCGCGTGTACGTCATGCGGCAGGGCAGGGTCGTGGCGGAGCGCATGGCCGCTGAGACCGACATGGAGGAGCTGGCGATGCTGATGGTGGGCCATCCCCTGGCCAGCTATCAGATCGACCCGCCCGTCCCCGGGAAGACCCTGCTGGAGACCCGGGACCTCTGCCTGGTGGAAAACGGTCGCAAGGTGCTCTCCGACATCAGCCTGCATGTGAACGCGGGCGAGATCGTGGGCATCGCGGGCGTCTCCGGCAACGGCCAGAGCGAGCTGATCCAGTGCATCACCGGCCTGACCCGCTCCACCGGCGGCCAGGTGCTGGTGGCGGGCACGGACGTGACCAACCGCTCGGTGAAGGCCATCCGCGACGCGGGCCTGGCCCACATCAGCGAGGACCGCTACGTCTGGGGAAGCGCCACGGAGGGCACTCTGGAGGAAAACACGCTGATGGTCCACCAGGACGACACGCCCTTCAGCAAGCGGGGCATCGTCAACCACAAGGCCATCCGGGACTACGCCGTGCGCCTGATCAGGGAATTCAACGTCAAGGCCTCCTCCCCCGTCCAGAAGATGCGGGAGCTGTCCGGCGGCAACGCCCAGAAGCTGATCGTCGCCCGGGAGATGAGCCTGAACACCCCGGTGCTGATCTGCTGCGAGCCCACCCGGGGCATCGACATCGGCGCGATGGAGGCCATCCACCGCCGCATGCTCCAGCGGCGCGACCAGGGCTCCGCCATACTGCTGGTCTCCTCGGAGCTGACGGAGATCATGAGCCTGTCGGACCGCATCTACGTGATCTTCGAGGGCAGGATCGTGGGCGAGTTCACCCGCGGCAGCATGGACGACAAGCACCTGGGGCTTCTGATGGTGGGAGGTACGATCAACCATGAATAACGAGCGAAACTGGAAGCAGACGCTGCTGGCCGCGGTGGACACCATCACCCAGCCGCTGATCGCCGTGCTGATCAGCTTCCTGCTGGGCGCGGTGGTCATACTGGTCATCGGCAAGAACCCGCTGCTGGCCTACGGAGAGATGATCCGCGGCGCCTTCGGCAAGCAGGTCTACCTGATGAACACCCTCAAGCGCGCTACACCCATCGTCATGGGCGGCCTGGCGGTGTGCATCGCCTGGCGCAGCGGCTACGAGGCCATGGGCGGCGAGGGCCAGATGATCCTGGGCGCCATGGCGGCGGCGCTGGCGGGCTACTACCTGCCCCTGCCGGCGGCCCTGCGCATCCCGGCGGCGCTGATCGCCGCGGCGGCGGTGGGCGCATTGTACTCCATGTTTTCTGGCTGGCTGTTCGAGAAGTTCGACGTCACCTTCGTCATCTCCACGCTGATGCTGAACTACATCGCCAACTACTTCGCCGCCTACCTGTGCAACTACCCCCTGCGGGATCCGGAGGCCAACGTCTACCAGATGCAGAACGCCCAGACCGGCAAGCTGGGCCCGGAGGCCATCCTGCCGCCCATCGCCAAGGGCTGGGTGCACTGGGGCTTCGTGCTGGCTATCGTGGCGGTGCTGATCACCTGGTTCCTGTTCAAGAAGACCAGCTTCGGCTTCAAGAGCCGAATGGGCGGCCTGAACCCCCGCTTCGCCCTCTACGGCGGCATCAACGCCCGGAAGATGCTGTACCTGGTCATGATCCTCTCCGGCGTGATGGCGGGCCTGGGCGGCGCCTTTGAGACCATGGGCAGCAAGAGCCGCTACGTGGACCAGATGATCTTCTCCACCGGCTACGCCTGGACCGGCATGGTGGCGGCGCTGCTGGCCAACATGAACCCCCTCGGCACGCTGGCGGCCTCGATCCTGCTGGCGGGCCTGGCCGTGGGCGGCAGCACCATGATGCTGAACATGGACATTCCGCTGGAGGTCTGCAACATCATCGAGGGCATCATCACGCTGTTCATGAGCGCGCGTATGATCCGCATCGTCGCCGGCAATCACCGCCGTCGCAAGCAGGCGAAGGGAGGCAGCGAAGCATGAATTATCTGGCACAGGTCATCAATTCCACCCTCCGCGAGATCACCCCGATCCTGCTGGTGGCCCTCTGCGCCGGCGTCTGCAGCAAGGTGCAGGTGTTCAATATCGCCCTGGAGGGCACGCTGCTGATGAGCGCGTTCTTCGCCTTCCTGACCCACTACTTCCTGCGCAACATCTTCCTGTCCGTCGCCGTGGCCATGGTGGTGGCCATGGGCATGACGTTCATCATGTCCTTCTTCATCGTCAAGCTGAAGGGCCAGCCGATGATCGTCGGCATGGCGCTGAACACCTTCGCCCGGGGCTTCACCACCTTCCTGCTGTCGGTGGTGTTCAAGACCAAGGGCGCGGTGAACCCCTCCGACCTGAAGGGCCTGACCAAGCTGGACCTGCCCGGCATCCGCCGCATTCCCTTCGTGTCCACCATGTTCAGCTCGCTGACCGTCATCGACTACCTGGCCTTTGTGCTGGCCGTCGTGATGTTCATCATCATGTACCGCACGGTCATCGGCTTCCGGCTGCGGGCCCTGGGCATCAACCAGAGCGCCGCCAGCAGCCTGGGCATCAACGTGCCCAAATACCAGATCCTGGCCACGACCCTCTCCGGCTGCATGATCGGCCTGGCCGGCTGCCTGCTGACCCTGGGCCGCAACGCCATGTTCATCCAGGACATCTCCGGCGCCCGAGGCTACGTGGCGCTGGCCGCCAACAACCTGTGCAAGGGCCATCCCCTCGGCGCCATCATCTCCAGCGCGCTGTTCGGCTTTACCACCGCCCTGGCCCAGAGCCTCCAGGGCACGGCCATCCGCCAGCAGCTGCTGCAGTGCATCCCCTACATCGCCACCATCGCCGCTATGGCCTTCTACAACGCCTACGCCAAGGCCAAGGCCAAGCGGCAGGCGGCATGACCCCAAAACGCAGGACCGCCGCGGAAGATTTCCGCGGCGGATTATTTTATTCTTTTGTCCTCCCTCATTCTTTCCCCAGGAAGCGGCGCACCTCGGCGGATTCCACCACCTTCACGGGGCCGTGGGTCAGGGCCAGGGAGTAGGCCTTGGCGGCGTCCTCGATGTACACCGCCCGGGTGTAGGCCTGGGCCAGGGTCTCGCCCATGGCCACCGCGCCGTGGTTGCCCATCAGGCAGCCGTTGCGGTCCTTCAGCACCTTCACGCAGTTCTCCCCCACCTCCGGGCTGCCGGGGAGCGCGCCCTCGGCAACGGGGATGTCCCCGCCGAGGAACCAGGCGATCTCGTACAGCACCACGGGAATGTTCATGTGGTTGATGGCAAAGGACGTGGCGTAGGGCGAATGGGTGTGCACCACCGCGCACACATTTTCGAAATTGCGGTAGATCGCCGCGTGCAGCTTCCACTCGGAGGAGGGCTTGTGCTTCCCCTCCAGCACGTTGCCGTCCAGGTCGATGACCATCATGTCGTCCTCGGTCATGTCCTCATAGGGAAAGCTGCCCGGGGTGATGTACATGTGCCCGGCCTGCCGGTCGTACACGGACAGGTTGCCGCTGGTGGCAGCGAACATGTGGTCCTGGAAGTAGGCCCGGCGGGTGACCTTCAACAGCTCCGCCCGAATCTCAGCGCCGCTCATGCTTCCACCTCGATCTTGTCCAGCTCCCGCTTCAAGTCGGCGATGATGTCGTCGGGATCCTCCAGGCCCACGGACAGCCGCAGCAGCGATTCGGAGATGCCCAGCTCGGCCAGCTCCTCGATGGTGTAGGTGTTGTGGGTCATGCTGGCGGGATGCTCGATCAGCGTGATGGCGTCACCCAGGCTCACCGCCAGGGTGCACAGCTTCAGGCCGTTGGCAAATTCGCTGGTGCGCTCGCGGTCGCACTTGAGCTCAAAGGACATGATTCCGCCGAACCGGCCGGGGCGGAACTCCCGCGCCGCCAGCTCGTGCTGCGGGTGGGACTCCAGCCCGGGATAGCACACCCGGCGCACGGCGGGATGGCCCTCCAGGAACCGGGCCACCTTCATGGCGTTGTCGCTGTGGCGGTCCATGCGGATGTCCAGCGTCTTGAGGCCGCGGCCGATCAGGAAGGAATCGAAGGGGCCGATGCAGGCGCCGGTCATGTACTTCAGGCCGCAATAGGTGATGTCCTTGATGCGCTCGGCGGTGGAGATGATCGCGCCGGCAATGACGTCGCCGTGGCCGTTCAGGTACTTGGTCACGCTGTGCACCACGATGTCCGCGCCCAGCTTGATCGGCTGGACCAGGTAGGACGAGGTGAAGGTGTTGTCCACCATCACCAGCGTGTCCGGGTTGGCCGCCTTCACGGTTTTGGACATCGCGGCGATGTCGATGACCTTCAGGTCGGGGTTGGTGGCCGTCTCGCAGTAGGCAAAGCGGGTGTTGGGCCGGACAGCCTTGCGCACGGCCTCCAGGTCGTTGAAGTCCACGAAGGTGACCTCCACGCCGAAGCGGGTGACGCCGGTGGTCAGGAAGGCGTAGGTGCAGCCGTACAGCGTGCTGTCGGACAGGATGTGGTCCCCGGCCTTCAGGTAGTTCCAGAACACGGACAGTATCGCGCCCATGCCGGAGCCGGTGAGCATGCCGGCCTCGCCGCCCTCCAGGGTCGCGATGCGGGCCGCGACCTCATCGGCGTTGGGGTTGTGCAGCCGGGTGTAGATATAGCCCGGCTCCTCCAGGGCGAAGCGGGCCGCGCCCTGCTGGGTGCTTTCAAAGATATAGGTGGACGTCTGATAGATCGGCGATTGCAGCGGCGCGGGGCCCACGGGCTCCGGCCTTGCCGCGTGAATCTGGTTGGTGGAAAAGCCCATCTCTTCGGGGTTGTACATCGGTAAACGACCTCCATGCGCGTGTTTGCGGTTCCCGCGGGCCCGGGCGCCGCCGCCCTGCCCGCACTTTGGCCATTATAACACCCTTTTGTTGAGTTCACAATCTCCAGGGTCGGTTTGAGGGTAAAAACGTATGGAAGGAAAGGCGTTCGGCATTTCCTTCGCCTGTTTCTTGCCGCCGGTCCCGGGACATGGTATAATGAACAGGAGAACCGCAGGTTTTCCGGGTCGCCAGTAATAGTATTGTTCAGATCCTTCGCTTCGCTCAGGATGACGCGATTGCGCTCCGTTGTCTTTCTGAGCAAAGCGAAGAATCTGTACCTTTCGCTGTTTGAACTCATCGCTTCTCAGGGGCTGCGCGGCACTGCGGCTGCATGATACAGCGCAATGCGTTTTGACAGTCCCAAACCACAAGCAAGGATGGATGCCTCATGGAACTCAAAGTGTTGGACTGCGGCCTGACCGTGTGCAAGGTCGCCTCCCTGGAGGGCTTCGACCTGACCTCTCAGCCCTGCTTCATCGGCAGGACGGACGAGGAGCTCTCCCTCGTCTGCCGGACGGAGCTCGTCCCCGAGGCCACCCTGGCCCGGGAGGACGGCTGGCGGGCCTTCCGCGTCCAGGGCGTGCTGGACTTCTCCCTGACCGGCATACTCGCCCGGCTCTCCGGGGCGCTCGCCGAAAAGGGCATCGGCATCTTCGCCGTGTCCACCTACAACACCGACTACATCCTCGTCAAGGCTGAGAACCTGTCCCCCGCCCTCGCGGCGCTGGAGGCGGCGGGCTACACCGTCGTCTGAACGGTTCTATGGTGAAAAGTTGTCGGCAGGCCCCAATGGAACCCGCCGACCCGGAATCGCCCCGTTTTCCCGGAGTGTGTATATTTGAAAGATGCTTCACTCAGAATGACCGCATGCCGCCGTTTGTCGTGCCATTCTTGATTGTTGTGCCCCTGTCACTTTGCGGCGCGGGGCTTCGGCGCGAAGAAGCGGTCCTCGTAGCCGCCTTCCAGCCGCAGAAGCGCCTGCTTCCGCTCGATGCCGCCGCCATAGCCGGTCAGGCTCCCGTCGGTCCCGACGACCCGGTGGCAGGGGATGATCAGCGAGATCGGGTTGCGGGCCACCGCGCCGCCCACCGCCTGGCTGGACATGCGCTCTGCGCCGCGCTCCCGGGCCAGCTGCCGGGCCAGTTCCCCATAGGTCGTCGTGTGGCCGTAGGGGATCCTGAGCATAAGCTCCCCGACGCGGTTGCGGAAGGGCGACCCCACCAGGTGCAGCGTGGGCGTGAACCCCGGGTCCCTGCCGGAGAAGTAGATCTCCAGCCAGCGCCGCGCCTCGTCAAAATACGGCGACGGGCGTTCCTCGGCGTCGCCGGAGAGGCCCTGGGCCAGGTAACGCTGATTCTCGGCGAACCACAGGCCCGTCAGGCCCTCGTCGTCCGCCGCCAGCAGGATTTCCCCCAGCGGGGAATCACAGGTTCCCTTGTACTTCACAGAAATCGCCCCTGTTACTATATATTTGCCCCATGTTCGTGGCAGCCAGCCACAGGCGAGGGACA
>JAUMVG010000031.1 GCA_030530315.1 Clostridia bacterium | reverse complement strand
CTGAACTCTGAATTCATCTGTGTTCATCTTCGCTTGAAATTGGAGGTTTATCATATGTCCAAGCCCCTCGTTGCCGTCGTCGGAAGGCCGAACGTCGGCAAGTCCACGTTCTTCAACCAGATGGTGGGCAAGCGCATCGCCATCGTGGAGGACACCCCCGGCGTGACCCGGGACCGCGTGTACGCCGACTGCGAATGGCAGAACTACAAATTCACCCTGATCGACACCGGCGGCATCGACCCCAACAGCGACGACCCGCTGCTTTCCCAGATGCGCCGCCAGGCAGAAATCGCCATCGAGACCTGCGACGTGATCCTGTTCTTCGTGGACGGTAAGGCGGGCCTCACCGCCGACGACGAGGACGTGGCGGACATGCTGCGCAAGTCCGGAAAGCCCGTGATGCTGGTGGTCAACAAGATCGACAACATCAAGCACATGGACAACATCTACGAGTTCTACAACCTGGGCATCGGTGACCCCATCGGCGTGTCCAGCGTGAACCTTTTGAACTTCGGCGACCTGCTGGAGGCCCTGTGCAGCCACTTCCCGGACCCCGACGCCGCGGAGGAGGACGTCGGCGCAATCCAGATCGCCGTGGTGGGCAAGCCCAACGTGGGCAAGTCCAGCCTGGTGAACCGCATCCTGGGCGAGGACCGGGTGATGGTCTCGGACATCGCGGGCACCACCCGGGACGCCATCGACACCCGCTTCACCGACGACGGCCAGGACTTCGTCATCATCGACACCGCGGGCATCCGCCGCAAGCGCGCCATTGAGTACCAGTCCCTGGAGCGCTTCTCCATCGTGCGGGCGCTGGCGGCCATCGACCGTTGCGACGTGGCGCTGATGCTGATCGACGCCACCCAGGGCGTCACCGAGCAGGACAGCAAGATCGCCGGCTACGTGGACGAGCAGGGCAAGGCCGCCATCATCGTCATCAACAAGTGGGACGCCGTGGAAAAGGACACCAAGACCATGGACAAGTTCGTCAAAGAGGTCCGCGAGAACCTGAAGTTCATGGCCTACGCCCCGGTGCTGTTCATCTCCGCCCTCACCGGCCAGCGGGTGAACAAGGTGCTGGAGGCCGTCCGCGCCGCCCACGCCGAGGCCACCCGGCGCGTGACCACCGGCCTGCTGAACGACATACTGGCCGACGCTCAAGCGGCGCTGCAGCCGCCGGCCACCTCCGGCCGCAGGCTCAAGATCTACTACGCCACCCAGCAGGGCGTGCAGCCCCCCACCTTCGTGATGTTCGTCAACGACCAGACCCTGATGCATTTCTCCTATGAGCGCTACCTGGAAAAGCAGTTCCGCCGGGCCTTCGGGTTCGAGGGGACCCCGCTGAGGTTCATCCTGCGGGAGCGGAAGAAGAAGGACGAATAGATAAGAGTTTAGGGTTAAGAGTTCAGAGTTAAGATAAAGGGTGCCGAAGAACGAAGCCGTGTCGCTCGCAAGGCAATTCAGGTCACTTCGTGGGAAAAGGCGTCCTGCTTCGAACCCGATATGCGCGCGGCAAACTCCATCTCAACTCTTAACTCTCAACTCTCAACTCTGACTCTCACCTTAAGCTGGAGGTGAAAACGATGGTTCTCAAGTGTATTCTCTGCGCGGTGATCGGCTATGCCCTGGGCAACATCCCCTCGGGCGTGCTGATCTCGAAGATCTACGGCATCCGCGACATCCGAAAGCACGGCAGCGGCAACACCGGCACCACCAACGTGCTGCGCACCCTGGGCTGGCTGCCCAGCGTGCTGACGCTGGTGCTGGACTGTCTGAAGGGCTACGGGGCCTGCCTGATCGGCGCGCGCATCGCGGGCGACCCGGGCATGCTGATCGCCGGCCTGGGCGCCATACTGGGCCATGATTTCCCGGCGTCGCTGGGTTTCAAGGGTGGCAAGGGCATCGCCACCTCCCTGGGCCTGATCATCGCCATCAATCCCTGGATCGCGCTGGGCGAGCTGCTGGTGCAGATCGTCGCCGTGGCGCTGACCCGCTACATGTCCATCGCCTCGCTGATCACCACCGTGGCGTTCCCGGTGGTCACCGGCATCCTCTGCCGGGGCCGTGAGAACTACGGCCTGTTCCTGGGCGCGGCCTGCGTGGCGGCGGCGCTGTCGCTGTTCGGCCACCGCGGCAACATCCAGCGGCTGATCCGGGGCGAGGAGAACCGGCTGGACTTCGACAAGATCTCCCAGGTCTCCAAGAAGGTCATGGACAAGATGAAGCGCAAACAGGGGCGGTGACGGGAAACAGCCCGCTCCCCCGCCTTGTGATACAACAAACCCCAACAAAGCGAAAGGAAGTCGATCCCCATGAGCAAGAAGTACCTGATCGGTTTGGACGTTGGCACCTCCGGCGCGAAGTGCATCATCTCGGACAGCGAAGGCACCGTGGTCGCCTCCTCCACCCAGGAATACCCGCTCTACACCCCCAAGCCAGGCTGGGCGGAACAGGACCCCAAGGACTGGTGGGACGCCGTGGTGCGCGGCCTGAAGGTCATCCTGGAGAAGTCCAAGGTCGATCCCGCGGACATCGTCGGCCTCAGCTATTCCGGCCAGATGCACGGCCTGGTGGCCCTGGATGAAAACTGCGAGGTCATCCGGCCCTCCATCCTGTGGTGCGACCAGCGCACCCAGGCCCAGTGCGACTGGATCACCGAGCGCGCGGGCGGCCTGGAGAAGCTGCTCACCTACACCAACAACCGCATGCTCACCGGCTACACCGGCGGCAAGATCCTGTGGCTGCGGGACGAGGAGCCCGAGAACTTCAAGCGCATGAAGCTGTTCGTGTGCCCGAAGGACTACATCCGCTTCAAGATGACCGGCAAGCTGGGCATGGACGTGTCCGAGGCCTCCGGCACGGGCTTCTTCGACACGAAGAACCGCTGCTGGTCCGACGCGCTGATCGAGATCGCCGGCCTGGACAAGGCCCTCTTCCCCGAGACCCACGAGTCCATCGAGCTGGCGGGCACCGTCACGGCGGCCGCGGCGGCGGAGACCGGCCTGCCCGAGGGCCTGAACTGCTACTACGGCGGCGGCGACGCGGTCATCCAGACCACCGGCGCGGGCCTGGTGAAGCAGGGCATCCTGGGCGTGGTGATCGGCACCTCCGGCAACGTGTCCATGGCCCTGGATCACTTCGAGAACAACCCGAACGGCGATTTGCAGATGTTCTGCGGCAATGAGCCCGGCCTGTGGCTGGCCTTCGGCTGCACGCTGACCTCCGGCGGCGCCTACCGCTGGTACAAGGACGAGCTGTGCGGCGAGGAGTCCATGAAGGCCAAGGCCGAGGGCCGCAACGTGTTCGACGTGATGGGCGAGATCGCCGAGCAGTCCGTGCCCGGCGCCAACGGCGTGGTGTTCACCCCCTACCTGACCGGCGAGCGCTGCCCCTATCCGGACCCCAACGCCCGCGCCAGCTTCTACGGCCTGACCCTGGGCACCAAGAAGGCGGACATCACCCGCTCCGTCATGGAGGGCGTCACCTACTCCCTGAAGCAGCTGGTGGACATCTTCGGCTCCTTCGCGCAGAATGAGAAGGTCTATGCCTCCGGCGGCGGCAGCGTCAGCGCGCTGTGGCGCCAGATGCAGGCCGACATCTTCAACCTGCCGGTGTACACCATGTCCGCCGCCAGCGAGGGCGGCGCCTACGGCGCCGTGATGGTCGCGGGCGTCGGCGCCGGCGTCTGGAAGGACCTGGGCGAGGCCGTGAAGGTCATCAAGGCCGAGACCGAGACCCTGCCCGATCCCGCCAACCAGCCCGCCTACGAGAAGACCTTCAAGGTCTACGACATGCTGTATCACGCCCTGAAGCCCGTGTACGACAAGTCCGCGGAGCTGGGCTACTAAGGCCGGCAGGGCCGGCGGCCATTTGCTGCCGCGTTCCTATTCCCGTTTCCCCGCGCCACTGATCCAAGCGCGGGAAAACGGCGGAGGCGGCAACCGTTTGCTGCCGCGTTTCTGTACCCGTCTCCCCGCGCCACTGATTCAATCGCGGAAAGCCGGCAGGGCCGGCGGCCATCTGCTGCCGCGTTCCCGTTCCCGTTTCCCCGCGCCACTGATCCGAGCGCGGGGAAACGGCGGAGGCGGCAACCATCTGCTGCCGCGTTCCTGACGACGATTCCCCGACCCACTGATTCAAGGTCGGGGAATCTGCGTTGTTGGCAATCTATCATTTGGGGGTAATCCCACGATCTGCTCGCTTTCATAGGACAAATGAAGCAAAACAACCCCGCTAAGGAGGCGCCCCGATATGATCAATAGACACCTCGTCTACCGCCATCCGGCCGGAACTTTTTCAGAGACCGAGTGGAATCATCTCAATTTCCCGATGGTCCCTGCTGATCTTCCGAATGAAGCCCTTACCGCGCTGCTCCACGCGCTGGAAGCATGGGAAGTGAACATGGATACGCAATCCTCTTACACCGGCTATGACCCCGACGACGATAGCTTTGAGGAGAAACGCCATGTCGTTTCTCTGCCCGATCTCGTAACAGACAAGAAAAAAATCCCCCTTGTAACCGCTCATGCCGCCGTTGTGGTGGACGCCAACGAGCAGCCCATCGGCCTCCTCGTCTCGCATGACCATAGCATCGCTGCCCCCACATATCATTATCTTTCCTTCACAGACGCGACGAATAAGATCAGGATATCCGAGTCGGAAAAGATCTATGATCACCGGGAATTGGACTCATTTGTTGCGATCGGCGTGAGGCTTAGACCCATTGATTGAAGCGCAAAGGTTGGCAAAACACGCATAAAACAGGCGCATCGCGAAACTCGGGGAATTGAGGAATCCCTTCTCCGCCCTTCGGCCACCCAACGGGGACCGGTAGGCCCCTGTGCGCAGGAGGCCGCAGGCTGACTGCGAGGGGTATTCCCCCAGGAAACGTGAAGAGCCGGAAAACGTCCCGCTTCCCCAATCAAAACCGGGCTGCCTCAAAACAGCGTATTGCGATAGAATCATCGGGCGATGATTCAAAACCCCTCAGCGGCGCCATAATTGCCGCCACGGCGGAAGGTCCGCTCCCAAGCGGAGGGGCCGCTCCCGGGCGGAAGGTCCGCTCCCAGAGGCATTTCTGCCGTCCCCGCGAACGGATGATGCAATGCTGCTTGTTTGAGGCAACTCCTCCGCTTTATTGGTTATTATCGCTTTGGAGGGATGTCCCATGATCTGCTTTTTGACCAGCAGCCCCTTCCTGCCCGACGAGAACGCCCTGAACCCGGCCAACGGGTTTGCGAAGGCGCTGCGGGCAAGCCTGCCTGCGGCGCCTGTTCGCGCCGTGTTCGTAGCCTCCTCGCCGGACGAAGCGGAGAAGAATGACTACTACGCGGGTCTGACCCGCATCGGCTTCGAAGCCTCGGGGTTCAGCTTCAGCGCCTTCGGGGTATTGGATCGCCGGAACGCCGACCGCGCCTCGGAAGTGCTGGCCGATGCCGGATTGGTGATCCTCGCCGGGGGCCACGTGCCCACCCAGAACGCCTTTTTCGCGGACATCGATCTGAAAGCCCTCCTGGCCGGTTACACCGGCGTCGTCATCGGCATCAGCGCGGGCACGATGAACGCCGCCGAAACGGTGTACGCCCAGCCAGAGCTGGAGGGCGAAGCCCTCTCGCCGGATTACCGACGCTTCCTGCCGGGGCTAGGGCTGACCCGTGCCATGGTCATCCCCCACTTCGACGGCAACCTGTTCGCGGAGCTGGACGGCCTGCGCATCTACGGCGACGTCACCTTCCCGGACAGCCACGGCCGCCGCTTCTACCTGCTGCCAGACGGCAGTTACATACGCCTCCAGGACGGGCGGGAGGAGCTGTGCGGCGAGGCCTACGCCGTCGAGGACGGCGCGCTGCGTCCCCTCTGCAAAGCAGGAATGAGCATTCGACTATAAAACCGAAAACAAACCGCCCCCGCTTCCGAACCCGGAAGCGGGGGCTTCGCTATTCGATTGTTGCCTGTTGACTGTAGCCTTACTTACTTCTTCTTGCCGGTGCCGGCGCGGTCGATGCCCTGCTGGAAGTTGACGGAGGTGTCGCCCAGCTGGTTGGTGCCGAACTGATAATCGTTGCCGGGCAGGACGGCGTTGAGCAGGATGCCCACCAGAGCGCCCACGGCCAGGCCGGACAGGCTGACGGGGCCCAGCACGATGGCGCCCGCGTTGGAGAAGTTGATGCCCAGGCTCAGGCCCATGATCAGGGCCGCGATGATGATGTTGCGGCTCTTGGTGAAGTCCACCTGGTTCTCAACCACGTTGCGCACGCCGACGGCGGAGATCATGCCGTACAGGATCAGGCTGACGCCGCCGATGGTGGCGGTGGGCATGGCGGCGATCAGCGCCTCAAACTTGGGGCAGAAGGCGAAGATCACGGCCAGCACGGCAGCGATGCGGATGACGTTGGGGTCGTAGACCTTGGTCAGGGCCAGAACGCCGGTGTTCTCGCCGTAGGTGGTGTTGGCCGGAGCGCCGAACAGCGCGGCCAGCGCGGTGGCGGAGCCGTCACCCAGCAGGGTGCGGTGCAGGCCGGGGTCGGCCACGAAGTTCTCGCCCACGGTGGAGGAGATGGCGCAGACGTCGCCGATGTGCTCGATCATCGTCGCCAGGGCGATGGGCACCATGATGACGATGGCGCTCACCAGCTTGCCGCCGTCACAGCCCTTGAACAGGCTGAACACGGTGTTGTTGAACTGGATCGGGAAGCCCAGCCACTTGGCGTCGGCCACGGCCTGGAAGTTCACCTGGCCGAAGATGGCGGCGATCACATAGCTGCCGACCACGCCCAGCAGGATGGGGATGATCTTGATCATGCCCTTGCCCCAGATGTTGCACACCACCACGATGGCGATGGCCAGCAGGGCGATCCACCAGTTGGCCTCGCAGTTGTTGATGGCGGAGGAGGCCAGGCACAGGCCGATGCAGATGATGACCGGGCCAGTGACGATGGGCGGGAAGAAGCGCATGACGCGCTTGGCGCCGAAGGCCTTGAACAGCGCGGAGAGCAGGCCGTACAGCAGGCCCGCGCAGGCGACGCCCACGCCGGCGTAGGGGATCCAGCTGATCGCCTCGGTGTTCTTGAACAGGTCCGCCACGGCGGCGTAGCCGCCGATAAACGCGAAGGAGGAGCCCAGGAACGCGGGAACCTTGCCCTTGGTCAGGAAGTGGAACAGCAGCGTGCCGAGGCCGGCAAACAGCAGCGTCGTAGAAACCGGCAGGCCGGTCAGCACCGGCACCAGCACGGTCGCGCCAAACATGGCGAACATGTGCTGGAAGCCCAGCAGCAGCATCTTGGGCATGCCCAGAGATCTCACGTCACGAATACCCTGTTCAGACATAGATATCCATCCACCTTTCTTTTGTCGCGCCATTCGGCGCTTCGGCGGCACAGCCGCCTGTATGATCACGGCGCCCGATGGGGCCCGGAATCAACGCTTTGGGGATTTGTCCGAGAGTTTAGAGTGAAGAGTTGAGATAGAGTCAGCCGCGCACGAACCAAATGCGAAACAACGCTCTTGTTCCCGCAAAGATAGTCGGTTTTGCCTTGCAGGCAGCATCGCTTCGTTCCTATGCATTCTTCATCTAAACTCTAAACTCTTAACTCTTAACTCTCAACTCTCAACTCTCGTGCTCAGCCCGCCAACTTCCAATCAATGTATTGCTACCTGTAAACTATCGATCGCACAGCCACACGCCCATCTCGTCGTCGATCTCCGGCAGGGACACGCGGACGAACTCCGTCACCGCCGTGGGCACGTTTTTTCCTGCGAAGTCGGCGCGAATGGGCAGCTCCCGGTGTCCCCGGTCGACGAGCACCGCCAGCTGGATGCGGCGGGCCCTGCCCAGGTCCATCAGCGCGTCCATGGCCGCCCGGGCAGTGCGGCCGGTGTACAGCACGTCGTCCACCAGCACCACGGTGCGCCCCTCGATGGAAAAGGGCACGTCCGTGCGGTTCAGCTTCGGATCCCGGGACAGGTGGGTCAGGTCGTCGCGGTAGAAGGTGATGTCCACCGAACCCACCGGCAGCCGAGCGCCCTCCACCCGCTCGATGGCCTCGGCCAGCATGCGGGCGATGGGCTCTCCCCGGCGGCGGATGCCCACCAGGGCCACGTCCTCCACGCCCTTGTTGCGCTCGATGATCTCATGGGCCATGCGGGTGACGGTTCGGCGCATCTGCGCCTCGTCCATCAGCTGCGTCTTTTTCTCCACGGAAAGCGCCTCCCCACAGACATAAAAATGCCCCCGCCGCCAAGGCAGGGGCATGAAAGGCGCGCGGTTCGCGCCGCTGTCGCATGCTGTCTCAAGCGCCTTGGCGACCTCACGGGATCGACTTAAAGGAATCTTGCGAAAGCTATTATACCTTTCCCCCGAAAAGACTACAGGGGCATTTGTGTTAAATTGTGACAGAGACTTGTTAATCCGCCGGACTTCATCCAGTGGCGGGGAGCCAGGCTGGCACAAAGCAACAGATTGCGGAGGAATGATCGGGCGATGATCCGCAACGCGCCGTCGATCATCACAGCCGCCTCCGCGGCCGCCGGTATCCTCCGCTTCCTCCTTCGCGTCCCTTCAACGGGGTCCCGGACCTCCTTAAAACTGCTCCTCGGCGCCCTTCAACGCCTCGATGAAGGCCTGGACGTCCTCCGCGCCGTACAGCGCGCTGCCAGCCACCAGCATGTCCGCGCCGGCCTCCACCAGCCGGGGCGCGGTGGCCAGGTTCACGCCGCCATCCACCTCCACGATGGCGTCGCAGCCCGCCTCCCACAGCATGCTGCGCACCTCCCCCACCTTGCGAATGCAGGCGGGGATCAGCCGCTGCCCGCCGTAGCCGGGGTTGACGGTCATCACCAGGGCGAGGTCAAAGTCGCCCATCACATAGCGCAGACACTCCGGCGAGGTCGCCGGGTTCAGCGCTACGCCCGCCAGGCAGCCCGCCGCGCGGATCTGCTGCAGGCAGCGGTGCAGGTGCGTCGCGGCCTCGGCGTGCACGGTGATGATCTCCGCCCCCGCCTTGGCGAAGGCGTCGATGTACTTCTCCGGGTTCACGATCATCAGGTGGGCGTCCACGGGCAGCCCGCAGGCCGCCGCCTGGCGCAGCAGCTCCGGTCCAAAGCTGATGTTCGGCACGAAGCTGCCATCCATCACGTCAAAGTGCAGGTAGTCGGCGCCGGCCTCTGCCACCCGCCGAATCTCCTCTCCCAGCCGCATGTAGTCCGCGGCCAGCAGCGAAGGCGCGACCTTAATCATAGCGATCCCTCCACCTCTGTCTCATTTCCTCCAACAGTTCCACATAGCGCCCGTGGCGCTCGTCATCGATTTCCCCCGCCGCCACGGCGTCCCGCACCGCGCACCGGGGCTCCGAGGCGTGGTAGCAGGGCTGGAAGTAGCACTGCCCCTCGAACCGGGCGAATTCCGGCCAGCAGTCCTTCAGCTCCACCGGGTCGAACAACTCCGTCTCCAGCAGGCTGAACCCCGGCGTGTCCAGCACCATGCCGCCCCCCTCCACGGGGATCAGCTGGCAGTGCCGGGTGGTGTTCTTGCCCCGCTCGATCTTCCGGGACAGGTCCCCGGTCTCCAGCTCCAGGCCGTACAGCGCGTTGATCATCGTGGACTTGCCCGCGCCGGACTGCCCCGCCAGGGCATGCACCTTCCCCCGCAGCCGCTGCCTGAGTTCATCCAGGCCCACGCCGGTCCCAGCGGACACCCGCATCGTCGAAACCTCCGCGCCCCGGTACTGCCGCGCGATGGCCTCCACGCGGTCGGGGTCCAGGTCGCACTTGTTGATCACCAGCTGCACGTCGATGCCGGCGCGCCGGGCATTCAGCATCAGCCGGTCGGCCATCAGCAGGTCCGGGTCCGGCGTCGTCGCCGCCACCACGATCACGATCACGTCGATGTTCGCCACCGGCGGCCGCACCAGCTCGTTGCGCCGGGGCAGCACCCGCAGGATCCAGCCATGCTCCTCGCCCTCCCCGGGGCTGAGCTCCACCCGGTCGCCCACCTTGGGCTTCGTGCGCTCCCGGCGCAGCTTTCCCTGGGCCCGCAGCGTGTACTCCGCGCCGCCGTCGTCCCGGGCGGTGTAGAAACCGCCGATGCCCTGCAATATGACGCCCTGCATGCCTGCCTCCATCCAAACAGAATCCCTCGCCGCGCCGGAAGGGAAAAACCTCCCGGCGCCGCGCGATGAAGCGGTCAGTTGCCCTCCATCATCATCATCTGCACCTTGTGGTCGATCTCGCGGAGCAGCTCGTCCAGGCTTATGCCCCCGGCGAGGTACTGGCTGATCAGTTCATAGCCCTCGCCACCGTTGTTGGCATACAGCCAGTTCACCGGCGCGGTGACGACGCCCTCCGCGTGGGCGCGGTACCACTCGATGCTGCTTTCGGGAATCTCCCACCAGAATTGTTCCATTTGCGCCAGGTGCTCCTCGGCCTCGGCCACGCTCTCCTCCAGCAGCTGGGCCTCGGAGGGATCGGCGCTCTCCAGCTGCGCGCGCAGCTGCTCCAGGTTGCGGCGGGATTCCTCCAGCAGCTCCTCGTTCCGGGCGCCCCGAATGGGCTCGTCCAGCGCAGGATCGATGTTGTAGCGCGCGGTGTTGGGCATGCTCGCCGCCAGCGTCTCCATATAGGCCAGCGCCTCGTCCGGGTGCCGGGTGAAGGGGTTGACGAAGGCCACCACGGTATCCAGGATCATCGGCGCGCGGGTGTTCGCGTCCAGGCCCAGCATCACGGGCGTGGCATCGGAATACGATTCACCGATGCAATAGTTTGTGGCCGTCTCGAACAGCGTCATCGTCTCGCCGCCCATGTCGATCACGATGCCGCCCATGCCGCCGTCCTCGCCGTAGTCCTCCTCGCAGCCCAGGGCCTCGAAGTCGATGCGCTCCACCTTCTCCAGCAGGCCGCGGAGCAGCGGGGTGTTGTAGCCCATGTTGGGGTCCACCGCGTTCACATACTGCTGGTAGCTGTTGAAGATGGTAAAGAACAGGTCGCTGCGCATGCTGGAGACGGTCATGCCCTGATAGGTCAGCCGCACGTTCTCGTGCTCCGCCAGGGGGCCCTCCAGGGTGGGCAGGAAGTCCAGCAGATCCCACCAGTTGTCCGGCACGTCCTCCAGCGTCAGGCCCAGGGCCTCCAGCGCCTTTTCGTTGAAGCCGGGGCCCCAGCAGTAGGTCTCCAGGGGCAGCGCCACGAAGTGGTCGTAGGCGGACAGGCGCTCCCTCAGGGAGGGATACATGCGCTCCGCCAGGTCGGCAAGCGCCTCGCTGCGGTCCAGCTCCATCATGTAGCCCCGCTGGTACACCGCGTCGAACGCGGCCGAGGAGGTGCTCACCGTGTAGATGTCCACGCTGTCGTCCCGGTTCATCATGCTCTCCACCAGGTTGTCCGCGCCGCGGAAATCCCTGGACAGGGTCACGCCCACGTCGGTGTGCTCCGCACCGAAGCGGGTGGTGGCCGTGGTGACGGCGGTGCAATAGTTGCTGTCCACCACCTTCAGCCGGAAGGCCACCTGGCTGCCGGCGACCAGGTCGCGGATCGCCAGGCCCGTGCCCGCGTAGGCGTAGATGCCGTTCATCAGCACCGCGTGGCTCGTGCCATAGGATTCCAGGGGCATATCGGCCACGCCCGCGCCCACCTCACCGGTTCGGGGATCCAACGGGCAGATTTCGCCGCCCTTGAGGCAGTAGACGGTGTCCGAGGCCTCGTCATAGGCCAGGCCGTTGAGGGCCGTGTAGGACTGGACCTCGAGCTCGCAGAGCGGCTGAACGCTTTCGGAATCGCAGTCGTAAATCAGGAGCCGGGCCGTCTCGGGGTTCCTGTAGGAGTACTGCTCCACCAGCAGCGTGCCCTCCTGATAGGGTAGCAACGCGTAGACGTCCTGCAGCTCGTCGTTCTCCTCCATCCTGCCGGTCTCCAGGTCGAGGACGGAGAGCACGAAGTCGTACTGGTCGTTGTAGTGCCGCAGGTACGCCTTGCCGCCGCAGACCACCACGTCCAGGGGCATGTTGGCGTAGACGTCGCCGTCGTAGTACTCCAGCAGGGCGCTCCAGTCCAGGGTCGTCACCTGCTCAAAGCTGACGGTATTGTCCGCCTCCAGCGTGATCCTGTTCAGCGCGGCCTCTTCCAGGTCGGTGTGGGCGCCGTAGCTCATCTTCAACGTGAAGGCGTACAGCTGCCCGTCGCCGATGAACGGCCTGGCCGTGATGGTGCCCTCCGCGTCCCCGAAGTTGTATGTGTACTCCGTCAGCTCCGCGTCGCCGGGCCGCCAGGTGTACATCATGCCGCCGTTGGAAAGGTACAGCGTCTCGCCGTCGGTAAAGGCGCTGTCGAAGCGGATCTCCTGGCCCTCCTCCCGGCCCAGGATCAGGTCGCCCTCCGCGGCGAACGCGGGCAGGCAGGCCAGCGCCAGGATCAGCGCCAGAAACAGACTGAGTTTTTTCATCGAAACAAGTCCTTCATTCTGGTTCGCGGTTTATTCAAAGTTGACCTGCTGACTCTCCATCAGCACGCCGTCCATGTAGATGTTCACGGTGTGGGTCCCCGGCTCGTCGCTGGACAGCGCGATGCGATAGGTGCCCGCGTTCAGCACGCCGTGGTAGACCTCCTCCACGTCCTCCGTGGGCGAATGCATCACCAGCTGCACGCTGCTGCCGTTCAGCGGCACCACCACGGACAGCTTCGAGGACGGGAAGTACTGCGCGGGCTGCGGCTGGCTGACGGTGACGTCCACCACCGCCCCGGCCAGCAGCTCGGCGTTGGCCGGCTCGCTCTGGGCCACCACGGCATAGGGCGCGGCGTCCGCGGCGTAGGCCTCGGTCACGTTCCCCAGCACCAGCCCCTCGGCCTCGATCAGCACCCGGGCGTCCTCCAGGGTCATGCCGGTCAGCGAGGGCATCAGTATCCTCTGGCCGCTGACGGTCAGCATCACCGGGGTGTCCTTGGCCTGGGTTCCGGGCTCCGGCGTCACAGCCACCACCGTGCCCACCGGCGCGTCAGACTGCACGTAGATCACGCTGACGGACTCCACCCCCAGCGCGCGCAGGGCCTCCTGGGCGTCCTCCGCCGGCTGCCCGGCGCAGTCCTCCAGGTAGTACCAGCGGGTGCCCCGGCTGACGGTGAGGACCACCGGCGCGGCGTACTTCACCCGCGCGCCCACGCGGCGGGACTGGGCGATGACGATGCCCTCCTCGAAGTCCTCGCTGTAGCTGTAGTCCAGCTCCACCTGGCCGTTCATCTGCTCCAGGGCGTCCTGGGCCAGCAGCTGCTCCTGCCCGACGAGATCGGGCATCACATAGGTGTTCACGGTCTTGGAGAGGTACCAGGCGCCCGCCCCGGACATCAGCAGCACGCCGATGACGATGCAGGCGATCATCGTGAAGCGCAGGCGCTTGCGGTCCTGCTGGCGCTTGTGGCGGCGCTCCTCCTTCTCCCGCTCCACCTCCGCCTCGTCCTTGGGGTACTTCACAAAGCCCCCCTGGGGATGGGAGATGGACTTGCGCAGATCGGCGGCCATCTCGGCGGCGGTCTGGTAGCGCTTGGAGGCGTCCTTGCACAGCGCCCGCATCACCACCTCGTCCAACGCCTTGGAGATGCCCTCCTGGTGGTCGCGCATGGACTTGGGCTCCTCGTTCACGTGCTTGAGGGCCACCGACACGGAGGTATCCCCGTCGAAGGGCACCTGGCCGGTGAGCATTTCGTACATCACCACGCCCACGG
The DNA here is from genome assembly GCA_030530315.1 of Clostridia bacterium. Taxonomy (GTDB): domain Bacteria; phylum Bacillota; class Clostridia; order Christensenellales; family Aristaeellaceae; genus UBA2862. The sequence continues at coordinate 23,676 of JAUMVG010000031.1, read as the reverse complement.
AATACAGGTCGCTCTTCTCGTCGGCCACCTCGCCGCGGGCCTGCTCCGGGGAGAAGTAGTGCACGCTGCCCAGCGCTGAGCCGGTGCTGCCCTCCTCCACGGTGGTGGTCTGGGCGGCCTTCAGCCGGGCGATGCCGAAGTCGGCCACCTTTACCCGGCCCTGGCTGTCCACCAATATGTTCTGGGGCTTGATGTCCCGGTGCACGATGCCGTTGCGATGGGCGTGATCCACCGCCGCCAGTATGCGGATCGTCATGCGGATCGCCGTGTCCGGGTGGATGGTGCCCTGCTGGCGGATCATCTCCTTCAGGGTCTGGCCGTCCACGTACTCCATGACGATGTAGCGCATGTCCCCGTCGATGCCCACGTCCAGCATGTTCACGATGTTTTCGTGGGACACCTTGCTCGCGGCCTCGGCCTCCCGGCTGAACCGGCGCACGAATTCCTCGTCCGATTCATACTCCGGGCGCAGCACCTTGATGGCCACGATCCGGTTCTTCTTTTGATCAAAGGCGCGATAAACGACGGCCATGCCGCCTGTCCCGACAACGGCTTGCACGACATACCGGCCCGATATGACGTGTCCTATCATCGATCGGCAGCCTCCTCAAACACCGCGAACATGCCGGTGATGTTGTCGCTGCCGCCGTTTTCCAGGGCCAGGGTCAGCAGGCGCTCCAGCTTGGCCTGCCAGTCCGCCCCGGATTCGACGGCCCGGAGGATGTCCCGCTCCTCGACGTAGTTGGACATGCCGTCGCTGCACAGGAAGAAGGCGTCGCCCTCCCGCAGGGACATCTGCATCACGTCGATCTCCACCCGGGCCTCGGTGCCCAGCGCCCGGGTGATGATGTTGCGCTTGGGATGGACCCGCGCCTCCCGGGGGGTGATCATGCCGCGCTGCACCATCTCCTCCACCAGGGTGTGGTCGGTGGTGATCTGCATGATCGCGCCGCGCCGGACCAGGTAGATCCGGCTGTCGCCCACGTGGGCCAGGAACACCGTGTCGTCCTGCACCGCCAGGGCGGAGAAGGTGGTGCCCATGCCGCTCATGCCGGCGTTTTCCATGGCCGCGTAGTACACCTCGTCGTTGGCCCGCTCCACCGCCGCGCGCAGCGCCTCCGCGGTGATGCGCTCCACGTCGCGCATGCTCCTGGAGAATACCTGCACCGCCAGGGCGCTGGCAACCTCTCCGGCGTTGTGCCCGCCCATGCCGTCGGCCACGGCGCAAAAGCGCTCGCCCTCCGCCGGGGCATAGAAGGAGTCCTCGTTGATGGGGCGAACCCGGCCAACATCCGTAACAGCATAGACCTTCATGGGCATTATCCTCCGATTCGGTGTCCTACAGTCAGTTTCAGGCAGATATCAATCCTTCGCGGCTTTCGCCTCGTCCAGCACCTTGCGGCGCAGCTGGCCGCAGGCGCCCTCGATGTCCGCGCCCATCTCCCGGCGGACGGTGGCGGAGATGTGCTTCAGCTCCAACCGCTTCAAAAAGGCGTCCACGGTCCGCTTGTCCGGCGCGGCCAGGTTCCGCTCCTTCACGTCGTTCAGCGGGATCAGGTTCACGTGGCACCGCAGGCCCCGGAGCCGGCGGGCCAGCTCCTCGGCATGGCGCACGTCGCTGTTCAAATCCCGGATCAGCGCGTATTCAAAGATCACCCGCCGCCCGGTCTTGTCGATGTAGTTCTTGCAGGCCGCCAGCACCTGGTCGATGGTGTAGGCGTGGGCCACGGGCATGATCCTGCGGCGGATCTCGTCGTTGGGCGCGTGCAGCGACAGGCTCAGCGTCACCGGCAGGCCCTCGTTGGCGAAGTCGTACATCCGGGGCACCAGCCCGCAGGTGGACAGGGAGATGTTCCGCAGGGAGATGTTCAGCCCCTCCGGCGCGTTCACCAGCTTCAAAAAGCGCACCACGTTGTCGTAGTTGTCCAGCGGCTCGCCGCTGCCCATCAGCACGATGTTGTGCACCCGCCGCTGGGGATCCTCCGCCTGGATGTGCCGGTTGGCCGCCGCCACCTGGCCCAGGATCTCCCCCGGCGTCAGGTTCCGCACCCGGCCGTCCAGCGTGCTGGCACAGAAGGCGCAGCCCATCCGGCAGCCCACCTGGGTGGACACGCACAGCGTGTCGCCGTGGTGGTAGCGCATCAGCACACCCTCGATCAGGTTGCCGTCCGGCAGGGCGTAGAGGAACTTCTCCGTCTCGTCCAGCCTGGATTTATAGCTCTCCAGGATGCGCACGGGGTTAGCCACCGCCACCTCCGAGAGCCGCTGGCGCAGCGCGGCGGACAGGTTGGTCATCCCGTCGATGTCCGCGCCTCTGGCGAGCCACTGGCCGATCTGCCCGGCCCGGAAGCGGCTCTCCTTCAGCTCCTCCACGACGAAGCGCTCCAGCTCCCCGCCATCCATGCCCAAAAGCTGTACCTTGTCCAATTTATACGCCCTTTCTGCGCATGCGCGCGATGAAGAAGCCCTCCAGGCCATCCCGGTTCGGCAGGATCTGCACCCTGCCCTCAGACCAGTTGGGCCTGAGCGCCTCCGGCAGCCAGCCGCAGCCGTCGTCCGGCTCAAACTCCGGGTGCCGCGCGAGGAACGCGCGGACCTGCCCCTCGTTTTCCTCCGGCAGGATCGTGCATGTGGCATACACCAGCAGCCCGCCCGGCTTCACCGCGCCGGCGCAGGCGTCCAGGATCTCCTCCTGGACCCGGGGCAGCGCCGCGAGGCTCTCCTCGGTCTGGCGGTACTTGATGTCCGGCTTGTCGGCGATCACGCCCAGCCCGGAGCAGGGCGCGTCCACCAGCACGGCGTCCATGGACAGTGCCAGGCCGTCCGCGCTCTTGCGGGCGTCCCGCTCCACGGGCCGCACGTTCTCAAGGCCCAGCCGCCGGGCCGCCGCGCGGATCAACTCCACGCGGTGGGGATGCACGTCCCAGGCGTACACCCGCCCGGAGGTACCCATGCGCTCCGCCATCAGGCAGGTCTTGCCGCCGGGGGCCGCGCAGGCGTCCAGGATCTGCATGCCCGGGCGGGCCTCCACAGCCAGGGCCGCCAGCATGGCGCTCTCGCCCTGGATGGAGAACAGTCCCTTGCGATAGCCCTCCGTGGCCGCCAGGTTGCCGCCGTCCTCGATGACGTAGGCATCCTCAACGGCCCCGCGTCGCCAGTTCAGCTTCTGGCCGTCCAGCCACGCCTCGAATTGAGCCCCGTCCATCCGCAGGCGGTTCGGGCGCACCGTCTCGCGCCTGCGCTGCGGCGTCCAGGCGGCGATGGCCCCGGCCTGCTCCAGGCCGTAGGCGTCGATCAGCCGCCGGGCGGCGGACCTGGCCAGGGAATGGCGCACGGACAGCCAGCCCACCGGGTCCTCCCCGGGGTCCGGCAGCGCCAGCCCGTCGCCGTCACGGGCGCGGATCAGGTTGCGCAGCACGCCGTTGACCAGGCCGGTGAAGCCCTCCCTCCGGGCGGCGCGCACCTGCTTGACGGCCTCGTCCACTGCCGCGTGGTCCGGCACCCGGTCCATGAACAGCAGCTGCGCCGCCGCGATGTGCAATATGTCGTTGACCACCGGCTCCGGCCGCTGGTCCAGGAAGCGGTCCAGCTGGTACTCTATGTACAGGCGGTTCTCCACCGCCGCGTAGAACATGCCCGCGGCCAGCCGCCGGTCATCCTCCCGCAGCCGCGCCTCCTCCAGGCGGCGATCCAGTGCCTGGGAGGCGTAGGCGTCGCCCCGGACCACGTCCTGCAGCGCCCTGAGGGCCGCGTCCCGGGCCGAGGGGCCTGCGGGCTTCCTGCCGCCGGGGATCTCCCTGCGTGTGGCACGCTCCGCCCTCGGCCGCACGCCGCCGTGTCCGGGAAGGGCCGTGCGACCTGCGGGCCGGTCGCCTTCCCCGCGGGGAGCCCCCTCCTTGACGGGGCCTCTGCCGCCGCGATTGAAGGAACCGCCACCGTGCCCGTCATCGCCGCGCCTGTAAGCGCCGCCATTGTGCCGACCCTCGGCCCGGTTGTATGTGCCGCCCCTTTGTTCGCCCTCGGCACGGCTGTATGAGCCGCCCTTGCGCTCGCCAAAGGCGCGGTCGTTGGAGCCACCCCTGTGTTCGCCCTGCCGCGCGCCTTCCCGGCGCCTGTCCTCACTGCTCATCGGATGTCCTTCCCAGCCGCGTGCCGGCCTCGATTCGCTTGCCCGCCAGATACGCCTTCGCGTCCATGCGCTTGCCACCGGGGGCCTGCAGCTCCAGTATTTCCAGGGAACCCTCGCCGCAGCGTACCACCAGCCCCTCCTTGGGTCCGGAGGCGATCACCGTTCCCGGCAGGGCGTCGCTCTCGCGCTCCACGGGCCGCGCCAGCCACACCTTCAGCCGTCCCTCCGGCATGTCGGTGTAGGCGCAGGGCCAGGGGTTCAGCCCCCGCACCCGGCAGGCGATCTCCCGGGCGGAGCGCGTCCAGTCGATCTCGCCCATGGCCTTGTCCAGCATCGGCTGGTAGCTGGCCTGCTCCGGGTCCTGGGGTACGGGCATCAGCGCCCCCGCCAGATACTCCGGCAGGGTCCGCGCCAGGAGCTCCGCGCCGACCTTCGAAAGCCGCTCGGTCAGTTCCCCGGCGGTCTCGAGCTCGCCGATGTCCACGCGCGCGGCGCGAAGCATGTCGCCGGTATCGATGCCCTCGTCGGTGAGCATCAGCGTCACGCCCGCCTGGGTCTCCCCGTTCAGGATGCACCAGTTGATAGGCGCGGAGCCCCGATACCCGGGCAGCAGCGAGGCATGCACGTTCACGGTGCCCCGGACGGGGATGTCCAGCAGCTCCCGGGTCAGGATCTGGCCGAAGGCCGCGGTGACCATCACGTCGGGGGCCAGCGCCTTCAGCTGCGCCACGCCCTCCGGCCGGCGCACCCGCTCAAACTGGTAGACGGGCAGCCCCTTCTCCAGGGCAAACTGCTTCACCGGGCAGGCCGTCAGCTTCTTGCCCCGGCCCGCGGGCCGGTCCGGCTGGGTGAACACGCCGACGATCTCGTAGCGCGCGTCCGCCGCCAGCGCCGCCAGCGACGGCACGGCAAATTCCGGCGTGCCCATGAATACAAGCCTGTATTTCTGAGAAATGTTGTTCATAACGCGACTTCCTTTGATTGGAGAGTTTAGAGTTTAGAGTTGAGAGTTAAGATTGAATTGCCCGAAAGTGCCGCCCCATTGCTTCGCGGGAGCGAAACGCCGCTTTGCCGCAATGCTTTTGAGCGCGGCAAACCAACTCTAAACTCTCAACTCTTAACTCTCAACTCTATTCTTCTTCCTCTTCCTGCATCTGGTCGGTGACGTCCTCGATCATCTTGTCCACATACAGCACGCCGTCCAGGTGGTCCAGCTCGTGGCACAGGCACACGGCCAGCAGGCCCTCGCCCTCCACCTCGATGTGGTTGCCCTTGCGGTCCTGCGCGTGCACGCGCACCTTCTCCGGGCGCTTCACGGTGCCCCGGCGGCCCGGCACGGACAGGCAGCCCTCCGCGCCGATGACCTCGCCCTCGCTCCAGAGGATCTCCGGGTTCACCAGCTCGATCAGGCCCTCGCCCACGTCGATGACCACGACGCGCTTCAGCACGCCCACCTGGGGCGCGGCCAGGCCGACGCCGTCCGCCTCATACATGGTGTCCGCCATGTCGTCCAGCAGCACGCCCAGTCTGTGGTCGAACTTGACCACCTTGCGGGAATGCTTGCGCAGTATTTCGTCCTTGCCCATTTCAACGATCTTGCGAATTGCCATACTATACCTCCACGCGGTCTGCGCGATTATCTCTTATGCTTTATACGGTCGTGCCGCCGGCGCGGCATCGCGACATTCCCATTCAGAACAGATTGCTCGGGTTGATCTCCAGCTCCGCGCGCACGCCCTCCGGGGCGGCGTCGGCCAGGGCCTGCATGCGCCCGGCCACCGCCTCCATGTCCGCCTTGAAGTACATCTTCAGGAACAGCTGCCAGCGGGCCTCACCCCGGAGCAGCTTGATCGGGGCCTCCGCGGCGCACAGCTGCACCGCGTCCCGGCGCATGTCCCGCGCGTCCAGGAACTCGCCCAGCTGCGCCGCGGCCGATTCCGCCGCCGCCTTCGCGTCCTCCGGCGCCTTGGCGCTGAACACGATCCTGGCGATGACGGTGAAGGGCGGGTGCAGGGCCGCCCGGCGGTGGGCGCTCTCCCGGGTGTAGAAGGCCCGGTAATCCTGGGCCGCCGCCATCCGGATGCAGTAGTGATCGGGGTCGTAGGTCTGCACCACCACGCGCCCGGGCACCTCCGCCCGGCCGGCGCGACCCGCCACCTGGGTGATCAGCTGGAAGGTGCGCTCCACGCTGCGGTAGTCCGGCAGGTTCAGCGACATGTCCGCCGCCACCACGCCCACCAGGGCCACGTTGGGAAAGTCCAGCCCCTTGGCGATCATCTGGGTACCCACCAGCACGTTGGCGTCGCCGCTGCGGAAGCGCTCCAGGATGCGGGTGTGGGCGTCCTTCTCCCGGGTGGTGTCCACGTCCATCCGCGCCACGCGGGCGTCGGGAAACAGGCGGCACACCTCCTCCTGCACCTTCTGGGTGCCCGCGCCAAAATACTTGATGTAGCCGCTGCCGCACTGGGGGCACTTCTTCGGCGGCGGCAGGGTCTTGCCGCAGTAATGGCACCGCAGGGCGTTCTCCGCCTGGTGCCAGGTCATGGAGACGTCGCACTGGTCGCAGCGCACCACATAGCCGCAGGCGCGGCAGGACACGAAGGTGGAGTGGCCCCGCCGGTTGATGAACAGCATGGCCTGGTGGCCGCCGTCCAGGCACCGCCGAAGCTCGCCGGACAGCCGCGCGCTGAACAGGGAGTGGTTCCCCCGCTCCAGCTCGCCCCGCATGTCCACCACCTCGACCTCGGGCAGGGGGCGTCCCTTCACCCGCCGGCGCAGCTCGATCAGCTCCAGCCGGTTTTCCGGCCGCACCCCGGGCATGGCCCGCATGTAGGTGGAGATGGCAGGCGTGGCGCTGCCCAGCAGCAGCACGGCCCCGTGCTGGGCCGCCCGCTTCCAGGCCACCTCCCGGGCGTCATAGCGGGGGCGGTGGTCGGACTGGTAGGTGCTCTCGTGCTCCTCGTCCACGATGATCGCGCCGATGTTCTGAAGCGGTGCGAACACGGCGCTGCGCGCGCCGATGACCACCCGGGCCTCGCCGCTGCGGATGCGCCGCCACTCGTCGAAGCGCTCCCCGGCGGAGAGCGCCGAATGGAGCACCGCCGCGTCGCCGCCGAAGCGCCCGTGGAACCAGCTCACCATCTGGGGCGTCAGCGCGATCTCCGGCACCAGCACGATGGCCGTCCGGCCCAGCTCCAGCGCCCTGCGGATCAGCCGGATGTAGACCTCCGTCTTGCCGCTGCCGGTCACGCCGTGGAGCAGAAAGCGCCCGCCGCCGTCCTCCAGCGCCTCGGTCAGCCGCGCCGCCGCGGCCCTCTGCTCCGGCATCAGCTCCGGGTCCGGGGTCCGCGCCTCGCCGGCCAGGGCCAGGGGCTTTCGGCGCTGCTCCTCGTCGTAGACGGTCACCGCGCCCTTCTTTTCCAGCGCCTTCAGGGCGGAGGCGTCCAGCCGCGCGGCGGGAAGGTCTCCCTCCTGGAGCATCCGGAGGGTCTCCAGCTGCTTCGGCGCGCGCCGGTGCTTCTCCGCAAAGGCCGCCAGCTCCGCGTCGGTCAGGTTCAGCCGGACGAAGCGGCGGGTCAGCTCCCGCACCCGTCCGCCCCGCATCTCAGCGGGGATCATCAGCCGCAGCGCGTCCACCAGGTTGCACAGGTAGCGCAGGTGCATCCACTCCGCCAGCTCCATCAAATCCGGCAGCACCACCGGCTCCAGCCGGGACAGGCCCAGTATGGGCTTCACCCGCTCCGGGTCCAGGTCGCAGGTCTCGGACAGGGAGACCACGAAGCCGTCCAGCCTTCGGGGGCCGAAGGGCACCTGCACCAGCATGCCCGGCGCGAGGTCCACGTCTCCGGGCACGGCATAGGTAAACAGGCGATCCACCGCCTCGGCGGAGAGATCGACGATCACTTGCGCGTACATGCTATGCCCCGTCGCCTCCCCGCAGCTCGGCGATCCGATCCAGTATGCCGTCGGCAACGTCCCGCTTGGACATCAGCGGCAGCGCGCGCATATCCTCGCGGGTGATCAGCGTCACCGCGTTGGTATTCGCGCCGAAGCCCGCGTCCGTGCGGGTCACGTCGTTGGCCACGATCAGGTCGGCGTTCTTGCGGACGAGCTTGCCCCGGGCGTTCTCCAGCATGTCGTCGGTCTCCGCCGCGAAGGCCACCAGCAGCTGGCCGTCGCGCTTGCGCCGTCCCAGCTCCGCCGCGATGTCGGTGGTGTTTTCGAGGGCGAGGGTCATGCCCGCGCCGTCCTTCTTGATCTTGTGGTCCGCCACGCTGACCGGGCGGAAGTCCGCCGGCGCAGCGGCCTGGATGACCACATCCGCCCAGGCGCCCCGCTCCAGCACCGCGTCGCACAGCTGGGCGCTGGATTCCACCGACACCCTCTCCACGCCCGCGGGCGCGTCCAGGGCCACCGGGCCGGAGACCAGCACCACCTCGGCGCCGCGATCCCGGGCCGCCTCGGCGATGGCGTAGCCCATCTTGCCGGTGGAGCGGTTGGTGATGTAGCGCACCGGGTCGATGCGCTCCACCGTGGGGCCCGCCGTGACCATCACGCGAAGGCCCGCAAAATCATGCCGGGGATCGAGCAGCGCGTCCAGCGCCTCGATGATCTCCGCGGGCTCGGCCATGCGCCCCACGTCGTCGTCCCCGCAGGCCAGCCGGCCGGAGGCGGGGCCCACCGCCCGGACGCCCCGGGCCAGCAGGGTGCTGAAATTGGCCTGGGTGGTGGGATGCCGCCACATGTTGGCGTTCATCGCCGGGGCGATGAGCACTGGCGCGGTCATGGCCAGCGCCGTGGTGGAGAGCAGGTCGTCGGCGATGCCGTTCGCCAGCTTCGCCAGGCAGTTGGCCGTGGCCGGAGCGACGACGAAGGCGTCAGCCCACTTCGCCAGGGAGATGTGCTCCATCTCCGCCCGGGGAGCGAAGGTATCCGTATAGGCAGGGCTGCCGCTGAGGGTCTCGAAGGTCAGCGGCGGCACGAAGTGGCAGGCGTGCTCCGTCAGCACCACCCGCACCCGGGCGCCCGCCTTCACCAGCCGGCTGGTCAGATCACAGGCCTTGTAGGCCGCAATGCCGCCCGTCACGCCCAGCACGATGTGCCTGTCCTTCAGCATGTCCGCCACGCTCCTTTTGAAAAGTAATGTCTGGCTGCGTCCGTCCAAGAAGCTATGTTGAAAAAAACGCGAGAACGCAAAACCCATTGCGGGAACACCTTTTCCATCGGCATCGATGCCACAGCATCAGTGCCATCCGTTGAGGTGTTTCGAGGCGACTACATGATTAACCCAAACAAGCGAAACCGATCGCAATCGGGTTTCGCCGTCGGGGTCTCCTATGAATCGCTGGCCTTCACGGCGCGATTTATTCCTCGGTCTCCGCCTTCTCGTCGCGGCTGTAGGTGATCAGCCTGCGGTTGATCTCCTCGATGGCGATGGACAGCGGCTTGGTCTCCTTGGTGTCGATCAGGGGCAGGCTGCCGCCGATGATCTCGCGGGCGCGCTTGGACGCCTCCACCGCCAGGGTGTAGCGGCAGTCCACCTTCTCAAGCAGCTCGCCAATGGGGGGTTCGGTCATCATGATAAGGTTCCTCCTGTTTATGTTGGGTTCGGGGCGAAGCGTGCCGCCCCAGGGTCAGGGTCGTTTATGCCTTGAGGGAAGCGCTCAGCGCGTCCAGGAAATCCCTGCGGTTCTCCAGCTCCAGCCTGCGCGCGGCGATGATGGCGTAGACCTCCTCCGTCGCGATCTCCAGGGCGTTGGGCACGATGCCCCAGTCCTGGTGGATGATCACATAGTGGTACCGGTAGGCGGTGGCCACTTCGGAGGCCACGTTGTTCAGCCGCACGCGGATGGACTCCTCGGTCTCGGTGCCCCGGCGGCGCAGCCGCTGCTCCAGGTTTTCCCGGCTGGGCGGGCTGACAAATATGCCCGTCACGGTGGGGTCCTGGGCCATGGCCTGCAGGCAGCCCTGCACGTCGATCTCCAGGATCAGGTCGTGGCCCTCGGCCAGCTCCTTCTGCACGGTGGATTTCAGGGTGCCATAGCGGTTCTGGTGCACGTGGGCCCACTCGTAGAAGGCGTCCTGGGCGACCAGCTCGTCAAAGCGCTCCTCGGTCACGAAGTGATAGTTGACGCCGTTCACCTCGCCGGGGCGGGGCGCGCGGGTGGTGCAGGACACCGACAGCTTCACATCGGGATGGGTTTCAATGAGCCTCTTGACGATTTCGGTCTTTCCCGCGCCCGCCGGGCCCGAGACGACAAACAACCTGCCGCGATTCGCCATGGTGCGCATCTCTCCTTCTCGTGTAATCTTCTCCCTTCGTGGATCGGGTATGCCTCGCGCCGGAGGGCCTCCTATTCCACGTTTTGAAGCTGCTCCCGCAGCTTTTCGATCTCGGATTTCAGATCCACCGTCAGCTGGGTGATGGGGATGTCCTGGGATTTGGAGGAGATGGTGTTGACCTCCCGGTTCAGCTCCTGGACGATGAAATCGATGCGCCGGCCGATGGGCTCCGGCGACTCGAACAGCGCGCGCAGCTGCTGCACGTGGCTGTTCAGGCGCACGATCTCCTCGGCGATGGCGCTGCGGTCGGCCATGATGGCCACCTCCATCACCAAACGTCCCTCGTCGATGGCGCTGCCGGTCAGCTCCAGCACCGCGTCCCGCAGCCGTTGGGTGTACTCCGCCACGGTCTCGGGATAGCGGGCCTCCACCGCCGCGGTCATCCGCTCGATGGCGTCCACCCGGCCGGAGAGGTCGCGCTTCATGGCTTCGCCCTCCCGGCGGCGCATGGCCAGCAGCTGGTCCAGCGCCTCGTTCAGCGTGGCTTCCAGCAGCGCCTGCACGGCCTGCTGGTCCTCCTCCGCCTCCACGACGGTCATCACGTCCGGCATCCGGGCGATGCCCATCAGCGTCCGGTCGTCCTCAAGCCCCAGGTCGGCGACGCTCTCCAGCGCTCCGGCGTAGGCTTCGAACAGCGCCCGGTCCACCGTCACCTTCCGCGCGTCGGTGCGCAGGTTGCGGTAGGTCACGAACATGTCCACGTGTCCCCGGGCCAGCTTCGCGCCGATGGCCTTGCGGGCCGAATCCTCCAGGAACAGCAGGTTCCGGGGCATCCGGAAGGAGATGTCCAGGAAGCGGTGGTTGACGCTCTTGACCTCCACCGTCATCTGGCGGCCGTCGACCTCCCGGAACGCGCGGCCATAGCCTGTCATGCTGAGCATTGCGAATACTCTCCCGTATTGCCGCCGCCCCAAAGGCGGCAGATGATAGACTCCCGAAGATATTATATCACATCCGCCGGGGCTTGCCTACGGCGTACCAGAAATTTAAATATGGGCCTGCGGAGCGGAATTCACGCCAAGGCCCGCTACCTTCCCAGCCTCGCGAGGAACGCCTCCTCCCCGATCACCTCGATGCCCAGCGCCTGGGCCTTGGTCAGCTTGCTGCCGGCGTTCTCCCCCGCCACCACCAGGCTGGTCTTCTTCGAGACGCTGCCCGCGGCCTTGCCGCCGGCCTGTCGGATGGCCTCCTCGGCCTCGCTGCGGCCCATGGAGGCGAGGGTACCCGTGACCACCACCGTCATGCCCGCGAAGGCACCGCCGGTGGTGTCCCGCTGCTCCCACCGGGGCGCGACGCCCGCGGCCAGCAGCGCGTCCACCAGCCGCCCGTTGGCCGGGTCGGCGAAGAAGCCCACCACGGAGTCGGCCACGATCTCGCCGATGTCGTCCATCCGGGTCAGCTCGTCCCGGGTCGCCGCCCGCAGCGCCTGGACGCTGCCGAAGCGCTCCGCCAGGTCCCGGGCGGTCTTGGTGCCGATGTTGGGGATGCCGATGGCGTAGATGAAGCTGTTCAGCCTGCAGGCCTTGCTCTTCTCCAGCGCCGCCAGCAGGTTGTCCGCCTTCTTCTCGCCGAAGCGGTCCAGGGCGCAGAGCTGCTCCCGGGTCAGGCTGTACAGCTGGTCGGCCTCCTGGACCAGGCCGGCGTCCACCAGCTGGCCCGCCGTCTTTTCCGAGAAGGTGTCGATGTCCATGGCGTCCCGGCTGGCAAAGTGGGACAGGCGCATCACCACCTGGGGCTTGCAGCCGTCCCGGTTGGGACAGAACAGGTGCGCGCCGCGCTCCTCCAGCGCCGCGCCGCAGCTGGGACAGACCTCGGGCTTGACCACGTCCCGCTCGTCGTCGTTGAACTCGTCCACCCGGCCCATGATCTCCGGGATCACCTCGTTGGAGCGGCGGATCCACACCCGCGCGCCGATCTTCACCCGCTTGCGCTGGATGTCCTGCCAGTTGTTCAGCGTGGCCTGCCTGACGGTCGCCCCCGCCAGCTCCACCGGCGCGACCTTCGCCACCGGCGTCAGCTTGCCCGTGCGGCCGATCTGCCAGGTCACGTCCTCCAGTAGCGTGGTCTGCTCCTCGGCCTCGAACTTGTAGGCCACGGCCCAGCGGGGAAACTTGTCGGTGTAGCCCAGGGCGTCCCGGGTGGCGTAGTCGTCGATCTTGATCACCGCGCCGTCGATGTCGTAGTCCAGCTCGCCCCGGCTCTCCTCGATCTGCCGCACCGCGGCGACGGCTTCCGCCAGGGACGCGGCGTCCAGCTCGCAGGAGGACACCGGGAAGCGGTTCTCCCGCAGGAAGGCCAGCATCTCGTGCTGGCTGGCGAACGCCGGCCGGCCCTCGATGAAGCCCACGTCGTAGAAGCAGGCGTCCAGCCTGCGGGCGGCGGTGACGGCGGGGTCCAGGTTGCGCAGCGCGCCGGCGGCGGCGTTGCGGGGGTTCTTCAGCGGCTCCTTTGCCGTCTCGTTGTACTTCTCCAGCACCGAGATGCGCATGAAGCCCTCGCCGTGCACCTCCATGCGCCCGGTGAAGGGGATGGACAGCGGGATCGACCGGATCGTCATCACCTGGGGCAGGATCGCCTCGCCCACGACGCCGTTGCCCCGGGTAGCCGCGCCGACCAGCCGCCCGCCCTCATAGGTCAGGTTGACGGTCAGGCCGTCGAACTTGTGCTCCACCACGTAGGTGATCGGCGGCAGGTCCGCGCCCGCCGCCACGGCGTCCGCGCGCAGCTTCTCCGCCCGGCGCGCCCACTCCTCCAGCGCCTCCACGGACTGGGCCTTGCCCATGCTCCACAGCCGGGCGATGTGGGTGTGGGGCTCGAAGCCCGGCAGCACCTCGCCGCCCACCCGGCGGGTGGGCGAATCCGGCAGCCGCTCCCCCGTCTCGGCCTCCAGCTTCAACAGCTCGTCGTAGAGCTTGTCGTATTCCGCGTCCGAGATCGACGGGTCGTCCAAGGTATAGTAGCGGTAGGCCATGTCGTTCAGATAGTCCACCAGCTGACGCATGCGCTCCAAAGTCATTCCCCCTGTTCGCGTTATGGCTACAGTATAGCACATTTCCGGGCTGTTTTTCAATGATTTAAGGGGCGGGCTGCCGCGCAGCCCGCCCCCGCGAGATTGTTGTGGAATATAACTGTTCGACTTGGAATTAGTCGGGCTGACGCCCAATTGAGAATTGAGAATGGAGAATTGGGAATGGTGGTGCAAATCCCTTCGGGATTTGTTTTGATTACGCCCCACAATTTGTGATTCTACGATGATTTGCCACCATTTAATCAGAGAAATCCGTAAGGATTTCAACATAAATTCTCAATCCCCAATTCTCAATTCTCAATTAATTAAATTCCAAGTTGCCGCTTCGGCTGAAACTTACTGCAACGCGTCACACCCTGCCGTACTCGTTGCACATCGGGTGCACCGCGGCCTCGTCCTCCTCGATGGTGGGGAACCGGGCGGTACGCTCCAGGAAGTAGTTGTCGGTCAGGTCATCGTTGACCTTGGAGACCTCGCCGCAGATCACGTCGCCGGTGCCGGGCTTGGCCCCGAAGATGTGGGCCATGTAGGGCGTCAGCGAGATGCTGTTGCCCGGGTTCAGCAGGATTTCCTCGCCGGGGCCATACACGTGGCGGATGCCGTCCTGCCAGACCACCACGTCGGTCTCCAGCTGCTCGCCCGTGGCAGGGTCGGCGTTCCACAGGAACAGCTGCAGCACGCCGCCGGCGCGGTTGATGATGTCCTCGGTCTTGCTGACGTGGTAGTGCTTCGGCAGGCGCTGCCCCTCCCGCATCAGCAGGTACTTCTCGCAGTAGGGCACGCCCACGGTCGGGTCGTCCTGGAGGCCGTTGCGCACGGTGTACAGCACGGTGCCGATCTTCTGGAAGTCGCCGCAGCCGTAGTCGGTGATGTCCCAGCCCAGCATGAGCCGCTTGACGGCGTCGATCTCCCCCGCGTGGGCCCGCCAGTCCTCCGGGGACCAGGCGGCGTACAGGGGCAGGGAGATGTGGTGGGCCCTGAGCAGGTCCTCGGCCCAGCGGATCGCGGCGTTGATTTCCGAACGCTTCATGGAATCCTCTCCTTTGTCAAGCTAAGGAAATGGGGCTCAACCGCATAGTCAAGCCCCATGTTGAACGCATATGCCGGTTACGCGCCCTTCTTGCGGTTGCGCAGGAAGTCGGTGTAGACGGCCAGCAGGATGACCGCGCCCTTGATGATGTACTGCCAGTCGGAGTTGACGCCCATCAGGTTCAGGCCGTTGTTCAGGATGCCGATGATCAGCACGCCGATCAGCGTGCCGCCCAGCTTGCCGGAGCCGCCGGACATGGAGGTGCCGCCGACCACAACCGCGGCGATGGCGTCCATCTCGGCGCCGTCGCCGGAGGTGCAGGTGCCGGAGTACAGGCGGGAGGCGATGGTGATGCCCGCCAGGCCGGCCATCAGGCCGCTGAAGGAGAACACCACGAACTTGACCTTGGCGGTGTCGATACCGGAGAACTTGGCGGCGGTGTCATTGCCGCCCACGGCGTAGATGTGCCGGCCGATGCGGGTCCGGTTCAGGAACAGCACCGCCACGATGAACACCACCGTCATGGTGATGACCGGGGTGGGCACGCCCGCCACGTTGCCGGCGCCCAGGAACTTCCAGGCATCGGTCATGCAGCGAATGGGCTTGCCGCCGGAGTACACGTAGGCGATGCCCTTGGCGATGTTCATGGACGCCAGCGTGACGATGAAGGGCGGGATCTGCGTCTTGGCGATCACCAGGCCGTTCAGCAGGCCGAAGATGACGCCGGAGAGCACGGCGATGAGGATGCCCACGATCTCGGGCATGCCGTGCCAGACCACCGCGGCCGCGCCCAGCACGCCGGACATGGCGATGATGGAGCCGACGGACAGGTCGATGCCGCCCAGGATGATGACCATCGTCATGCCGCAGGCCAGCATCAGGTTCGTGGAAGACTGGCGCAGCACGTTGAAGATGTTGGTCTTGGTCAGGAACGTGCTATGGGTCCTGGGGAAGATATAAAGGAACAGGATCATGACGGCCAGAGCCGCGATAATGCCCAGATTGTCCTTAAAATAGCGCTTTACCTTGGTCATGGTGAAATGCCTCCTGACTTCTTAGTGTGCGGTATTATCGCGGGCGCTGTCCGCGGATTCCAGGGTGGCGAGGTGCATGATCGCCTCCTGGCTGACGTCCTCGTAGTCGATGCAGCCGGTGATCCGGCCATCGCACATGACGTACACGCGGTCCGCCATGTTGATAATCTCCGGGAGCTCCGAGGAGATCATGATGATCGAGACGCCCTGCTTGGTCAGCTCGTTCATGATCTCGTAGATCTCCGCCTTCGCGCCGACGTCCACGCCGCGGGTGGGCTCGTCCAGGATCAGGATCTTGGGATTCGTGGCCAGCCAGCGGCCGATCATGACCTTCTGCTGGTTGCCGCCGGACAGGTTCGTGACGGCCTGCTCATGGGAGGGGGTCTTGGTGTTCATCTTGTCGATGAACTCCTGGGTGATCTCGTGCTCCCGCTTGCTGTTGACCATCAGGTTCCTGATGAACTCATGCAGCACCTCTATGGTGGAGTTGAAGCTGACGGACTGCACGTGGTACAGGCCCTCCACCTTGCGGTTTTCCGGCACCAGGGAGATGCCGTACTTCATCGCGTCCACGGCGTTGCGGATGTTCAGCTTCTTGCCGTCCAGGGTCACGGTGCCCTTGGAGCCGCGGGTCAGGCCGAAAATGCACTGCATGGTCTCGCTGCGGCCCGCGCCGACCAGGCCGGCAAAGCCCACGATCTCGCCCTGGCGCACCTCGAAGGTGACGTCGTTGACGCGCTTGTGGTGCTTCTTGCCGTCGTCGATGTGCTCCGCCTTGAAGAACACGGGGGTGTTCTTCACGTGGTCGCGGGTGTAATACTGGTCCAGCTCGCGGCCGACCATCATGGCGATCAGGTCCTCCCTGGGGGTGTCGGCCACCACGCGGGTACCCACGTAGGTGCCGTCGCGCAGCACGGTCACGCGGTCGCAGACCTCGTTCAGTTCGCTCATCTTGTGGCTGATGTAGATGATGCCGACGCCCTGCTTGGCCAGGTTGCGCATGATCTCAAACAGCTGCTCGACCTCGCGGTCGGAGATGGAGGAGGTCGGCTCGTCCATGACCAGTATGCGACAGTTGAAGGAGATCGCCTTGACGATCTCGACCATCTGCTGCTGGGCGATGGACAGGTCGTAGATTTCGGAGGCGGCGTCGATGCCGAGGCCGAAGCGGTCCAGCATCTTCTGGGATTCTTCGATCATCCTGCGGGTGTCCACGCCGAACTTGCCCATGTACTCCCGGCCGAGGAAGATGTTCTCCGCGACGGTCATGTGGGGAACCTGCACCAGCTCCTGGTGGATGATGGAGATGCCGTTTTCCCGGGCGGCATTGACGCTGTTGATGGCCACCTGCTTGCCGTCGATGTAGATTTCTCCCTCTTCGGCGATGTAGATGCCGCCCAGCACCTTGATCAGGGTGGATTTTCCCGCGCCGTTTTCGCCCAGCAGCGCGTGAATCTCACCGGGCAGCAGCTGGAAGTTCACGCCCTGGAGCGCCTTGACGCCGGGGAACGACTTGGAGATGTTCTTCATTTCGAGCAGAAAATTGCTCACTGGGTTTCACCACCGTTTCTTGTTTTCACTGGAATCAGCCACGATGTAGGGGCGCCGATCCGGCGTCCGCCGCGCCACGCCCGAGGCGGGCGGGCGGCGCATCGCCACCCCTACGGGAACAGCAGCATGACATTCGCAAAAGGGCTTTGCCCTCGCTGAGAACAAAGCCCTTTGCGTCAGGCGACCTCAAGCAGCCCGTCCCGGGGGATGGAGCTGTTCGAGTGCGCCGGTAAACTCAGGCTTCGGCTTATTGCCAGCCGCCGTTGTTGTACTCGTCGATGTTGTCGCTGTTGATCATGAAGGTCTCGATGGGATAGCGATCCTCGACGCTGTCGGGATCAGCCTTCCACTGATAGTACAGCTCGGCGATGGTCTTGCCGATGGTCATGGGGGACTGAGCGCCGGTGCCGGTGACCTTGCCCTCGGCGATCAGAGCCTTGATGTCGGGAGAGCCGTCAACGCCGTAGATCAGAGCGCTGGACTGAGCGGCTTCGGCAGCAGCCTGGGCACCCAGAGCGGTGGGATCGTTGCCGCCGAAGATGGCGACAGCGTCGGGATGGGCGGTCAGAGCGTCGGTGCCGTTCAGGTTGCCCTGCTCCTGGTTGCCCATGCAGTCGATCTGCGCGACAACCTCGAACTTGCCGGGAGCCTTCTCTTCGATAGCGGCCAGGAAGCCGTCGGTGCGGTCCACGACGGACTGCATGGTCGGGGAATCCAGAACGATGATGGGGCCGCCATCGGGGCACTTCTCAGCCAGGTCCACGCCGCAGACATAGCCGGCGTTGTAGTTATCGGAGCCCGCGTAGGTGACCAGCTTGTCCATGTCGGTCACTTCAGTGTCGAAGCCGAACATCGGGATGCCAGCGGCTTCCAGAGCGTCCAGAGCGGGGGTGATGCCGTCGCGGTCAACGGGGTTGACGAAGATGGCCACGATGCCCTGGGAGATCATGTCCTCGACCAGAGCCAGCTGCTTTTCATTGCTGTTCTGGGGATCCAGGGAGATCAGCTCGTCGCCGTTGGCCTCAACGACCTCACGGATGGAGCCTTCCAGCGCGACAAAGAAGGGGTTGGTGCCGTCCATGCAGGTGTAGCCGATCTTATCGGCCATCGCCGCGGTGCAGCCCAGCACCATGGCCAGAGCAAGGACCAGAACGAGAACTTTCTTCATGGGGTAAACCTCCTTTTATTTCCAACAGGCGCGGTGCGCCTGCCAGTAATCCAAAGCCAATCCTTTATAATATATGTGTCAGATAAGCCAATGACATTATAGTTTTTTTGTCCGTGTTTGTCAATAGGCACAGTATTTGACAAATTTATTATTTCTTGCGGCACGTTTCCCCGCCTCCCCTTTGACTTTCCCCGGGAATCATGCTATCATTTCTTTGAAATCCTCTATTATGAAAAGGAGGTTGTGAGCATGGCGATCATGGACGGCTGCGAGGCCAAGCACAAGACACCCATCCTGGAGGAGCGGACCTGCCCCGCCTGCGGCGAAACGGTGGAGGTGTTCACCCGCCGCGGACGCATCATCGAGGACACCGCCTGCGACTGCGGCTACGTGTTCAAGGCCGAGGAGCAGCTGACGCCCCAGCCCCGCAAACCCGCGGAGGCGTAAAGCCGGCCTTCGCGCGGGGAGACCGTCCCGATCCCGGGGCGGTCTTTTCTTTTTGGGTACGGCCGTTCCGCGCCAATGTTAAATCTCGATTCCCCTTCAATATTCCCCCTCTCCCGTTCGTCTTACAGGTGTTATAACAATCGATCGCCGTCGGCTCGCGAGCCGGCGGGGAGTGGCGTCACTTTGCGATACTGGAGCGTGTTTCCATGAACGACCAGGAGTACATCCGCCGCGTGCGCGCCCTGGAGGGCCGGCTGTACCGCGTGGCCCAAGCCATGCTTTGGCGGCAGGAGGACAGCCTGGACGCGGTGCAGGAGGCGGTGTTCAGGGGCTGGCTGAAGAAGGACCAGCTCAACAACCCGGACCGGCTCGAGCCGTGGCTCATGAGCATACTGGTGAACGAATGCCGGAGCGCGATCCGCCGGCGAAGGCGCGGGCCGCTGCCCCTGGACGTCGAAATCGCCCAGGAAGACCGGCTCTGCGAGGACCTGCAGCTGCGCCTGGCCCTGCGGCGACTGCCGGAGAAGTACCGGCTGCCGCTGGTGCTGCACCACCTGGAGGGCTACTCCATCAAGGAGATCGCCCTGACGCTGAAGCTGCCGCCGGGGCTGGTGACATCCCGGCTGCACCAGGCCCGGCGCGCCCTGCGCGAGCTGCTGGACGGAGGTGACAGAGTATGAAGGACAACGCCGCTTTGAAGCACCTTGACCGCGCGTTCACGGAAGCGCCCCCGGAACTTACGGCCCGCGTCGAGCAGGCCTTCAGGAGAGGAGACATGGCTGTGAAACAGAGACACAAGATAATGACCGCAGTGTGCGTAGCCGCGACCGTGACCGTGCTGTTCGCCGCGCTCGCACTGGCCGCCGGCACAATGCTGGCCCCCAGGGTGGACCGCGTGGCGACCGCGCCCCGGGGCGGCGCCATCGGCGAGGCGTCCGCCCCGCAGGAGAACCCAGTGGAAGAGACGGATCTGCCCTGGCCGGAGGAGGCCCCGGCAGAAACGGCGGAGGCGCTCTCGGAGACCCGGTCGGGCGGCTCCCGGCAGGAGGAATACCCTGCGGATCAGGTCTATTACGCCACCCAGGGAGGCAAATACTTTCACATCGACGAGCACTGTGGCGGCATGCACAACGCCTATCCCCTGTCGTGGGACTACGCCTGGATCAGCAGCAAGCTGCCCTGTCCGGTGTGTGTGGACGCCGACCGGGTCCCCCGCCTTTGGTTCTACTGCACCGGGAAGGGAATGTATTATCACCTTGTCCGGGACTGCTCCGGCATGCTGAACGCCGAGGGCTGCTCCCCCGCCGTCGCGGAGGGCACCGGCAAGGGGCCCTGCCCGGTGTGTGTCCCCGCGAGCACCTTTGAGCCCTGCTGGGCCACGCCCATGGGCCAGTATTACCACAAGGAGCAGGAGTGCATGGCCATGAAGGACGCGCGCGTATACACCGTGCTGTACTGTGAAAAGCTCGGCAAGCAGCGCTGCCCGGTGTGCTGGTGAGGCAGGGGCGGCGACATAAGCGCGACAAAGGGACTGCGCGGGCGGCAAATCAGCCACTCGGGCAGTCCCCTTTTTCGTGCTCCGCGGGTTTGGTCAGGCCCGCTTCTCTTTTCAGCGCAATTGTCAATGATGAATGCTGCGGAGATCCTTCGGCCTCAGTCCGGCGCTTCGCCACGTCTTCTCCCGGAACGGCGACGCCTTCACCGCCATTCTGAGCGAAGCGAAGAAGTACCTGCCCTGCGGTCGAGGGCGGCTTACTGCTCGTAGATGAAGTTGTACAGCTGCAGCGCGTTGGTGGCGAAGTCGCAGTCGTACAACATGGACTGGTTGTTCCGGGTCTCCTCCTTGTAGGTGCCGGACATGGGCAGGTACATGGACTTGATGGAGGGCAGGCCGTTGGTGCTGACCTGCATGGCGATCTGGAAGATGTCGTCGAAGGGCAGGTTGGTCTTGACCTGGTCGAACATGTCCGTGGCAAGGGCGGCCAGCTGCATCGCGTCCAGCTGCTTCATCTTCTCCAGCAGCTTCTGCAGCACTTTGCGCTGGCGCTCGGTGCGCATGGCGTCGCCGCCGCTCAGCTTTCGGATGCGGGCATAGGCCAGGGTCTGGCGTCCGTTCAGGTGGGTGTTGGGGCCGTAGGTCTCCAGGTACACGTTCTCCTGGTCAGACTCGTCGATGCCCGCGGCGGCGGCGGCCTTGGCCTGCCGGACGATCATGATGTTGATCTTGTTCATCTCCTCCTCGGTGATATCGATGTCGATGCCGCCGAGGCGCTGGGCGATCTTCTGGAAGCCGAAGAAGTTGACCATCGCGTAGTACTGGATGTTCAGGTTGAACTTCTCGTTCACGGTGCGCATGGCCAGGTTGGGGCCGCCGAAGTAGTTGGCGGCGTTGATGCGGTAGGTGCCGTTCCACTGGCCGATGTCGGTGTACTCGATAGCCAGGTCGCGCATGATGGACGCCAGCTTCACCTCGCCGGTACTGCGGTTGATGGAGCAGATCAGCATGGCGTCGGTGCGGGCGCTGTCGCTCAGGGTGCGCTCGTCAGTGCCCAGCAGCAGCACGTTCATCCACTCTCCGGGCAGGCTGGTGTTCATGCGCAGGTCGGTGACCGTCGCCATCTGCTCGGCGGACAGGCTGCCCACGTCATACTCCGAGTCGGCCAGCTGGTCCTCCAGGTTGTCATACTGGGGCACGTCGTCCTCGGGAACGCTCTGCGCCGCCGGGCTGGCGGTCTGGACCTCGTTGGAGGCGGGCACCGCGGGGCCGTCTGTCACGGGATCCTGGGCCGGGCGGCCGAAGGGCTTGGCGATCACCAGGATCAGCACGACCACCAGCACCGCCGCTACCGCGAACAGCGGGAAGCGGTTCGGGGACTTGCGTCCGCCGGAGCTGCGGCGGCTGCCGCCGGAGCCCTGACGGGCGGACGTGGGCCGGCTGGAATAGCCGCGCTGGCCTGAAGCGGACCTCTGGCCGGAGGTCCCGCGGCTGGCGCTGCGCTGGCCGGAGGACGCGGGACGGCTGGAATAGCCGCGCTGGCCTGAAGCGGACCTCTGGCTGGAGGTGCCGCGCTGGGGCTGGCGCGATCCGGAGGTATATCCCGCGGGGCGCGCGCCGCCGCTGCGCTGCCCGGAAGAAGCGGGCCTGCGGCTGATGCCGGGCTCGACGCGGCTGCCGCTGTCGTAATCATTTCCGTATGCCAATTTTCAGACTTCCTCCTGAGTATAATAATATATGATGACATTATAGCGGCAAAAGCGCCCTTCTGCAATCGCAAATCACCGGTCAACCCGCCCGGAAAGATGACAATATCTTGACTTTCGCGGCAAATTGGCGTCTTTTTCCCTCGCCCCCCGCCATCTCTGATAAGATTCGGTGATTCACACACCCATAATTGACATTTCCCCGCAAAAGGGCTAAAATACCCCACGATAAAGATAATCTTTAATTCGGTACGAGAGACCGGCAAGATTATTCATACGCGACCCGCGGGCCCCTTGGGGCGCGCCTGTGCGCATGTGCGTCCTGCCGGAATGGGGCAGGTTTTTTCTTGGCGACGGCGCGATTCCGGGACGAATGCCCGGAGACCGGCGGCGCCCGGCACTGCCCACCGAAGCGAGGAGGCGCGCGGCTTGCAGAGACTGATCGAAGGCGTCATGGCACTGGTTAACGGGCGGTTTGTTCCCTCGGACATCCGCATCGAAGGCGGGCGGATTGTTTCCGTGGAGCCCGCCGCAAAGCCCGTTTCCGAGGAAAATGCCCTCTACGCAATGCCCGGTTTCACAGATGTTCATGTGCATCTGCGCGAGCCGGGCTTTTCCTATAAGGAGACCCTGAAAAGCGGCACGCGGGCGGCGGCCCGGGGCGGCTATGTCCGCGTGTGCGCCATGCCAAACCTGAACCCCGTGCCCGACAGCCTGGAACACCTTCTTCCCCAGCTGGAGAAGATCGAGCGGGACGCGGCGATCGACGTTCACCCCTACGGGGCCATCACCCGAGGCGAGGCCGGCGCGGAGCTCTCCGACATGGAGGCCCTGGCCCCCCGCGTGGCCGCCTTCTCTGACGACGGCCGCGGCGTGCAGTCGGACGACATGATGCGCGCGGCCATGCGGAAGGCCAAAGCGCTGGGCAGGCTGATCGCCGCCCACTGCGAGGACAACCGCCTGCTCCACGGCGGCGTGATCCACGACGGCCGTTACGCCCGGGAGCACGGCATCCCCGGCATCTGCTCTGAGAGCGAGTGGGGCCAGATCGCCCGGGACCTGAAGCTGGTGCGGGAAACCGGCTGCGGCTACCATGTCTGCCACATCTCCACGAAGGAGAGCGTGGACCTGATCCGCCGGGCGAAGCGGGACGGCCTGGACGTCTCCTGTGAGACCGCCCCCCACTACCTGCTGCTGACGGAGGACGACCTGCAGGACGAGGGCCGCTTCAAGATGAATCCCCCGGTGCGCTCCGCCGCCGACCGGGAGGCGCTGCTGGAGGGCCTCGTCGACGGCACCATCGACATGATCGCCACCGACCACGCCCCCCACGCCGCCGAGGAGAAGGCGAAAGGCCTCAGGGGCAGCGCCATGGGCATCGTGGGGCTGGAGACGGCCTTCCCGCTGCTGTACACGCACCTGGTCAAAAAGCAGAAGCTGCTCACGCTGGAGCAGCTGGTCCGGCTGATGTCGGACGCCCCGGCGCGGCGCTTCGGCCTGCCCGTCGAATCCCTGCGGCCCGGCGCGGACGCCAGCCTCGCCCTCTGGGACCTGAATACCGAATACGCCGTCGACCCCGACAGCTTCCTGTCCATGGGCAAGGCGACGCCCTTCGCCGGCTGGCGTGTGAACGGCAAATGCGTCGAAACGCTGTACAGGGGCGAGACCGTCTGGCAGATGGCATAAGCAACTTGGAATTTAATTAATTGAGAATTGAGAATTGGGAATTGAGAATTTATGTTGAAA
>JAUMVG010000002.1:99690-134358 GCA_030530315.1 Clostridia bacterium | reverse complement strand
CAGAGCCAGAATCCTGCTCTCTCTCGCTCCTTACCCCAACATTTGACAAAGAACCACTGGACTTCCATTCACTCCCCGCCCTTCGAGCCCCTGATAAACAATGAAGCCAGCCTAACGGCTGGCTTTTGGTACACCATCAGGGGCTCGAACCCTGGACACCCTGATTAAGAGTCAGGTGCTCTACCAACTGAGCTAATGGTGCATGTCCTTGACTACTTGAGTATTATAACTCTTTTCCGCGGAGTTGTCAATACATTTCGCCCTCTGGCGCACGTTTATTTGTGCGCATATTTTTGTATATTCTGTGTAAAAAGCCGGCCACTGCATTGCATTTGCAGCCGGAAAACAATAAAATTGTCTGTGTGGCCGGCGTTGATCGCCGCCAGTCCAAACACTCCCGGAGGATAGAGATGCACAATCGCCTGATATGCCTGTTCGCCGTCCTGGCGCTGCTCGGGCTTTCCCTTGCGGGATCGACCAACGCCCTGGCGATAGACAACGATCCCTACAGGATCGAGGTGGACCTGCTCAACCAGATTACCACGGTCTACCATGCCCAGGACGGCTCCGTCGCGCGGCAGATGATCTGTTCCAGCGGTGCCAACAACGCCACCCCCGAGGGCACCTTTCACATGGAGCAGACCCGCCCGGATACCGACCGCGTGGAGTGGTATTACATCACCAGCTATCGCTGCTACGTAAAATACGCCACACGCATCCGCGGCCCGATACTCTTCCACTCTCTCCCCTACGCGGAGAAGGATATGAGCACCCTGGACCAGGAGGCGGCCTCCGGCATGGGCAAGGCGGTCTCCCACGGCTGCATCCGCCTCTACTGGCAGGACGCGAAGTGGATCGCGGACAACTGTCCCGTCGGCACAGAGGTGCGCATATTCTACGGCGAAAAGCCCCGGGATGAGCTCAAGCGCCTGCTGGCCATCGGCAGTTTCACCGAAGACTGCGGACTGACCTACGACCAGTTCATATCAAGCGACTTTGCCGCGCACAGCGAGGGCGAATTGGGCCGCGGCGACAGCGGCGACGCCGTCACCGCGCTTCAACAGCGTTTGGGCGGCCTCGGCTTCCTCACGGGCAGCGTGTCCGGGATCTATGACCTGCCGACCCTCACATCCGTTATGCGCTACCAGGCTGCCCGCGGCGAGGCGGCTACCGGCGTCGCCACCGAGGCGCAGATCGACGCCATACTGAATGAGGACAGCCCCGTCGCAGACGATACTGTGCTGGACATCGGCATGCGAGGGCCTCTGGTCGTCGCCCTCCAGGAAAGGCTCGGGGACATCGGCCTCTACGGCGGCATGGCGGACGGCGTCTACTCCGACGCGCTGGCGCAGTCGGTGCGCACCTTCTGCGAATGCACGGGCGCAGAGCCCAGCCAGCAGGCCGGTCCTGAGCTTCGCGGCGCCGTGGAAGCGCTGCATCGCACTCTCACGGAGCGTTTCCCCGAGGGCGGCATCGAGCAGGCCACGCTGAGCTATGAATCCGTCACCGCGGTCACGATCAACGAGGCGCCCCTCTTTCAGGCGGCCTCGTCCTTCAGCCGCAAGCTGACCACCGTTCACAGGAACACGCCGGTACAGCTGATCGAGCGAAAGGTCGGCTGGAGCCGGGTGGACTACGGCGGACGTGCGGGCTATATCGCCAACATCCACCTGAACATCTCCCGCAGCGAGGTCTCCGAATGCTTTTGGGGACATCGCGTGGACATCGCGGCCTCCGCCGCGCTGAACACCCACTGCTTTGGTGAAGCGGTGCCGACGCTGCAAATGCGCCTTCGCGCCCTGGGCTTCTACACCGGCGCGATCGGCCTGCAATACGACGAAACAACCGCCGAAGCGGTCTGCGCCTACCAGGAGGCCGTCGGCTTGACCCCCACCGGCGAGGCCTCAGAAACGCTCCAGGAGGCGATCTTTGAAAGCGACGCCATCACCGGCACGCGGGTGACGCTGTGCGAAGGCGACGAGAGCCCCGCCGTGGCGGCGATTCAGCGTGCGCTGATCGCCCTCGGCTGCTACGAGGGCCCCAGCCATGGGCGCTTCGATGGGGAAACCGCGGACGCCATCAGGCTGTTCCTCGAAGCAAGGGGCCTGTCGGACAACGGAGACGTGAGCAGCGCCCTGCAGCGGCTGATCCTCGACAGCGCAGACGAAGAAGGCGCAGGCAAGTCCCATTGACGCGGTCAACATTACTTATGATGTTTTTCTGAATGTTCTCAAAGAACATCCCGACCCGGAAAACGTCCCGCTTTCCCATCCAAATACATTTTCATCGATTGTAGGCGTATTCCCATAGAACCCGCCGACCTGTAAGCTTCTCGTTTTCCAACTACAATCCATTCCAATGATTTGGGCGGCCGGAAATTTCACTCCGGCCGCCCTTCTCAGTATTCATTTTCCCTCTGGCATCAGCCCGCCTTGTAGATCACGAGGTCCCGCAGGCTGCCGGCGCTGAAGCGCGGCACCTGCACGCGCTTTGTATCGCCCCAGTACCAGCTCTTCTTCATGTAATTCGGAATGTTGGCGGCGATGCTCTTGGCGGCGAAGTCATAGAACTCGCCCAGCGTCACGATGCCATCCTTGTTGCCGGCCTGGTCCGCCGCCAGGTAGCCCGGGTACTTGCCGGCGCTGCCGCTGGCGTTGCTGTTCCACCAATGGCTCTTGGAGTTGTAGCCGAGGCCCTGCAGCAGGAAGAACGTGAAGAAGTCCACGGACTTGTTGGTGTCGCTGACCTTGTAGAAGGTGGCGCGGGTGTCGGAGGCCGCGGTCATCACGGCGATCCGGCCGCCCTGGGCGTTCAGCCTGCTCTGCATATCCTGCAGGAAGGTGCCGCTGTAGCAGGAGTCGAGGATCAGTATGACGTTGCCGTTGATGCGGCTGATGCAGTTGAAGATCTCCGAGGAGGTCATGTAGTAGTTGGCGTTGTTCGGGTTTTCGTCATAGCCCGGCAGGGACATTCGGTAGCCGGTGTAGCTGCCAGTCATGTGTCCGTGGGAGCACAGGTACACGATGCTGACGTCCTTGTCCGTGGTCCCGGAGAAGTAACTGGAAATGCCGGACAGCAGCTGCGTCTTGGACGGGTTCCCCATCACCTTCGTGCTGTAGCCGATGCCGCTGATGCTGGATTTCTGGAAGGTGCTCGCGACGCTCTCGGCGTTGTTGCGGGTGAAGGGAATGTAACCCTTGTAGCTTGAATCGAAGTAGCTGTAGGCCGCGAACAGGCGGTACTTCGGCGTGGTGGACTCCGGCTTCTTGGGCAGCACGGTCACGTCGATGGTCGCCGTCAGGCCGTTGTGGGTCTGGGCGGTCACCGTGGCGGTGCCCACTGCCGCGAGGGTCACGACGCCGGCAGCGCTGACGGAGGCAATGCCCGTGTTGCTGGAGGAGAAGGTCACGGTGCCCGTCTCGTCGGACGCGCCGAAGCTCCACTTCAGCTGCACGCCGGCGTCCCCCACCCGGCCGGTGATAGCGGCGGGCTCGAGGACGACCTTGCTGGGCGCCTTGGTGACGGTCACCGCGCAGGTCGCGGTCGCGCCGTTGTAGGCGGTGGCCGTGATGGTGGCGCTGCCCGCCGCGCGGGCGACGACCACGCCGGCGGCGTTGACGGTGGCCACGGAGGCATTGGAGGTGGCAAAGGTCAGCTGCGAGGAAGCGCCGTCGTTGTTCACGGTGGCCTTCACGCTCCCGCGCTGTCCGACAGCCAGCTTGAGGGTTGCCGGAGTCAGCTGGACGGTTGCGCCGGAGGTCTGCACGCAGACGGTCATCTTCGCCGTCAGGCTGCCGCTGGCCGCCGTAATGACGGCCTTGCCCTCGGCGACGCCCTTCAGTTCGCCGGAGGTCGTCACGGCCACGATCTCGGGCTTGTCCGAGGTCAGCGACGCGTTTACGGTCACGTCATATTCATCCTTCACCACGGGCTTCCACACCTGGTTCAGCGACATGTAGACCGTGGCGTTCTCAAAGTGCAGCTCCGTGGAGGGCAGGTTCGCTGCGGTGACCGTCACGTTCAGCGTGGCCGTGGCGCCCGCCGCCGTGGCGGTCACGGTGGTGGCGCCGGCGCTCACGCCCCGCAGCTTCCACTGAGCGTCCGCCTCGACCCACTCCGCCACGACGATTCCAGCGTTGCCGGTGGCGTAGGTGGCCGCCGACAGCTGGGCGGCGGTGATGTTCGCGCCCTTCAGCGCGGGCATGGCGATGCTCTGGCCCACGCGCACGGTGGCGTCCGCGCCGTTGAAGGCGATGGAGGCGGGCAGCGCGCCGGCCACGGTCACCCGGCAGAGGGCTTCCGCGCCGCCGGTGGACTTCACGATGATGTCGGCGGTGCCCGGAGCGACGGCGGTGATCAGGCCGCTGGTGCTGACAGTGGCCACGGCGGGATTCTTTGACTGATAGGACGCCACGCCGCCGTAGGTCTGGTACTCGTTTTCATAGGCGAGCTGGAACGTGCCGCCGGGGTTCAGCGTCTTCTTGTAGACGGTGCTGTAGCTGTTGTTGATCGGGTCGAACTCCAGGTCGTAGTCCGCGTTCAGGTTCAGGTAGCCCGGTGCCCGGGAGACCTTTACAGTGGCCTTGGCCTTCTTGCCGTTGCTGGTCTTCACCGTGACGGTGGCCGAGCCCTGTTTCAGGCCGGTGATGTTGCCCGCGCTGTCCACGGCGACGACGGTCGTGTCGCTGCTGGAGAAGGTATAGCTCGCCAGGCCGCCCTTGGGGAACTTCACCGCGAGCTTCGTGGTCTGGCCCACGCCGATGGTGGGCTTCGAGGGCGAAAGGGTGACCTTGGAGGGAGCCTTGACCACCTTCACCGTACATACCGCGGACACGCCGTTGTAAGCCTTCACGGTCACCTTGAATGTGCCGGTCTTGATGCCCTTCACGACGCCGTCGGCGCTGACGGACAGCTTTTTCTTGTTGCTGCTGGTGATCGTGTAGTCCACGCCGGTCATCACGGCGCCCTTGGAGGAGATCATCTGCGGATACAGCGCCAGGGTCTGCTTCACGCCGATGGACACGCTGTTCGTCGCCAGCTTGATCTCCACCGGCGCCTCCACGACGGTCACCGTGCAGACGGTCTCCGTCCGCACGCTGCCCTTCAGATGAGTGGTCACGCCGTTGTAGGTCCTGACCCGCACCTTGGCCGTGCCGGGCTTGATGCCCACGACCTCGCCGGTGGTGGGATCGACGGTGATAGCCCCGGTGCCGTTCTCGGCGGTAAAGGTATAGGTGGAGGAGGATTCAGCGTTGTTGACGCCGACCACGGACGCCGCCAGCTTGTAGTGCTGCTGTTCGCCGATGGTGATCGCTTCCGGCAGGAACACCTGGTCCGGCGCGGCAATGACCTTCACCTTGCACTTGGCCTTCTTCTTATTGAAGGTGGACACGGTGACCGTGGCGGAACCGGGGGCGACGCCGGTGATCAGACCGCTGGCATCCACCCTGACGACATTCACGTTGGAGGAGGTGTAGGTCAGCGTGGAGGCGGTCTTTTTCGGCAGGGTGGCTTTCAGTTGGTAGGTCTGGCCGCCCGCGGCGATGGTCACCTTCTTGGTATTCAGCGTCACCTTGGAGGGGGCCTTCTTCACAGTCACCTTGCAGCTCTTCTCGATGCCGTTGGCCGTGGTGGCATAGATGATGGCGGTGCCGGCCTTGACGCCGGCGACCACGCCGGTGGCGGCGTTGACCTTGGCGACCTTCGCCTTGCTGGTGCGCCAGGTGATGGTGGTGGTGCTGTTGGCGGGAACGAGGGTCGCCGTCAGCAGCGTGTATTTTTCCTTGACGCCCACGGTGATCTCGGCCGCGCTGAGCACCAGGTCGGTGGGATCGCCAGGCGCGGCGGGGCTTCCGGACTCCGCTGCCAGCACGGCGTGCTCGCCGTCATCCGCAGGATCTTCCGCAGGGGCGACG
The DNA here is from genome assembly GCA_030530315.1 of Clostridia bacterium. Taxonomy (GTDB): domain Bacteria; phylum Bacillota; class Clostridia; order Christensenellales; family Aristaeellaceae; genus UBA2862. The sequence goes on along the minus strand of JAUMVG010000002.1, from coordinate 128,443 downwards.
GTGGGCGCAGCCGTTGGCACGGCAGTCGGCACAACCGTCGGAACAGCGGTAGGGGCCGCGGTAGGTGCTGCCGTCGGCGCGGCGGTGGGTGCTGCCGTCGGAACAGCGGTGGGCGCTGCCGTCGGCGCGGCAGTTGGCGCCTCAGTAGGCGCAGCCGTTGGCACAGATGTCGGCACTGCGGTAGGTACTGCCGTCGGCTCAGCCGTCGGAGCAGCGGTGGGCTCGGCAGTCGGCTCCACGGTGGGTGCGGCTGTCGGTTCGGCCGTGGGTTCAGCGCCGTCAAGGGCGTCCCCCTGGAGAGACTGCGCATCGGCCTCGGAGGTACCGGTGGGCTCCTCAGGAGCCTGCGCGCCGCTTTCGGGCTCGGTCATGGGATCGCCCTGCCCGGGAGCATCGGGCGCGGCTCCTTCGCCGCCCTCCCCCTCTGCCGGCTGCTGAGGCGCGGCTTCCGCCGCGTCGCCGTCGAACGCCGCCTCGACGGTGGCAAGGGGCAGGTTGATATCGTCATTATAGAGGGCGTCCACGCCGTTCACGGCGAGGTCGTCAAGGAAGCGATCGAGGGCCTCGCCGGTCAGCGCCTCAACCGCGTCGATGGCGACATAGCCCTCGACGACGCCCTTCCGGGTATTCACGGCCACGCGCATCCAGACCTCGTCGGCCTCCAGAACGAGCACGACGCTCTCTTTGGGAAGAACGGCACACCTCTCCCGCAGGTCAGGCGCCTTGTAAATGGAAAGGGCGTCCAGGGCGCGGGCATAGCGGACCGCTTCTTCCTGAGCAGGTTCGATGGAAGGTTCCGACTCCGGCTGTGTCTGCGGCGCATTCTCGCCGGGCAGGTCCGTCTCGATCTCCTCAACGACAAGACCGGTATCCCCCGCATCCTCCGCGGGAAGCACCTCGCCGTCCATATCCGTCTCGATCTCGATCCCGGCTTCCGCATACGCAGCCGTCGAAACGACCGGCAGCGCGGAGGTCACCAGCATCAACGCGAGCAGTAAACACAGTGTTCTCTTCATGGCGCATTCTCCTTATGCCATTACATACATCTATACAGTCTATATTTTACAGCACTTTCCATTAAATTGTCAATCTTCCGCAACATTTACTTGCGCCGATTTTGTGTCAAAATCCGCACAATCGGCCATAGGCGGCGCTTTCCATCCCCTTGAAGCGCGATGATCTTCCCTTCGCGTTTCAACTCCCTGTAATTAAAGACGTCCGACGCGCGGGAAGGGTTAACGCCGCGGAAATTTTAACATGCACAAAATAAAATGAGAAGGCCAGGAATTAATCGATTCCTGCTTGACAGACCTTCCCATTAACCTACAATGAAGGAAAGCACACAAGAAATGTTAAAAGGAGAACTCCAACCATGCAGAACACGGCCCAAAAGCGCACGATGCGGGACAACCTGCGCATCTTCAGGCACTTTCTGCCCTATTTCAAACCACGCCTGCCGGTTCTGCTGCTGGACCTTTTCTGCGCGTCGCTGACTACGATCTGCGACCTCGTCCTGCCGCTGATCGTGCGCTACATCACCAACCTGGGCACCACGAACCTCGCCGCGCTGACCATCGCCACCGTGGTGAAGCTCAGCCTGCTCTACGTGGCACTGCGCATCGTGGACACGGCCGCCAACTACTTCATGCAGTCCGTGGGCCACATTATGGGCACGCACATCGAGACCGACATGCGCCGGGACCTCTTTGCCCACATGCAGAAGCTCCCTCACGCCTACTACAGCAAGACGAAGATCGGCCAGCTGATGTCCCGCATCACCAGCGACCTGTTTGACATCACCGAATTCGCCCATCACTTCCCGGAGGAGCTGTTCATCACCAGCATCAAGGTGGTCGTGGCCTTTGTGATCCTCTGCGGCATGAACATCCCCCTGACGCTGATCATATTCGCGTCCCTGCCACTGATGGTGGTGTGCTCGGACCACTTCGCCAAGCCCATGCGCAAGTCCTTCAAGGACTCCCGCCACCAGCTGGGCGAGATCAACGCCCGGGTGGAGGACAGCCTGTCCGGCATTCGCGTGGTCAAGTCCTTCGCCAACGAGGACATCGAAGAGGAAAAGTTCGCCGAAGGCAACTGCGCCTTCCTGGACGTCAAGCGCCGCATGTACCACAACATGGCCGGCTTCCACTCCGTCACCCGCATGTTCGACGGCATCATGTACATCCTGGTGGTGTGCGTCGGGGCCATCTTCATGATCCAGGGCCGCATCTCCGCCGCGGACCTCGTGGCCTATCTGCTGTATGTGACCACGCTGCTGGCCTCCGTGCGCCGCCTGGTGGAGTTCACCGAGAACTTCCAGCGGGGCATCACCGGCATCGAGCGCTTCGCCGAGGTCATGGAGGAGCCGGTCGCCATCCACGACCTGCCCGGCGCCAGGGAGCTGAAGGACGTCTCCGGCGAACTGGAATTCGACGACGTCTCCTTTGCCTATGACGACGGCGGCACCAATGTGCTGAGCCACATCAACCTCCACGTCAATCCCGGCGAGAGCGTGGCCCTGGTGGGGCCCTCCGGCGGCGGCAAGACCACGCTGTGCAACCTGATCCCCCGCTTCTACGAGGTCACCTCCGGCGTCATCCGCATCGACGGCACGGACATCCGCGACTACACCCTCCACTCGCTGCGCAAGCAGATCGGCATGGTGCAGCAGGACGTCTACCTCTTCTCCGGCACGGTGCTGACCAACATCGAGTACGGCCGTCCCGGCGCCAGCCGGGAGGAGATCATCCAAGCGGCCAAGCTGGCCGGCGCCCACGAGTTCATCTCGGAGCTGGAAAACGGCTACGACACCTATGTCGGCGAGCATGGCGTGAAGCTCTCCGGCGGACAGAAGCAGCGCATCTCCATCGCCCGGGTGTTCCTGAAGAATCCCCCGATCCTGATCCTGGACGAGGCCACCAGCGCCCTGGACAACGAATCCGAGCACCTGGTGCAGCAGTCCCTGGAGGGGCTGATGAAGGGCCGGACCACCTTCACCATCGCCCACCGCCTGACCACCATTCGCGGGGCGGCGACGATACTGGTCCTCACCGACGAGGGCATCGTCGAGCAGGGCAGCCATGACGCGCTGATGGCGAAGAAGGGCGTCTACTACAACCTGTACCGCATGTACCAGTCGGAGGACGCATAATACCGACCGTAGTCTGATTTAAATTCGCTGAACTTTGGTCTGTTTTTCCAGCTTGCGCTTCACGGCGATCAGCTGGGGTGGGTCGTTGGGCTGGTTCATGTAGCAGCGCAGCATCGCGTCGTAGCAGCGGGCGTCCAGCGCGGACGCCCACTTTTTCAGCGCTTCCAGCTCCCGAGCCCCTTCATCGTGTCCGGGATAGACGCAGATGGTCACAAGCCCCCCGGGCTTCAGGATCGACAGCGCGGCCTCCACGGCCAGCAGCGTCGTCTCCGTCCGCGTGGTCACGCCATGGGCCGCGCCGGGCAGCCAGCCCAGGTTGAACATGACCAGGTCCACGGGCTCCCCGACGCGCTCCGCCATGTGCTCGTGGCCCTCGCAGAACAGGGTTGCCCTCTGGGCGAGGCCCGCCTCGCAAAGGCGCGCCCGGGTGCGCTCCACCGCCTCGCTTTGCACGTCAAAGCCATAGACCCTGCCCGTTTCCCCCACGAGGCCGCAGAGCCACAGCGTATCGTGGCCGTTGCCCATCGTGGCGTCCACGCACACCATGCCCTCGCCGAGCCCGGGCTCGATCAGCTCAGACGCCCAGTAGCGTGCCGAGCGGAAGTCCTTCATCATGCCGCATCCCTCCAAATCCTCCAGATTATACACCATTTCCCCCACATTGGCAATCCGCGCCGGAGACAGTCGGCCGCAAAGTTAAGCCATTCTCCCGCAATCTTTTCACGGCGTTCGTTGAACCCCATCCCGGCCTGTGCTATGATAGGGGCGTTGAAACGCGCGCCGAAAGGGCGATTTCCATCGATACCTGATTCCCTCACAGGAGGTTCCCGAACATGTCCCAGTTCCCTGCGGGACGGCGGTCCCTGCGCCACACGCTGATCGGCAGCCGCGCCTTTTACGGCATGGTGCTCGCCATCGTCATTCCCATCATCATCCAGAACGCCATCACGAACTTTGTCAACCTGCTGGACAACATCATGGTGGGCCAGGTGGGCACCGAGCAGATGTCAGGCGTCTCCATCGCCAACCAGCTGCTGTTCGTGTTCAACCTGTGCGTGTTCGGCGGGCTCTCAGGCGCGGGCATCTTCTCCGCCCAGTTCTACGGCGCGGACAACCAGGAGGGCGTGCGCCACTGCTTCCGCTACAAGCTGTACGCCTGCGCGATCCTGCTGCTGCTTGCACTGGCGGTATTTCTCGCCGGCGGCAGGTTTTTGATCACCCGATTCCTGCACGACGAGGGCGACCCGACGCGCATAGCGGTCACGCTGGAGCACGGGCTGGGCTACCTCAGGATCATGCTGCTGGGGCTGTTTCCCTTTGCCCTGACCCAGATCTACGCCAGCACCTTGCGCGAGACCGGCGAGACCCGCCTGCCGATGTTCGCGGGCATCGCGGCGGTGTTCGTGAACCTGCTGTTCAACTACCTGCTGATCTTTGGACATCTGGGCTTTCCGAGGCTGGGCGTGGAGGGCGCGGCTATCGCCACGGTGCTTTCGCGCTTCGTGGAGCTCACCATCGTGGTTTCCTACACCCACACCCACGTGGAGCGCTACCGATTCATCGAGGGCGCCTATTCCAGCCTGCGCATATCCGCGCCGCTGATCCGATCCATCACCCTCAAGGGACTGCCGCTGCTGGTCAACGAGACGCTGTGGTCCATGGGCATGACGATGCTGTCTCAATGCTACTCCGTGCGCGGCCTGGACGTAGTCGCCGCCATGAACATCTCCAACACCATCGGCAACCTGTTCATCGTCACGATCCTCTCCATGGGCAGCGCCACAGCGATCATCGTGGGCCAATCCCTGGGCGCGAACAACATGGATGAGGCGAAGTCCCACGCCTGGAAGCTGATCGCCTTTTCCATCGCCATCAGCGCGGCGACCATGCTGGTGATGAACGTGGTCGCGCCGCTGATCCCCCGGGTCTATCGCACCTCCGACGAGGTTCGGGCACTGGCGACGCAGCTGCTTCGGGTCTACTCCTTCTGCCTGCCGTTGATCGCCTTCTGCAACACGGCCTACTTCATACTGCGCTCCGGCGGCAAGACGATGATTACCTTCCTGTTCGACAGCGGCTATACCTGGGTGGTCGCCGTGCCGCTGGCCTGGTGCCTGGTGCACCTGACCGCCATGCCGGTGCTTTTGATCTACCTATGCGTGCAGCTGGCGGACATCATCAAGTGCATCTTCGGCTTCATACTGCTCCGCAGGGGCATTTGGCTGAATAACATGGTGGAAGCCTGACGCCCCTGTAAAACGCCTCGCGCCGGTGTTTTTCGGCTGAACCCGCCGGCTCCGAGGGCGTTCCGCTTAAAACCATGCAGGCGCATAGTGATCGTCGGCGTGATCCTTCAGTCCCCGCCGACCCGGAAACGTTTCGTTTTTTCCAAAGATGAACAATTCAAAATCATGGCCCCGGACAACCCGGAGCCATGTTCGATAAAGACTTTGGTTTGTTTTTCGATTTCAGTTCCAGGGATCACCTGCCGAACAGTTGGACCCAATAGGTCACGCCGCCGCTGACATAGGCGCACAAGCCGATGGTGCCGTAGCTCGCGTGCAGTATGTTCGCCCGATGGCCATCGGAACTCATCCAGGCAGCCATCACCTTGTCCGCGGTCCGCTGGCCCATGGCGATATTCTCGCCGTAGGCAGCATCGCTCACGGTGCTCCAGGCGGTGCCGTCCGGGCGCGTGTGGGAGAAGCTGACAGCGATCTCTCCCGCGCGGACCTCGGCGGCCCGGTTCAGCTCCGCGCTGACGCTCAGGGGCTTCAGGCCCTGCTTGGCCCGCTCGGCGTTGACCTGGGAGATGACCTCCTCCGCCAGGGCATCGCGCGCCTCACCCGAAGGTATAGCGGTCGGGGCGCTGGTATGTACCGGCCTCGCGGTGGGAGTCGGCGTCTCCGTCGGCCTGATGGTCGCCGTGGGCGCCGGTGCTGCGGTCGGCGTCACCGTGGGTTCCGCCGTGGCAGTCGCCGTGGGTGTCGGGCCTGCGGTCGGCGTCACCGTGGGTTCCGCCGTGGCAGTCGCCGTGGGCTTCGGGACAGCGGTTGACGTCACCGTGGGTTCCACCGTGGCAGATGTCTCAGGTGTCGGGGTTGCGGTCGGCGTTCCCACAGGTTCGCCGTTACCGTTGGCTTCGGGCGTCGGTTCGCAATCATGTTGCGCATTTTCTCCGGGATCACATTCCGGCGATCCGGCGCCGTCCGGCTGCTCGGTGGCCGCCGGCTCCAGGGTATCCTGCTCCGGCGTTACGGCTGGATCTTGAGGATACGCGGGTTCTTCCACAAGGTACGGCGCTTCGGTGGACTCGGGCTGAGCCGTGGGCTCCGGCGTCCGCACGGGTTCTTCGGTCCGGGACAGGGTGACCTCCCCGGAGGTGACGCAGCCCGTATCCGTCTTCAGCCGCGCCTTGTAGGTGCCCGGATTGGCGCTGATGTCGAAGTACAGCGTTCCGCTGTCACCCTCGGCGCTCCGCACGCACAGCGGCCAGCCGTCCCGATAGATCGTCAATTCGCAGCTTCCGCAGCCCGCGCCGCTCCAGCTGACCTCCAGCGCGCCGCCGCTCGTTTGACCAACGGAGACGCTTCCCTCCGCCAACGCAAAGGCCGCAAGCAGGATGCACAGGCACAGCGCGGCCGTCTTTCTCAAAAATTTCACTATCATCATTCCTTTCGTCATTGATTTGAAATATATTTCACAGGCATTTTATAATAATACAGGGATTCCGTCAATCGATTCCGGGCCAATAGGCAGTTATTACCAGTTTCGGCAGCGCTTCAGGCGGAAAACGGAGGTTATCACCATGGAAGCAGACAGGGTTCGCGCCGACGCGGCGCTGGTATCCCGGGGGCTCGCCCCCAGCCGTGAGAAGGCCCAGGCGATGATCGCGGCTGGGCTTGCCACGCTGAACGGGGTCGTCATACGCAAGGCCGCGCAGAAGGTCTCCGAGGCGGACGCGCTGGCAGTCACCGGGGAGCTGTACCCCTACGTCAGCCGGGGCGGCCTGAAGCTGGAAAAGGCCCTTCGTGCCTTCGACACCGACGTCTCCGGGCGCGCCTGCCTGGACATCGGCGCCTCCACCGGCGGCTTCACCGACGTGCTGCTGAGGGCCGGGGCAAGGCACGTCTACGCCGTGGACGTGGGCAGCGACCAGCTGGTCCCGGAGCTCGCCGCGGACCCGCGGGTCACCTCCATGGAGCACGTCAACGCACGGACGCTGAGTCCCGCCATGTTCCCGGAGCGCCCGACCCTCGCGGTCATGGACGTCTCCTTCATCTCCATCCGGCTGATCCTCCCCGCCGCCTTTGAAACGCTGGGCGGCGAGGGGCGTATGATCAGCCTGGTCAAGCCCCAGTTTGAGGCGGGACGCCGGCTGGTCGGCAAGCGGGGCATCGTCTCCGACATAAAAGTTCACCGCCAGGTTCTGGCGGACCTCGCGGCTTTTGTGCCCACCCTGGGGTGGCGGGTGCGCGCGCTGGAGTATTCGCCCATCGCCGGCGGCGACGGCAACCTGGAATTCCTCGCCGACATGCTGCCCGCGCAGGTCTGCCCGGAGTCCGTGCCACCAGAGCGCATCGACGCGGTCGTTCGCGCCGCCCACGCCGCAAGGCTGTAACAGCACAGATTACCGGGGCACACTATTGCGTTTTATAGGAATCCGATCAACGGGTTCAATATGGAAAAGGGACTGTCTCTAATAAACAAGCGCTGCAATTTCCGTTTGTTGGAACGGCAGAATTGCCGTAGGGGCGCCAATTATGGCGCCCCTACGGTGCTGAACCATCGTTCGATGATTCCTTTGCAGTACTTTGTTTTGAGACAGTCCCTCTTGTATGCCTGCGCGCAGGCATAATTCCTATACCTTCACGAATCGCTCGGTGAACTCACGCCCCGGCAGGCGCTCTGCGGGCTGGTCGTGCATCAGCGCCCACAGGTCCGTGGCACGGCATTCCAATTCAAAGCAGGGGTTCCCGCGAAGCGCCTCCGCGGAGGAAGCGATGGGGATCGAGGCCCTGGCGCCGAGCTCCCGAAGCAGGGGCCTCGCGTCCTCCCGCACGCCCAGCAGGCGGGCGTAGGGCGGCTCAGGGCAGGCCGCCGCCAAACCCGAATCCATGCCGATCAGCGCCTGGGTCAGCGTCCGGCTCAACCTCGACCAGGTGTACCGCTTGCATTTCAGCGCCTCCAGCAGCGCCTGCCGCGTGGCATGCTCCCGGCAGAGCTTTCCGACGCGGTTCTCGAGACCCTCGCCCACCTCTGGAAGACCGGCGAGCGCCTCCGGGCTCATGTCGCGCAGCCGATAGAGCAGTATATCGTCCATGCCATGCATGGCATCCGGACGCGCGAAGGGCCTTGCGTTCCCGGGAATAGCCGAGAGCGCCCCCTCCTCATCCCCACGCTCAAAGGCGGCACGCACCGCGGAGGCTGAGGCAAATGTCCACAGCTCCTGATCGTGATAGCCGCCGACGCGCTCGATGGCCGCCGCTTCCATCCTCGATCCCCTCCGGCGCAGCGCCCGCAGGTATTCCACCGCGAGGATCGCGTTGGGCTTATTGAGCACCTCCGGGTCCAGCCCCAGGTAGCCCGCGACGGCCTCGCCACGGGCCCGGGCGTGGGATTTCCCCGCTTCAAGGCCCCTTCGCACGGCCTCCGACACCTGCTCCGGCTCGTTCAGGGAGACCTCCGCCAGGGCGTTCAGCGCGCCCATGTCCGCCGTCTCGCTGCCGAAGGAGAGCACGTCCGCGCCAAGTCCGTCGAGGATCGCCACGCCACCTGTGGCAAAGACCTCCGCAGGACGGACCGCGAACAGCGCCGGCAGTTCAAACACGGCGTCCACGCCGCAGCTCAGCGCCATGCGGACCCGCGCCCACTTTGAGAATCGGGCGGCCTCGCCACGCTGGGTGAAGTGCCCGTCCATGCAGGCGATCACGTAATCGCAGCCGGTGGCCTCCCGCGTGCGGCGCACGTGCAGGGCGTGACCGTTGTGAAAGGGATTGTATTCGGCGATGATGCCGGCGATCTTCATCGGCATTCCTCCTCAGTCCGGCCCTTGCGGGCACGCTTGCGCCCGCCCAAGGACAATCTGACAGTGCCCTCCGCTTCCCGTCGGGCAGCAAGATTTTATCCGCTTCCCCACTGGACGGCCGCGCCGGTTTGTCGTATAATGGTGCAAGTACGTCAGGAGGGATCGACTCACTATGGCAAAACTCTATTTCCGATATGGCGCGATGGGGTCCTCCAAGACCGCCAACGCCATCATGGTTCAATACAACTACCAGGAGCGCGGCCAGAACGCGCTGATGCTCAAGCCGATGCTGGACAACCGGGACGGCGCCCGCATGGTGGGTTCCCGCTCCGGGCTGAGCGCCCCCTGCCGCTTCGTGGAGGAGCTGGATTCACTGGATTTGACCGCCTATGACTGCATCATCGTGGACGAATGCCAGTTTTTGAAAAAGGAACAGGTCCAGCGCCTGGTGGACATCGTGGATAACCTGAACATCCCCGTCATCTGCTACGGCCTGCGGGCGGACTTCCAGGGCAACCTGTTCGAGGGCAGCCACTGGCTGATGGCCTGGGCGGACACCATCGAGGAGATCAAGACCGTCTGCTGGTGCGGCCGCAAGGCCACCATGAACGCCCGCGTGATGGGCGGCAAGGTGGTCAAGGCCGGCGAGCAGATCGTTCTGGGCGGCAACGAGAGCTACGTGGCGCTGTGCCGCAAGCACTGGGCCAAGGGCGAGCTCGCGCCGCAGGAGATCCGCAGGATCGCCTCCGGCAAGGAGGCTTACCTGCCCCTGCTGCTGGAGGCCGACCCCAGCCGGGAAATGATCGCGGGCTATCTCGACGCCGGCGACCTGTACGTGCTGCTAGTCAACGGCCAGACCGCCGCCGTCGCCGTCGTCGTCCGCAGGGACGATGTGGACTGGGAGCTCAAGAACCTCGCGGTGGTCGAGCCTCAGCGCCACAAGGGCTACGGCAGCCACATGGTGCGCCACCTGGCGAAGCTGTACACCTCCCGGGGCGGTTCGATGTACGTGGGCACCAGCCCCGCCAACGTCGCCTTCTACGAGGCGCTGGGCTTTGACAGGGCCTATGTGGCGGAAAATTTCTTCACCGAGCACTACCCGGAGCCGATCCTCGAAAACGGCGCGCCGCTGAAGGACATGATCTACCTGTCCATGGAGCTGTGAGCGCCCCTGGCGTTTTGCGGGGTCGCCGCCAATGTGACGCCTGTCCAAGATCAATTCCAGACTTCGGTCTGCATGCATTCCAGACTACAGTCTGGAATGTTTTTTTACTCCTTTGCTTCCCCCCAAAATACCTTGAGCCGCGCGTTCAGTTCGCTCATCTTCTTCACGTCCTCCACGTCCCAGTGGGGCGGCATCAGCGAGCGATACTTCTCCTGCCTGTAGCGGGTATCCATCAGCAGCACCACGCCCCGGTCCTTCTCCGTGCGTATCACGCGGCCCGCGGCCTGCAGCACCCGCCGCACGCCCGGATAGACGTAGGCCGCGTCGTAGCCGCCCTCATCCCCGTCGTCCAGCAGTTCCCGGAGCTGCTCCCGTTCAAAGCTCAGCTGCGGAATGCCTATGGTCACGATTGCCGCGCCGGACAGCCGGTCCTCCGGCAGGTCCACGCCCTCGGCGAACACGCCGCCCAGCACCACAAAGGCCACCATGCCGCGCTTCGGCGCGGCCTCGAAGCGGGCGATGAACTCCGCCCGTGCCCGCTCCGGCATAGTGCTCTGCTGGCAGATCACGTCCTCGTAGGGCCACAGCATGCGGTAGCGGCGAAATGCCATGGTCATGTAGGCGTAGGAGGGAAAGCAGGCCAGGTAGTTCCCCGGCTTGGCCTGGGCCATGGCGTGGATCACCTGGGCCACGGCGTTCAGCGTGCGCTCCCGGTCCTTGAGCCCCACGGCCAGGGACATCCGCAGAACGCACAGGTTCTCCCGCGGGAATGGCGATTCCAGCCGCAGGGAGGTGTCCGCCTCACCGTCCGCGCCAAGGATCGAGGCGTAGTAGTTCATCGGCGCCAGTGTCGCCGAGAACAGCGCCGCGCCGCTGACCCGGGACAGGGTCCGCTTCAGGTACTTCGACGGGTCGAAGCACCACAGCCGAAGGTTCAGCCAGCGCTCGTCCGGCGTGATCAGCGTCCGGTAATGGTCGGGGTCATACTGCTTCGCCACACGGATAAACCATTGGGCATCGTAGATGAACTCCATCACCTCGGGCTCCGCGCTCTCCAGTTCGGTGGCGATCTCTGCGAAGCGCTTCACCGCCTCGATGACGGCCTCCGGCGGGTCCGAGGCGCACTCCTGCTCCGCCTCCCGCCCATCCAGGGCCTGGAGCAGCTCGCCCAGCAGGCGCACCATCAGGCTGTCCTTGCCCTCGAATTTGGCCAGTGCCTTCCGCAGCTCGTCCGCCCGCCGGCCGGAGAACTCGGCGGAGAGCATATCTCTGGCGCGGTCCGCCAGGTTGTGGGCCTCGTCCACCAGCAGGCCCGCGCCGGATTTGGAATCAAAGTAGCGCTTCAGGCGGACCTTGGGGTCGAAAGCATAGTTGTAGTCGCATATAATCACGTCCGCCGTCTCGGAAATGTCCAGCGACAGCTCAAAGGGGCACAGCTCGTGGTCGAGGGCCAGCTCCCGAATGGCATCGGCGTCCAGCTTCTGGGTGTCCATGGCCAGCTTCAGCGCGTCCCGCCGCCGATCATAGTAGCCCGCGGCATAGGGGCAGCCCGCGCAGTCCATCTTTTCCAGCAGGCACGCCTTCTCCTTGGCGGTGATGGTCACGCTGCGCAGGGCCAGCCCCATGTCGCGCATACGATCAAGCGCCTCCTCCGCCGCACGCCGGCCGGTGGTGCGGGCCGTCAGGTAGAACAGCGCCGTGACATAGCCCTTTCCCAGCGCCTTCAGCGCGCCGAACAGCGAAGCCGCCGTCTTGCCGATGCCCGTGGGGGCCTCGATCAGGGCGTTGCCGTGGTTTTTCATTGCCAGAAAGACCTGTGCCGCCATCTCCCGCTGGCCCTCCCGAAAGCTGTCGAAGGGAAAGGGCAGGTCATCCAGCGTGGGCTTCGAGGCCTCCTTCCAGTCGTCCACCCGGGAGATCCAATCCAGGTAGGGCCTGGCGTAGGTCATCAGGCGCTCCTCCAGCTCCCAGGCGTTGTAGTCCTCGGAAAACTCCCGCTTGCTGCCGTCCAGCCGCGCGTAGGTCAGCCGCACTTCGGCCAGGGACGCCCCCGTGTTCAGGCAGAAGAGCGCCGCGTAGATCTCTCCCTGGGCCCAGTGGACGGGATAGTCGTACTTCATGATCCCCGAGGGATGCTTCGTGGTGGTCTTGATCTCCAGCACCCGAACGGTCTCGCCGTCCAGGAACAGGGCGTCGGCCCTGCCGTGGACCCGCAGGATCCTGCCGTCGATGGGAATGTCCCTGCTCACGGGCACCTCGGGCCGCCAGCTGACCGGCAGCATCTCCTGGAGCACCTGGTGGCCGCGCACGCCGTCCCGCATGCGGGAGGCCGCCCGGGCCGCGGGAATCAGGTCGCCCTTTTCAAAGGCGAACTCCGCCAGAGCGCGCACGCTCACCGAATGAACCTTCGCCACCGGCTTTCCTCCCCTCCGCGGCCCGTTGTGGACCATTGTTTTGGCTTCATCCCTTGACATCAGGGCAACATCATGTTACATTATCATTGTCTGGGGTGATTACAACTTCCAGTATAATCCACGCAGGCAGCTTTTGCAAGGCCAGTTTTCCGGCGCAGGAACTGCGTCGAAGGCGGCCCACAACGAAGGAGGATGTGAAGTATGAGTTTATATCCACTTTTGATGGCCCCTGTATTCCGCCACGGCGAAGAGACGCCCTGGGGCGGCCACATGCTGCGCGATACGCTCATGAAGGACGCGCCTGCGGACGCTACCGGCGAAAGCCTGGAGATTTCCGCCCTGCCGGGTCTCGAGAGCATGGTCTCCAACGGCCCCCACGCCGGCAAATCCCTGTGCCGCATGGTCGAGCTGTGGGGCGAGGAGCTCACCGGCACGTCCGGAGGACGCTTCCCTCTGCTGCTCAAGCTGCTGGACACGCTGCTGCCCCTCTCCGTGCAGGTCCATCCCGGCGATGCCAGCACCGTCAGCGGCGAGCGCGTCGTCGGCAAGACCGAAGCCTGGATCATCCTCAACGCCGAGCCCGGCGCCAGGATTGTCTACGGCGTGGAGACCAACGGCGAGCCGCTGAAGCAGATCATCGACGAAGGCCGCCTCGAGGAGTGCCTGCGCTGGCGCACCGTGCGCCCGGGCGACGTCTATTATGTCCCGGACGGCATGGTCCACGCCCTGGGCGAGGGCATACTGTGCTACGAGATCCAGCAGACCAGCGACATCACCTATCGCCTGTGGGACTGGGGCCGCGTGGACAAGAACGGCAATTCCCGCCCGCTGCACGTCGAAAAGGCGCTGGAGGTCTGCCGGCCCGAACTGAGCCTGGAGAAGATCGAGGGCACCACCGTGCTGTGCAAGGGCGGCAGCCGCACCTATTATATCTCCGACACCCACTTCGAGCTCTGCCGGCTGAACCTGTCCGGCAAGATGCCCCTGGAGAAGGGCCGTATGCTGTTCCTGACGCCCATGAGCGAATGCACCCTGCGCTGGATCGACGGTGAACTGGCGCTCAATCCCTTCGATAGCGTGCTCGTGCCTGCCGCGCTGGAGGGCGTGGTCCTCGAGGGCGATGCCAAGGTGCTGATGTCCAGCCTGCCCGACCGTCCTGCCCTGATCGAGGAACTTGGGTATCGCGCGGAAAACGTGGCCGGCCTTCTGGACTGACCGGCTGCAAACAATCCTCAAACCTCCGCGGCGGCGGCCATGAGCCGCCGCCGCGCGCACAATATCGACGAATCAAGGAGTGTGACAGTCCTTAATGGACGGCAACGGTACATCCATACTGGCGCTCATCGTCCTGGTGGCGATGTCCGCGTTTTTTTCCGCCTCTGAAACCGCCTACACCAGCCTGAACCGGGTGCGGCTCAAGAACATGGCCCAGGGCGGCAGCCGCCGCGCGGCCAAAGCGCTGGCCCTTGCAGAGGACTACGACCGGCTGCTCTCGGGCATACTGGTGGGCAACAACATCGTGAACATCCTCTCCGCCTCGCTGGCGACGGTCCTGTTTGTCAGGCTCATCGGCGGCGCGGGCGTTTCTGTGTCCACGGCGGTGATGACCATCGTGGTGCTGATGTTCGGCGAGATCGCGCCCAAGAGCATCGCCAAGGAGCACCCTGAAAAGATCGCGCTGGCGTTCTATCCGGCGCTGAACGCCATTCTTCACATCCTCACCCCCATCATCTTCCTCACCACCTGCTGGCAAAAGCTGATTTACCGCGTGGTGAAGCCGGAGGAAGACCGGGGCATCACCGAGGAGGAGCTGATCACCATCGTGGAGGAGGCCGAAAACGAGGGCGAGATCGACGAGCACGAGAGCGAGCTGATCCGCTCGGCCATCGAATTCAACGACCTCACCGCCGAGGACATCCTCACCCCCCGCGTCGAGCTGGTCGCCGTGGATGTGGAGGACAGCCTGGAGGAGATCGCCCATACCTTCGAGGAGAGCGGCCGCTCCCGGATTCCCGTCTACGAGGATAGCGTCGACACCATCGTGGGCATACTCCATGAAAAGGACTTCTATCGCCTGCGGGACAGCAAGACCGTCCGCGAGATGATGACCGCGCCGCTGTGCGTGGTGCCCTCCACCCAGCTGGGCGTGCTGCTGAAGCTGCTCCAGCGCACCAAGAACCATATGGCCGTGGTGGTGGACGAATACGGCGGCGTCTCCGGCATCGTGACCATGGAGGACATCCTGGAGGAGCTGGTGGGCGAGATCTGGGACGAGCACGACGAGGTGGTGGAGGACATCGTCCGGCTGCCCGACGGCGGCCTTCGGGTGTCCGGCGGCGCCAGTCTGGACGACCTTCGCCAGTACGTTCCCATCGCGGAGGACTTCGACTCCGTCACCGTCAATGGCTGGGTGCTGGAAGTGCTCGGTCACTTCCCACAGCCCGGCGACACCTTCGACTACAACGGCCTGAAGGTCACCGTGGAGAGCGCGGCGCGCCGCAAGGTCGATCAGATCCTGATACAGCCATGAATGAGCAGATTTTCGAAGCCATAAGGAGCGCGGCCGCGCCGCGCACCGCCCGCCAGCTGTCAGAGGCGCTGGAAGCGCCGCTGGAACAGGTGGAGCGTGCCCTTGCCGAATTGTCCCGGGAGGGCCGCGTCGCCGCGACCCGAAAGGGCGGCTACGCCGTCCCGGAGGTCATCGGCCTCACCGCCGCGCGGGTCTCCTTCCAGCGCAACGGCACCCCCATGGCCCATCCCCTGTCCGGCGCGCCCGCCATGGCCATGACGATGGGCGGCGCCGATCGCTGCATGCCGGACGACCTGGTAATGGTTCGCCCCCTGGGCGACCACTGCCTGCTCACCGGCCTGCTCAAGCGTGCGAAGGAGACCTTCTCCGCCTATGTCCGCATCGAGCGCAAGGCTCCCAAGGGCAGCCCGAACCGTCGCGCGGAGGTTAAAACCCTCGCCACCGCCGTACCCTGTGACCTGCGCATCCCCTATGACGTGGTGCTGACCGGCGATCTCTCCTTCGTCAAAAACGACCAGATTGCGCTGCTGAAGATCGAAAAGTACCCCGTGCAGAACCGGCCCATCTACGCCAGCGTGCTGCGCGTGCTCGGCAGCGAGAACAGCCTGCTGGCGCTGATGAAGGCCGCCGCCGAGGACCACGGCTTCGCCACGGAGCGCCCCGAGGCGGTGGAGAAGGAAGCCGCGTGCATGCCCGAGGCCGTCCTGCCGGAGGATCTCACAGGCCGGGAGGACCTGCGCGACCTGCTCACCTTCACCATCGATGGCGCCACCGCCAAGGACTTCGACGACGCCGTGTCCATTCGGCGCTTGGAAAAGGGTTGGGAGCTGGGCGTGCACATCGCGGACGTCAGCCACTACGTCCGCCCCGGCTCGGCCATCGACGAGGACGCGCTGCTGCGGGGCACATCCCTCTACCTGCCGGGTTACACCGTGCCGATGCTGCCGGAGTGCCTGTCGAACAACCTCTGCTCGTTGATGCCGGACGTTGACCGCCTGGCACTCAGCCTGCTGATGACCGTGGAGAACGGCCGCGTGGTGGACCACAGGCTATTCAAATCGGTGATCCACTCCCACGCGCGGCTGACCTACGAGGCCGTGAACCGGATGTTCGAGGGCGGCGAGGCGGACATCCCCGCGGAGGTCCGCGAGGCCCTCCTTGACATGCGCGCCCTCTCCCACCAGCTGCGCTCCCGCCGCCAGGCCAGAGGCGCCATCGACTTTGAGATCGACGAGCCGGAATTCGTGCTGGACGACCAGGGCAAGCCCGTCGAGATCCTCTGCCAGCCCAGGGGCGAGGGCGAGCGCATCATCGAGGACTTCATGCTCGCCGCCAACGAAACCACGGCCGCGCTGGCCCGGTCGACGGAGCTGCCCTACGTCTACCGCGTCCATGAGTCGCCGGACAGCGACCGCCTGTTCGCGCTGGAATCGCTGCTGGAGAGCCTTGACCTGTACACCCACATAGGCCCGGAGCCCCATCCCGGCGTGCTCCAGGGCATACTCGAGCAGGTGAAGGACCACCCCGCCCGGGACGTGATCCGCACCACGCTGCTGCGCGCGCTGAAGCGCGCCCGATACGACGACAAGCCCCTGGGCCACTTCGCCATGGCGCTGAAGGACTACTGCCACTTCACCTCGCCGATCCGCCGCTACCCGGACCTGATCGTCCACCGAATGCTGAAGCTGCTGATCGACGGGCGACAGGCGGAAGCCGACCGCCTCTCCGGCCGCATGGGCGAGTTGGCTTCGGAGTGCTCGACCCGGGAGTATTCCGCCGTCACCGCGGAGCGTCAGGCCGACAGCATCATGATGGCGGCCTGGATCTCCGGCCAGGCCGGACGCAAGTTCGACGGCGTGATCTCCTCCGTCACCGGCTGGGGCTTCTACGTCACGCTGCCCAACCGCGTGGAGGGGCTGGTGCACATCGCCCAGCTGGACGACTACTATGAGTTCGACAAGGAGCGCAGCCGCCTGATCGGCAGCGCGACGGGCACCGTTTTCAAGCTGGGCGACCGGGTCCGCGTGCGCCTGGAGCGGGCAAACATTCCCCTGGGCGAGATCAACTTCGAGCTGCTGCCGCCCAGAGTGGAGCCGGAAGCGGAACCGGCAACAGCCGACGGAGAATAGATGATGCCTCACAGCGAGGCGCTTCGGCTCTCAGGCACGCCCCATGACGCTCACGCGCGCCCTGTCGGGCCTTTCCAGTCGCAGGAAAATGTCGTTTCCGAGATAGTTATATCAGTGCTTCTGCGCCATCGCGGACGCGCGGGAAGTCGACAGTTGGCCTCGCTATAAGTAAACCCCCTCTGCGCGTTTGTTCGCAGAGGGGGCTCTCTATGCAACGGTCTCCGCCCATATCGGGATAATTGAGGGAATAAACCTCCTGGATTACCAGATGTCGACAGAACCGGTCTCGCCGTCCTTCTTCACCCACCACAGCTTGTTCTGATCCACGCGGACGAACACGCTCTCGGCGTCGGCGGGAATCTTCGCGGCGATCTCATCCGCTGTGATGTTGCCGCCCATCGGGGACT
The DNA here is from genome assembly GCA_030530315.1 of Clostridia bacterium. Taxonomy (GTDB): domain Bacteria; phylum Bacillota; class Clostridia; order Christensenellales; family Aristaeellaceae; genus UBA2862. The sequence goes on along the minus strand of JAUMVG010000002.1, from coordinate 110,619 downwards.
GGATCACCACGCTCAGCTTCGCGGCCTTGGCCCGCTTCGCCGTGGTCTTCGCCTTTTCGGTGACGGTCTTGACAGCTTCCTTCGCTTCCGCAGTCTTGCGCGTCCGCTTGGCCTTGGCCTTGCCGGCCTCGATCTCGGTCGCGACAATCGCCTTGTCCGCAGCTTCCTTCACATCGCCGGCGACGGTCTCGACGGCCTTGGTGACGGCGGTCTTCGCCTTGCGGGCGGTGGAACGGGCGGCCTTCTTCGTCTCGATCTCGGCGACGGCCAGCGCTTCTTCGTTCTTCTCAATCGTCTCCTGCAGCTTCTTTCTCGGCATTTGTATCAACTCCTTATCTTTTTTACCATTTTATCACAAGGATTTGCATCTGTAAAGTCCTGAACACGGATGCTCCGGCTCAGGACAGGCGAAGCCCATCTCGCCCGCCTTTCCGGGACAATCCCACGCCCACGGTGGAAATGGGAACGGCATAGGCTTCCCCATCCCCGCGCGTCATCGCTGGCTGACCGTGTCGAGGGAGGCTTCCGGCGTCAGCTCCGGGTGGACCTCCAGGTCGTTCGCGCGTACCAGACCGTCCAGATAGCCCTCCAGCAGACGGCGGTATCCGTCCAGGTCCGCAATGCCGTTCAGCGCCTTCAGAACCTCTTCATAGCCGGTAAGCCCCGGCAGCAGCCACCCGCTGAACTTGCGCATCTCGCTGATCGCCACCTTCTCGGGGCGATGACCGCAGGCCAGCGTCGCGAGGCGCACCAGCAGCCGCACGCGCTCCGGCGCGAGGCGCTTCGGCACGGACTCCCCTGCCCGCAGCCTGCGGATGTCGTTGAAAATCCAGGGCTGCTTCAGCGCCGCCCGGCCGATGCTCACCCCCGCCGCGCCAGTCTTTTCAAGAAATGTCAGGGCGTCCGCCGCGCAGGTCACCCCGCCGTTGGCCAGTATGGGAACGCGCACCGACGCGCACAGCTTCCGTATGGCTTCGACATCCACGGCGCCGGAGTACATCTGCATGCGCGTGCGGCCGTGCACGACAATGGACTGAAAGCCCAGCGCCTCCGCCGCCATGGCCAGCTGTGGCGCGGTGATGTGCGCCTCGTCCCAGCCCAGCCGCATCTTGAGCCGCACCTGCAGGGGCGTCGCCTCCCGGACCGCCCGCATCACCTCGATCGCCAGTTCCGGCTCCCGCATCAGCGCGGAGCCGTTCCCGCTGCCCACCACCTTGCGGGCCGGGCACCCCATGTTGATGTCGATGGCGTCGAAGCGCCCCATGGCCGTCAGCCGTCTGGCTGATTCCGCCATCATGGCGGGGTTCCTGCCGATCAGCTGCGCCGCCAGATTGCCCTCTTCGGGATAGCGCACCATCGTCTTGGCAAAGGCGGCGCTCAGCCGCTTCTTCGCCCTGCCGAGGGCCAGGGACTGTATCATCTCGGTGGTCGCGCCGTCCGCGCCATACTCAAAGCAGATGGTGCGAAAGGAGGCATGGGTCATGCCGTCCATCGGCGCGAGCACAAAGCATGGGGTTGGCAGGCCTTCCATGTTCCTTCCTCCCTTCGTGTTGCGACAGATGCCGGCCGGCGCGTCCACCCCAGGTCGCGCCGGCCGAATTGTCCTGAATTTGTTGCTTCCACGCGGTTACACGCGCACGGTTCTTCGCTTCAGCCGGTGACGTTCAGCCGGGAATCGCCGGTCAGTTGATAGCCCTGCTGAATCAACTGCGTGATCTCCCAGGGGCGGTTGGCCGCGTCCGGATAGAGCTGGAGCAGGTAGTAATAGGCCTCCAGCGCCTCCGGCTTCAACGCCGCGCAGCGCTTCAGCATCTGGGTCGCCTTCTCCAGGTTCTCTGCCCGGATGTAGGCCATGGCCGCCGCTGAGGCCAGGTCGTAGTTGTCCTCGTCCCGGGAAAGGGCCCGCTCGTAGTACTGGCCGGCGGACTCATACTGCTCATCCTCGGAGCTGGCGTCCCCCAGCTGGCGATAGGCGTTCACGCTCCAGGCCAGGTTCACCCGGGCCAGGGAAAGCTGTCCTGCCTTTGAAAAGGCGTAGATCACGAACATCAGCGCCAGGATCATCAGCAGCGCCAGGCCCACAAAGCCCCGGATGTGGCGCATGAAGAAGCTGTTCTCCCCCTCTTCCTCGTAGGCGTACTCCTCATCGGAGAAATCGCCGCCGAAGTCGTCGAGCTCGTCCTCGTCGTCCATGAACAGGTCGTCCAGGTCCTGGGCCTTGGCGGGCACCAGCGTGCTGGCCGCCTTCCACTTCTTGCCCGGGTCGGCACCGTCCTCCGCGCCCGCCTTCAACTTTGGCGCGCGCCCCTCCAGCCTCGCCTTCGGAGCGTCGCTCTGCCGGACCTCCGGCGGCTTCTTCTCCTGGACGACGGCCTGTTTCTTCCGTTCGATCTCGCCGCGCCAGTCCCCGTCCGCCTCGTCCTGTTCCAGGGCGAGGGGCGAGAACGGGGCCCTGCCCGAGAGCTCGTCGGAGACTCGGCTGCGGTCGCGGCTCCACTGTTCGAGCTCCGCCTTGGCGTCCGTCTCCAAGGGCTCACCCTTGTCCGCCCTTTCAAATTCGGACCGCATGGCCTCCCACTCGGCGTCCGACGGCCAGAGGGGTTCGGATGCGGTCTCCTCCAGGGGGCTCGCGGCCCAGGGATCCTTCTCCTCTACAGGTGTTTCGGCGCTTATTGGCGGCGCTTCGCCGCCGTCAGAGACCCCATCCGCGTCCTCCTGAGCCATCGACGCGCCTTCGGGCGCGGGCCCCTGCGCACGAACAGTTCCTGCCGGTCCGGACGACGGAGCGCTCTTCCCGGCGTCGGGCGTCGGGTCAAACGTCTCAGGCGCGTTCTCCTCGTCGCGCCGGGCGTAGCGTGGCTCCCGCTCCGCCGGCTCCGGCTGGGAGGGAACGTCGTCGTCCTGGTCCGGTATCACGATCGGGTCGCCGCAGAATGGGCAGAACAGCATCGTGTCGGTCACCTTTTTCCCGCAGTGCGAGCAGTACATTCAATCCCCTCCCTCGCGCAGTTAATCGGCACTCGTCTGAAGCGCTCACATGTTCCGCATGGCTTCAAAGTCCGGATCGCCGTAGAAGGTGCGCTCCTCGCCCGCGTCGCCGCCCAGCTCCTCCACGGCGTTTCTCAGCTCGATGTAGTCCAGATAGGTGATGTCCGTCAACGTCAGGAACGACTTCAGCGGCTCGATGGCCCTCGGGTCACCCAGCTTACCCAGGAACGACGCGTAGAGCGAGCGCTGCTCCGGGCGGTTGCGCAGCTTGTCCAACAGGTAGTTGAATATCCTGTCGTCGCCGGGGAAGTTGGTGCAGATGCCCAGTATCCGGGACTGCGCCTGCTCGTTCGCGGCATCGTAGCGCTCCAGCAGCGCTTCGATCTCCGCGCCGTCGCCTTCGGAGAGGATGTCCGCCGCCATCTCGCTCAGGTCGTCGCCCTCCTTGCCGGTGCACACCAGATCGACATACAGAGGCTTGCTGTCTTCGCTGCCGATGTCCCTTAGCATGGCCAGCGCCGTCGCCCGAATCGATTCCGGACGATCGCTGTTTTGGACCATCTTCGTCAGCGCGGGCACGCAGACTTCTCCCAGGGCGACCACGCGGCTGTACAGCGGCTCCGGCAGGCCGATTTTCCGCTTGTCGTACTCCTCCAGCAGCTTCATCAGGTCCTTGGGTTCGCTGTAGCGCAGGAAGTATTCCCCGGGCTTTTCGCCGTCCAGCCACTTTGCCGGCGCGTTCAGCCAGTTCAGCATGATCTCGTTGTAGCTCTCTTCGATCTGCTTCTCGGTCATGCCGGGGTGCATCGCCATCCAGGTGCGCACGTAGTCGTAGAATTTCTCGTCAAAATCATGTATCTTCATCGAACGTGGTCTCCCTCCCGGCCATCCGCTGGGCCGTCACTTTGTAATGCGTTCCAGGCACCCCGCCATCCGGCGGGCGTAAAACAGCAGCTGCCTCGGCGCACAGTTGAACGCCCGGGCCAGCTTGCCGATCTCCGGCTTCGGCCCGTAGAGCAGCAAATAATTGTATGCCAGCGCGGCCGACGCTCCCTCGATGCAGCGCAGCGGGTCCGCCTTCGTCCCCCGGGACTGGCGGTAGGCCGACCACATCAGCAATAGCTTAGGCAGCGCGGAGACGTCGTATTCCCGCTGGAGGACCTCATCGGCATAGCGCACCAGCGCGCGCTCGCCCACAGGCAGCCGGGACAGCATCGCCTCCGCGTCCGGAAGCAGGCCATCGGTCAATCCCGCGCCGGCGGGCAGTATGCGATCCATGGAGATGCCCTGCAGCCTGAGGGACCGGGCCGGGTGGTGATTCACCTCCTGCGGAACCCCCCCGCTGAACAGCTGGGTGCGCAGCAGGCTGCGCGACTCCTCCGAATCGATGGCCGTCAGCGTGACCATTGCGGCGCGGCTCAGGCTGCTGTCCTCAGCGCGAACCGCCCAGCCCAGCAGCTGCCGGAAGCCGGCGTCCTCGTTCCAGAGGGCCTCGACCCGCTCAAAGCCCTCGCCCAGGTAGCCCACCAGCAGGGAAAGCCTGTGGGCAAATTCCTCCCGGGGTACCTGGTAGCTGTAGTCGAGGGTGTATTTCCCAAGGCGTCCCGCGAGCGCGGTCTCCTGGTAGAACTGGGCCACGCTGTCCTGGGGATCGATGCGCAGTATGCGCTCCCAAAACCGCGTCAGGCGCTCCTGCTGCACCCCGGTGTTGTACAGCGCAATTGCCCGCATGTGCATCAGGTCCCTATCAAAGGGCGCCTCCTGCAGGGCCAGGCGCGCGTTTTCGGCCACCTGGTCGTGCAGGCGCATCTCGCCCATGGCGTAGACCATCAGCCGCAGTTCCTGTCCTTCGGGCCTCTCCGCGGCGGCGCGCCCGATCAGCGTCGAGGCTTTTTCCATTTCATCCAACAGGTACATGACCTGCGCGCAGACGCAGAGCGCCCGCACGGAGGGCGGATAGCCCCCGGCGGCCCGCTCGGCCTCCCTTCGCGCCGCCTCCCGGTCGCCGCGGATCAGCAGCGCCATGGCGTAAAGCGCGCGCATGTCGTACTGCTCCGAAGCCAGCGACAGGGACTGCTCGAACAGCCGGCAGGCCCGCTCCGGGTCGTCTCCCCTCATGGCCTCGCAGGCCCGGTTGGCAATGCGCGCGGCCCGGTTCAGCCTGCGCGCCGGGTGGCTGATCTCGCTGTAGAAGTCGAGCTCCGCCGCCAGCTGCCGCACCTCCTCCAGGTGCGCGCCGTCCGGGTCGCTGGAACGGTAGAGCCGCAGCGCCTGGCGCGCGCCGGGCACGTCGTTCAGGCCCAGCTGGTTCAGCGCCAGCCCGTAGTAGCACTCGGAAGGCCCCTCGCCCTCCGCCAGCATGTCCAGCAGCAGCCGATTGGATTGGGCGTGGCAGCCCATCTCGCAGTAGAGCTCCGCCAGGTCAAGCCGATACTCCCGGTTGTCCGGCGATTCCTCCACCGCCCGGCGCAGCAGCTCCAGAGCGTCCACGATGTTGTTGTCCCGGCGGTTCATCATCGCCCGATGGTGCACATAGGCCGGCGACCGGACGAAAGAGACCACCTTGATGTCCTTGCTCATTCAACCTCCAATAATAACCCATTTGCCACGCCATGCGCAGCGGACTCAACCCTGCCTCAGTCCTTCGGCTTCGCGGTGGCCGCGGCCAGCAGCTGTCTGAGGTCGTCCTCGGTAAAGGTGTAGCGCTTGTTGCAGAAGTGGCAGTCCACCTGCGCGCCGTGCTGGGTGTCGATCATGTCGTTCAGCTCTTTTGCGCCCAGGGTGATCAGCGCGCGTTCCACGCGGCCGCGGCTGCAATCGCACTCATAGCGGCTCTCCCGGCGCTCCAGCACCACGGGCTGGAGGTGCATCAGCAGCTGATCCACCGCGCCGTCGAGATGGTATTCCTTAATGGTGCCCGATATATCCATGAACATGCCCGCGCTGTTCTCCACAGACTGCAGGGCGGCCTCGCTGGCCCCGGGCAGCATCTGCACGATCAGTCCGCCGGCGGCCTCCACCTTCTCGTCGGAGACGAGCACGCCCAGCGACACCAGCGAGGGCGTCTGCTCGGAAGCGGTGAAGTACATGGCGAAGTCCTCGGCGATCTCGCCGGAGACTAGGTTGACCTGGCCGACGTAGGGCTCGCGAAGGTGCATGTCCTTGATCACGGTCAGTCGGCCGTCCCGGCCCACGGCCGCCCCCACGGGCAGCTTGGGACCCGTGCGCGGCAGGTCGATCTCCGGGTGATCCACGTAGCCCTTCACGCAGCCGTTGCTGTCGGCCACAGCCAACACGGTGCCGATGGGACCGCCGCCGCGGATGGAAGCGGTCACGCTCTCATCCCTGCCCTTCAGCATGGAGCCCATCATGGCCGTCGCTGAGAGTGTGCGGCCCAGCGCGGCGGAAGCGATCTTGGACAGGCCGTGGATCTCCTTGGCCCGCTGTACCATGGCGGTGCTCTCAATCAGTATGGCCCGCGCCTGGCCCTCCAAAAGCGATATGTGCAGTATTCCGTCCTGATTCATCAAACTCATGATTTCTCTCCTTAAACAGCTATTCGCGCGCGGCGAGGATGTGCAGCCGCTCCTCGTGAGGCTTCGCTGGCTCGAAGGTCATGCCGCCGAACACCTCGACGGCTCCAAAGCCGCTCTCCGCCAGGAGCGCCCTCAGGTGCTCCGGATCGTGGGCCTTCTGGACGTGCACCTCGGAAAAGCGGCGATAGAGCTCATCCCTTTGGCGCACAAAGAAGGTCAGGTCCATGGTGACGGTCCGCGCGGTCGTGTCGAAGCGGTTGCTCCAAAGGTAGGCCACGTCGTCGCGCTCCTCGCCGTAGAAATTGTTCCCCAGGGTGTGCTCCAGCTTCCAGGGCGAGGACACGTCGAAGGCCAGCGCGCCGCCGGGCTTGATCGACGCGTGGGCCCGGGCGAAAAAGGCCCGTAGCCTGTCGTCATCCAGCAGGTAGTTCACGCCATCGCAACCGCAGACCAGCGCCTCCACGGGCCGGGGCAGCTCCAGCGCGCACATGTCCTGGCGCACGAACATCGCTTGCGCGCCCCTTTGCAGCGCCTTTTTGCGGGCCGCCTCCAGCATTTCGCCGGACAGGTCCACGCCGGTCACCCGGATTCCCCGGGCGGCGAACCGCACCGAGAGGGACCCCGTGCCGCAGGCGCAGTCGCACAGCGTGCGGGGCCTGACCCCGGCCCGCGCCAGCAGCGCCAGGTAATGGTCCGCCCAGGCATCGTAATCCACATCGTCCATCAGGACGTCATACCATTCTGCAAAGGCTTCGTAGGCCGGCATCGAGCGCTCCCATCCGGCGGCATCGCCGCCCTGTGCTGTATTTCACAACTCACCATTATATATTGTAGCACATCGCGCTTCAAAATTCAATTCCAAGGCCCTCGATATGGCGATTGTTCGCCGGGATAACACATTTTTATCCCAAACGGCGCCCAGCCTTTCCCTGTTTCTGATATGATGGAGGCAAACCAAACCGGGAGCGCGATACCATGGCAAACTTTGATCTCGTCATATTCGACCTTGACGGCACGCTGCTGAATACGCTGGACGACCTGGCGGCCTCGACCAACCACGCCCTCGCTGCCCACGGCTTTCCCGCCCGGACGACGGAGCAGGTGCGGCAGGCCATCGGCAACGGCGTGCGCAACCTGATCCGCCTCTCCGTGCCGGAGGGCATGCCGGAGCCGGTCCAGGCCCATGTGCTGGCAGATTTCAAGGCCCACTACACCGCCAACGTGAGCGTCCACACCCGCCCCTACCCCGGCATTCTGGAGCTGCTGCGGGCCCTGCGGGCCGAGGGCGTCCGCGTGGCCGTCAACTCCAACAAGGTGGACAGCGCCGTGCGCCTGCTCTGCGAGGCCCACTTTCCCGGCCTGATCGACTTCGCCCTGGGCGAACGGGAGGGCATTCCGAAGAAGCCCGCCCCGGACGGGGTTCGCCTGATCCAGCGCGAGCTCGACGCGGATTCCACCAGGACGCTGTATGTCGGCGACGGCGATACGGACCTGTTGACCGCGAAGAACGCCGGCATCTCTGGCGCGTGGGTCAGTTGGGGCTATCGACACCTGGACGAGCTGGGCGGCATCGACCTGCCCCGCGCCTTTGACACGGTCGAAGCATTGAGAGCATACATTCTTGACAGGAATAAATAATCATTCGCGCCGTCGTTTTTCAACTTGTTGACATGACCGGCGCAAACGAACGCCGCCGGGGAATTGCATCCCCGGCGGCGTTCGTTTGGTATTGAAGATAATTTGAAAGACAAACCCTTTTCCTGCCCGACGTGAACCTCTGGAGCGCGTCGAAAGTCACTTCGGCGTCACCCGTTCGGATTCTGGGCGATCTCCCGCAGAATGGCGTTGAGTATGGCGGTGGTGGCGGGAATGCCGCCCTTCTTGCCGCGCACGACGATGGAATTCAGGTCGCTGTCCATCAGCCGCTCCTTCATCTGCACGATGCTGGCAAACCCGGTCGGCGCCGCGAGCACGCACACGTCGTTCAGCGGCTCATGCTGCCGCCGCACGATCATTCGGCCCACCGCGGCGGGCGCGCTGCCCACCACCATCAGCTTCGGGCCTTCGACGGCGAGGCCATAGTCCACGGCGACCTCGGCGCGGGTGGTGTGCCGCTGCTCGGCGATGCTGACCACCTGAGGATCTTCGATGAAGCAGAGGATCTTTGCGCCCTTGTTGCCCAAGAGGCTCGAATCGATGTCGTTGGCCACCAGCGTAGTGTCCGTGATGATGGAGCCGCCCGTTTCGATGACCCTGCGAATATGCGTCAGTGCCGTCGGTCCAAAGTAGATGCTCTGTACCAGCGCGTGATCGCGCGTTTCCTCTTCAACAATTTTCAATATGTTGGCGACCGCTGGATTGATATATGGCGCGGCAGTGCGATGCCTTCCGCTGCCGCCCGATACAGTTTTGAACATTCTTACACTCCATTTCAAAAGCACAACTATGCGAATTTATCACGCATTGCACATATATAACTATACATCGTTCATTTTATTTAGTCAAGGAACTGGAATATCATCTTACGTTAATATTTAATCACCTCTGCCGCTTGATTGAGGTGATTTATCTCCAATGCTTTGAGACAGCATAAAATTAATATCTGCAAACTATTGACATTTGCACCGACTTCGGTTATAATGTTATTCGTTCGTGAGAACATAGGGGCATGGTGTAATGGTAACACGTGGGTCTCCAAAACCTTTGTTGAGGGTTCGAATCCTTCTGCCCCTGCCAAGTGAAGACAGCCTGTCGCACAAAGACAGGCTGTTTTCTTTGTGCTATTTAACCAGTGCGCTGTACATTTCCTCAAAGCCGTCGCCGTATAAATGCACGTATATGTTGTAGGTTATATTCACATCGGCGTGCCCGAGCAGCCTTGACAAAATTTTAACGTCCATCCCTTTGTAATAACAGTTCGTTGCGAAGGTGTGCCGAAAAACGTGCATCCCGCGATATTCCACGCCCGCCGCCGCGCACGCAACCTTCGTTTGATACCGTAACGCCTCGTAACTCAAACGTTCGCCCTGTTCATCTGTAAAAACCCATTCGCTGTCATTGTCAATTCTCAAACCTTCCAACAGGGCAACGGCGGCGGGCGTCAGCGGCACAACCCTGTTACTGCTGACGCTCTTTGCGTCCTGCTGGACAAAGGATTGCTTTTTGTTCGCCAACCGAACGACAGTAGCGCGAACCGTCAGGCGGCGGCGCGGCAACTGCACGTCACACCATCGAAGCGCCAGCGCCTCGCCCACGCGCAAGCCTGTTTCAATCATCAGTGCGACGGCGGCGAAGCCTCGACGTCCACGGGAATCCAGCACCGCCGCAAGCGCCTTTTGTTCGTCGGGCGAATACGCCTCGACAGCCTGCGATTCCTTCTTGACGTTGCTTTTCGCGGGCAACGTGATTCCCACCGCAGGGTTAGCGGGAATCCAATGCAGCGCCGCCGCCTGTTTCAATGGCGCTGTGACAATCCGCATTTGCTTCTTTATCGTGGAAAGCCCGTAGCCGCATTGCGTAAGGTCATTTACATAGTTCTGTATATCTACGGCGGTTATCTCGCCTATGGCCTTTGAAGCGATTGTGAAGCCTTCCAGCGCCTTTAATGACGTTATCAGGCGGTCATAGGTGGATTGCTTTACCGCCGTGGATTTGAAGGTATTAAGCCAAGTCTCAATGAATGAAGTCAAAGAAAGAGATTGATACATGCAAACCGTCCTTTCATTGACTTATCATGCAACCTGTATATCGTTTTCAAGGTGCGCCCGTAACCATTTTAGCAACAGGGAACAGAAAACGCAATCCCTGCCGCCGTCCCTCTATCAATTTAACGTCCCTCTGCATGCTGTGAAATATAGTCCATCTGTCAAATCAAAAGAAATGCCGTTTCTGTATGAAACCTTATGGAATATATACAAAAATGGCCGTTCGGCCATTTTTGTATGATTCCTATTTTGGATATTGTTACCTGTCCTTGACCTCGATAGCGTTAGCATATGATGAAAGGTCTTGAGCCGTTCCTCCTGCCTGAACATACAGTTCCCAAGCGTCTATGACATCTTGTACCTCTTCCGCCCAGTTATAACCGATAATCGGCACTCCCACTGCTTTTCCATTTTTAGAACCCGCAGAAACATATTGATAGATATCCTGGGTCTTTCCATCAACACTCACAGCGCGAATAACGCTTTCTTCGCTTTTTGAAAGATCATAGAACATTTCCATTAAAGCTTCATCGACGGTCATAAAGATAATATCATGGTAAAAGCTGGTATTTGCAGACAAATACCTTTTCAAAGTATAGATGTGCTCATCGGTAGCGATCATTACCTCGAAAGGACCTTGAACGGCAAGCCATTCATTCTCTCCGATTGGTGGGAGTGACAACGCGACAACAAATGAATAC